>NZ_LABZ01000177.1 GCF_001043955.1 Methylobacterium tarhaniae | reverse complement strand
CAGAGGGGGGAGGGTTGGGCGCGCATCGCCCTGCCCTTGCTGTTCTTCCTGGGCACCCTCCCCGTTCACGCCGCCGAATCCGCCTCCGACCGCCTGCCCAAGCAACCCTTGGTCGTCGACCCCATGGCCCAGGGCCAGCAGATCGGCAAGCCCGGCGGCGACGTCGTCACCCTGGTCTCGAAGGCCCGGGACATCCGCTACATCTCGACCTACAGCTATACCCGCCTCGTCGGCTACGACAAGAACCTGGCGCTCAAGCCCGATCTTCTCGAGAGGATCGAGAACGACGGCGACAAGGTCTATACCTTCACCTTGCGCGAGGGCCATCGCTGGTCCGACGGCCAGCCCTTCACGGCGGAGGACCTTCGCTACTGGTGGGAGGACGTCGCCCTCGACAAGGAGCTGAGCCCGTCCGGCCCGCCGGAATTCATGATGGTCGACGGCCAGCCGCCGCGCTTCGAGGTGATCGATCCGCTGCACGTCCGCTTCACCTGGGACAAGCCGAATCCCCGCTTCCTGCCGGAGCTGGCCTCGCCGCGCGATCCCTTCATCTACCGGCCGGCCCATTACCTGAAGCGCTTCAATCCGCGCTACACGCCGAAGGCCGAGATCGAGCCGCTGGTGAAGCAGGCCAAGGTCAAGGGCTGGGCCGCGCTCCACAACCGGCTCGACGCGATGTTCGAGCAGACCAATCCCGACCTGCCGACGCTCCAGCCCTGGCGCGTCACCAATACGGCACCGGCGGCCCGCTTCGTCTTCGTGCGGAACCCCTATTACCACCGGGTCGACGTCAAAGGGCAGCAGCTGCCCTATATCGACAAAGTCTTCATGGACGTGGCGGCGGGCGGGCTCCTCGCCGCCAAGGCCAATGCGGGCGAGGCCGACCTCCTGTTCCGCGGCCTCAACATGGAGGACATCCCGATCCTGCGCGAGGGTGAGCGCGCCAAGGGCTACCGCACCCATCTCTGGCCCAGCGCCCGCGGCTCGGAACTGGCGCTCTATCCCAACCTCACCGTCACCGATCCGGTCTGGCGCAAGCTCAACCGCGACCTGCGCTACCGCCGCGCGCTGTCGCTCGCCATCGATCGCCGCACCCTCAACAACGCCCTGCTGTTCGGCCTCGGCACCGAGAGCAACGACACGGTGGTCGAGAAGAGCCCGCTCTATAAGCCCGAATATCGCACGCTCCATGCCGCCTACGACCCGGCCCAAGCCTCCCGCCTCCTCGACGAGATCGGGCTGACGCAGCGCAACGGCGCCGGCATCCGCCTCCTGCCCGACGGGCGCGAACTCGAGATCGTGGTCGAGACCGACGGCGAGAGCAGCATGCTCACCGACGGCCTGACCCTCATCGCCGAGTTCTGGCGCGAGGTCGGCGTCAAGCTGTTCGTCAAGCCGCAGGACCGCACGGTCCTGCGCAACCGTGCCTATTCGGGCGCCGCCGTGATGGTGGCCGCGCAAGGGCTCGATCTCGCGATGCCGACCGCCGAGATGTCCCCCGACGAGCTGGCTCCGGTCCACCAGGATACCTATGCCTGGCCGAAATGGGGCCAGCACGTCGAGACGCGGGGCAAGGAGGGCGAGCCCTGCGACATCCCCGAGGCGAAGGTGCTGATCGACCTCAACGCCCGCTGGATGGCGACCGCCGACAATGTCGAGCAGGCCAGGATCTGGGGTGAGATGCTGCTCAACCGCGCCGAGAACCAGTGGGTGATCGGCACCGTCACGGGCGCGCTCCAGCCGGTCGTCGCCAAGACCCGTCTCCTCAACGTGCCCGACAAGGAGATCTATAGCTGGAAGCCGACCGCCTTGATCGGGATCTACCGCATGGACCAGTTCTTTTGGGGCCCGAACCCGAAGGAGGCGTCGCGGTGATCCGCTACCTCGCCCGCCGCCTCCTCACCATGGCGGTCACGCTCCTGATCATCTCCGCCCTCGTCTTCGTCATCATCAAGCTGCCGCCGGGCGACTTCCTCACCAACCAGATCGCCGAGCTGCGCTCGCAGGGCGAGGCGGCCTCCGTCGCCAAGGCGCAGTTCCTGATGCAGCAATACGGCCTCGACCGCCCGGTCTGGGAGCAGTACCTGCGGTGGATCGGGCTATGGCCCAATCCCGAGGGCGCCTTCAACGGCCTGATCCAGGGCAATTGGGGCTGGTCGTTCGAGTATGACCGCCCGGTGCGCGAGGTGGTGGGCGACGCGCTCTGGCTCACCCTGGTGGTCAACCTGGCGGTGGTGATCTTCGTCCACCTGGTGTCGATCCCGATCGCGATCTACTCGGCGACGCGGCAATATTCGATCGGGGACTACGTCGCGACCTTCATCGGCTATATCGGGCTTGCCACGCCGTCCTTCCTGCTGGCGCTGGTGATGCTGTTCTATGCCAACCGCTGGTTCGAGGTGTCGATCGGCGGGCTCTACGACAGCGCCTATGCGGGCCTGCCCTGGACCTGGGACAAGATCCGCTCGCTGCTCGCCCACCTCGTCGTCCCGACCCTGGTGATCGGGTTAGGCGGCACCGCCGCGATGATCCGGCGGATGCGCGCCAACCTCCTCGACGAATTGGGCAAGCAATACGTCGTCACCGCCCGCGCCAAGGGCCTGCCGCCGACCCGGGCGCTCCTGAAATACCCGTTCCGGATGTCGCTGAACCCGTTCATCGCCGATATCGGCAACCTCCTGCCCCATCTCGTCTCGGGTTCGGTGCTGGTGTCGCTGGTGCTCAGCCTGCCGACCGTCGGGCCGATCCTGCTCGCCGCCCTCAAGAGCCAGGACCAGTTCCTGGCCGGATTCATCCTGATGTTCGTGGCGATGCTCACGGTAATCGGCATGCTGATCTCCGACCTGCTGCTCGCCTGGCTCGATCCGCGCATCCGCCTCGGGGGAGACGGCCGATGAGCCTGGAACTGCGCGACCGGCCGCACCACTTCGTCGACACCGCCCCGTTCGATCCCGGCCGCACCGAGCCGGTGGGGGCGGAGAGCAGCGCCGTCGACCGCGCCTCGTCCTGGCGCCTGACCTGGTGGAAGTTCCGCAAGCACCGGGTGGCGGTGGCGGCGGGGCTGATCCTGATCGCCTTCTACGCGCTGATCCCGTTCGTCGAGGTGATCGCGCCCTACAATCCGGCCAAGCGCCACGGCGACTACCTCTACGCGCCGCCGCAATCGGTCCACCTGTTCCACGAGGGCCGCCTCGTTGGGCCCTACACCCACCCCTACCACTTCACCTTCGACGTCGAGACCTTCCAGCGCAAGTACACGGTCGATCGCACGACGGTGCAGCCTCTGCGCTTCTTCTGCCGGGACGAGGGCTACGCGTTCTGGGGCATGATCGACACCGACTGGCACCTGGTCTGCCCGCCGAAGGACGGAACGATGTTCCTCCTCGGCACCGACCGGCTCGGGCGCGACCTGCTCTCGCGGATCATCTCGGGCACCCGGATCTCGCTCACCGTCGGCCTCGTCGGCATCGCGGTGTCCTTCGCCCTCGGCCTCTTCTTCGGCGGGCTCGCGGGCTATCTCGGCGGCTGGGTCGACAACGTGATCCAGCGCCTGATCGAGATCCTGCGCTCGCTGCCGGAACTGCCGCTCTGGCTCGCCCTCTCGGCGGCCCTGCCGCCGAACTGGAGCCCGATCCTGGTCTTCTTCGGCATCACGCTGATCCTCGGCCTCCTCGACTGGCCGGGCCTCGCCCGGGCGGTGCGCTCGAAGCTGCTCGCCTTGCGCGAGGAGGATTACGTCCGCGCCGCCGAGCTGATGGGGGCCTCGAAGAGCCGGATCATCGCCCGGCACCTGATCCCGAACTTCATGAGCCACCTGATCGCCTCGGCCACCCTGTCGATTCCCTCGATGATCCTCGGCGAGACGGCCCTGTCCTTCCTGGGCCTGGGCCTGCGCCCGCCGGTGACGAGCTGGGGCGTGCTCCTCAACGAGGCGCAGAACCTCGCAGCGGTGCAGCTCCATCCGTGGCTGCTGGCGCCGATCCTGCCGGTGGTGATCGTGGTGCTGGCCTTCAACTTCCTCGGCGACGGCCTGCGCGACGCCGCCGACCCGTACCACTAGGCGGGCATGCGCGAGCGCCCCGCCTCCCGGCTCCTCGTCCTCGACGGCGAGGGCCGGCTGCTGCTGTTCCGCTTCGTCTTCCGAACCGGGGCGCTGGCCGGAGAGGAATATTGGGCGACGCCGGGCGGCGGCGTCGAGGCGGGCGAAACCTTCGCGCAGGCCGCCATGCGGGAGTTGCGCGAGGAGACCGGCCTGACCTGCCCGGAGACGGCGCCCGAGGTCGCCGAGTGCCGCTTCACCATGCAGCTGTCGGATGGCGAGTGGGTGGCGGCGCGGGAGCGCTTCTTCGCGGTGCGGACCGGAACCGCCCCGCTCTCCCGCGACGGCTGGACGCCCAACGAGGTCGAAGTCCTGGCCGAGTATCGCTGGTGGACGCGGGCCGAACTGCTGACGCCGCCGATGCAGATCTATCCCGAGGAGATCGTGGCGATCTACGACGCGGCCCGGGCCGCCCTCGAGGGTCCCGCGTAACGCCGCGGGACCGGGGATCGCCTGCCGCTAGAGGCTGGCCAGCTCGGCGTCGAGCGAAGCCAGCTCGGTGCGCGCCTGGGAGATCAGGCGGGCGTGCTGCAACTGGAGGGCGCGGCTGTTGGCGCCCAGGCCCGCCGAGGAGCGGATCTCGGCGAGCATCCGCTCGTAGTCCTGAAGCTGCGCTTCGATGCGCCGGCGGCGCTCGGCGATGGTATGTGGCATTCCGGTTCCCCTTGGTTGTGGGGCAGGCCTGCTCGACGAGCCGACCCGCCATGAGCCAAGCCCGGCCGCCGGAACGGCCAGGCTTGCACAGCCAAGGTCATGGATGCGGCGAGAATGCGGCAAGGCCGCCCCGGATGGGGCGGCCGGCCGGCAAAACCCTTTAGTAACCGCGATAATAGCCGCGCGGGCCGGGACCCCAGCCGCCGCGATGCCCCCAGTGATGGTGGTGCCGGCGGAAGCCGTAGGCGCGGCCATAGGGCGGGCCGAAATGGCGGCGATAGCCGTAGCCGTAACGGGGGCCGTAGTGGCGGCGGTGGCCGTAATAGCCGTACTGCGCCCAGGTCGTCGGGGCCGCAGAGGCGGCGGTCTCGCTCAAGGGAGCGGCGGTCGCGCCCTGCGGCAGGGCGGCGGCACCGCCGAGGATCAAGCCAGCGGCCAGCATCACGGTCTTCAGCACGTCGTCGGTCCCTCACTCGTACAGGCCTCCGGAGGGAGGCATGGACGGCGGAAACGCGCGGGGGCGGGAAAGCGTTGCGCGCCTTTCGTCACAGGGTGAACGGTGTGTGTCGAGGAGCGCCGCCGCTAGGCCATCTTGAGCGTCATGTCGACGACGCGGGCGTTGGTCGCGCCCTTCACCAGGGCGATGCCGTGCTCGCAATCCTCGCGGCGGGCATAGCCCTCGCCCGAATCGGCCACCACCTCGCCGTTCTCGGCCCGCAGGCGCCAGCGCCACTCGCCCTTGCCGTCCCGGTAGAGTTCGAAGCGCATCGGTGCCCTCCTGCCATGATGTGTCACGGCAACAGATGGGGCCGCACCGATCGGAGACAACGTCCGTCGGCATCGCTCCCGCGGCCCGGTCCGATCGGGGATCGGGCGGAGGCGCAGGCCCGAACTGTTCGAGGCCGCGGCGCCTGCGGCGCGACGGACCCGACGCGGCGCGGTGCCTTCCGCCGGGCATGGATTGTCTGCGCGTCGCGCCCGACCACGATCACCATGCCCGACCGCTCCGGATCCGGCCGACGAGGAGAGCGAGCCTGCCGGATACGCGAGGCCCCGGTTTTTCGGTAAAGAACGGAGAGCTGAGTCCGGAGATCTCCCATGCGCCTTGCCCTTGCTGTCCTGATGATGGCCCTCTCAGCTCCCCCTGCGTCGGCTCAGGAGCGCGGCGCACCTGCCCCAACGCCGCCGCCCGCACTCGACGGCCGGGGGACTGGATTACGCTCCTACCTGTACTTGAAGCCGGAAACCGAGGCGGCGGCGGCCAAGGCTGAGGCGCGGATGCACGCGCTGGAGCGGCGAAGCGCGAAGAGGGTCCGCCATGTCACCGGGAGCATCTGCCACGGCTGCTCCGGCGGCCGCGAGGCCGTCCGGTCGCGCAGCGCGAATGCGCAAGCTCCAGGGAGCGATCAGCGCGGCGATGGGATCGTGATCAGGGATCCGGCTCAAGCGAGACTGGACTGATCACGGACACCGACGGCGGCCGCCTGGGCGGCTCGCCCCGTCGTCCTGCCGATCATGGCCGGGGCCGCGTGGCGTGACGATCGCAGGCGGATGGCGCTGCGGCGTCGATCCTGCCGCGTCGGCGCTGCCCGCTCCTGGTCTTCCGGCGCGGCGCATCAGGAGCGGCAAGTCGGGCTCCGCGCGTCGCAGGCCCCGCTGGACGATGGATGCATCGCGGCGTCGGTCACGAGAGGCGCGACGATGGCGGCCAGCACCGAGCGGCCCTCCCCTCTCCATCTTCCGCACCGTGTGAACCGGCTCGGAGACGTTCGACGACAGCCCCGGAATGCAGGAAGCCCGCGCTCCTTCCGGATGCGCGGGCCTCTGATCATTCGACGCGAAGCGATGGCTCAGCGCGGGGCGCGGTCGAGCCAGCCGATCGAGCGGCCGTCGCGGTTGCCGCCGCCGCCCGCCGGGCGCTGCTGGCGGTTGCCGTCCGCGCGCTGGCCGCCTTGGGGACGACCCTGCCCTTGCGGACGACCCTGGCCCTGCGGCCGGCCCTGCCGGCTCTCATGCCCGCCGCGGGCATCCTGGCCGCCGCGGCCGTCATGGGCGCGCGCCTCGCGGGGCTCCTGCGGCCGGCCGGCGCCGTGGCGCGGCTGACCCTGGCCGCCGCCGGGGCGACCCTGGCGCTGGCCGGGCTGCTGGCCCTGGCGGCCGCCGCCGGGACGCTGGCCGCGCGGGCCGGGCTGGCGCCGGTCACGCTCGGCCTCGGCCACGGCTTGCGCGGCCTCCTCGCGGCTCGGGGGCACGAAGCCCTCGGGGATCGCCATCACCGGCACCTTCTGCCGGGTCAGGCGCTCGATGTCGCGCAGATACGCCTTCTCCTCGTCGTTGCAGAACGAGATCGCGAGGCCGTCTTTGCCGGCGCGCGCGGTGCGGCCGATGCGGTGGACATAGGCCTCCGGCACGTTCGGCAGGTCGAAGTTGACGACGTGCGACACGCCCTCGACGTCGATGCCGCGGGCAGCGATGTCGGTCGCCACCAGCACACGGCAGGTGCCGGCCCGGAAGGCGGCGAGCGCGCGCTCGCGCTGCGGCTGCGACTTGTTGCCGTGGATCGCCGCCGAGCCGATGCCGTCGCGCTCGAGGCCGCGCACCACGCGGTCGGCGCCGTGCTTGGTGCGGGTGAAGACCAGCACCCGGTCGATCGACTCGTCGCGCAGGATCGTCCCGAGCAGCGACTGCTTCGAACCGGTCGGCACGAAGACGACCTTCTGGTCGACCCGCTCGGCGGTGGTGGCGACCGGGGTCACCGCGACCTGCACGGGGTTCTTCAGGTACTGGTCGGCGAGGCCGGCGATGTTCTTCGGCATGGTGGCCGAGAAGAACAGGCTCTGGCGCTCGGCCGGCAGCAGCTTCACGATGCGCTTGAGGGCGTGGATGAAGCCGAGGTCGAGCATCTGGTCGGCCTCGTCGAGGACCAGGTACTCGACGCCGTCGAGGGTGAGCGAGCGGCGGTCGATCAGGTCGAGGAGCCGGCCCGGGGTGGCGACCAGCACGTCGACGCCGTTGGCGAGCGCCCGCTCCTGGCGGCCGATGGTGACGCCGCCGAACACCACCGTGGTGGTCAGCTTCAGGAACTGGCCGTAATCCTTGAAGCTGTCGGCGATCTGGCTGGCGAGCTCGCGGGTGGGGGCGAGCACCAGCACGCGGCAGCCACGGCGTGGGGCCGGCTTGCCGGCGTTCTCGGTGGCGAGACGGTGCAGGATCGGCAGCGCGAAGGAGGCGGTCTTGCCGGTGCCGGTCTGGGCGA
>NZ_LABZ01000176.1 GCF_001043955.1 Methylobacterium tarhaniae | reverse complement strand
CCCCCCGCCCCGCCGGCCTGCACGGCCGCGCGCTCCTCGCCGAGCTGGCCTTCGGCCGCTGCGACGCCGCCCTCCTCGAAAGCCTCGCCGCGTGGTGCGAGACCCAGGGCGACGGCCATCTCGCCCTCACGCCGAGCCGGGGCATCGCCCTGGCCGCCCGGGACCACACGGTGGCCGCCACCTTGCGCGACGCGGCCGCGGCCGCCGGCCTGATCGTCGATCCCGCCGATCCGCGCCGGGCGGTCGCCGCCTGCCCGGGCGCGCCGGCCTGCGCCTCCGGCGGCACGCCCGCGCAAGCGGACGCACCCCGCCTCGCCACCGCCTTCGCACACATGGCCGAGCGGGGCGCCACCGCCCACGTCTCCGGCTGCCCGAAGGGCTGCGCCAGCCCGAGTCCCGCCGCCCTCACCCTGGTCGGGCGGTCTGACGGCCTCTACGGGGTGGTGCTCGACGGCAACGCCGGGACGCCGACCGACCTCGTGCTCACTTTCGGTGCCGTGCTGGAGCGGCTAGAGAGCACACGAATCACAGCCACTCTTGATGTCCCCTCCGGCCTGAGAGACGCATTCCGGGAGCCCGCATGAACCCGCGCCTCGACTACATCCGCGACGGCGCCGCCATCTACGCGCGCTCCTTCGCCATGATCCGCGCCGAATCCGACCTCGCGCGCTTCCACGGTGCCGCCGAGCGGGTGGCGGTGCGGATGATCCATGCCTGCGGCATGACCGACCTGCCCGCCGACATCGACCTGTCGCCGGACTTCGCCGAGGTCGCCGAATCGGCACTCCGCCGCGGCGCCCCGATCCTGTGCGACGCCCGCATGGTCGCCGACGGCGTGACCCGGGCGCGGCTGCCGGCCGGCAACGACGTGGTCTGCACCCTCTCCGATCCCCGGGTGCCGGAGCTGGCGAAACGCCTCGACACCACCCGCACCGCCGCCGCGATGGAATTGTGGCGCGACCGGCTCGCGGGCTCTGTCGTCGCCGTCGGCAACGCGCCGACCGCCCTGTTCCGCCTGCTCGAGATGCTCGACGAGGGCGTGGCGCCGCCGGCTGCGGTGATCGGCGTGCCGGTCGGCTTCGTCGGTGCGGCCGAATCGAAGGATGCCCTCGCGGCGGACGGAAGGGTGCCGTTCCTGGTGGTGCGCGGCCGGCGCGGCGGCAGCGCCATGGCGGCGGCGGCCGTCAACGCGCTGGCCAACGAGGTCGAGTGATGGACGGGCCTTCCGCCTTCGTGGTCGGCGACCCGGCCGAGAGTCCAGCCGCCCCGCGTGCCGCCGTGACCGGCACGCTCTACGGCGTCGGGATGGGGCCGGGCGACCCGGATTACCTCACCGTGCGGGCGGTGCGGGTGCTGGAGCGCGCCCACCACCTCGTGCATTTCTGCAAGGCCGGCAAGCGCGGCAATGCCCGCACCATCGCCGACGCGGTGGTGCAGGATGCGGCCCGCGAATGGCCGCTCCCCTACCCCTACACCACCGAGTTGCACCCCGAGGATCCGACCTATGTCGCGGCCCTCGCCGCCTTCTACGACGAGGCGGCCGCGCGCCTCGCCGAGGTGCTGGGGGCCGGCCGCGACGTGGCGATCCTGTCGGAGGGCGATCCCTTCTTCTACGGCTCGTTCATGCATCTGTGGCGCCGCCTGAAGGACCGGTTCCCGGTCGAGGTGGTGCCGGGCGTCACCGGCATGTCGGGCTGCTGGACGCGGGCCAACACCCCGATCACCTGGGGCGACGACGTGCTGACGGTCCTGCCCGCCACCCTGCCCCACGCGACGCTCGTCGCGCGCCTGAGCGCCACCGACGCCGCCGTGGTGATGAAGCTCGGCCGCCACCTGCCGAAGGTGCGCGCGGCGCTGACCGAGGCCGGGCTGATCGACCGCGCGGTCTATGTCGAGCGCGGCACCATGGCGGGCGAGACCGTGACGCCGCTCTCCGAGAAGCCGGACGACCGGGCGCCTTACTTCTCGATGGTGCTGGTGCCGGGCGAGGGACGCCGGCCGTGAGCGGATCCGTCACGGTGATCGGCCTCGGGCCGGGCGATCCGCGCTACCTCACGCCGGCCGCCACGGACGCGCTCGACGCGGCACAGGACCTGATCGGCTATTTTCCCTACGTCGCCCGGGTGCCGGAGCGGCCGGGGCTCGTGCGCCACGCCAGCGACAACCGGGTCGAGGTCGACAGGGCCCGCCACGCCCTCGAACTCGCCGCCTCCGGCCGGCGGGTCGCGGTGGTATCGGGGGGCGATCCGGGCGTCTTCGCCATGGCGGCCGCCCTGTTCGAAGCTTTGGAGGCCGGCGATCCGGCATGGCGCTCGCTCCCCATCACGGTCGAGCCCGGCATCACCGCGATGCTGGCGGCGGCGGCGCGGGTGGGCGCGCCCCTCGGCGGCGATTTCTGCGCGATCTCGCTGTCGGACAACCTGAAGCCCTGGGACGTCATCACGGCCCGGCTGAACGCCGTGCTGGCGGCCGACCTCGTGGTGGCGCTCTACAACCCGATCTCGCGGGCCCGGCCCTGGCAGCTCGGCGCGGCCCTCGGCCTCGCCGCCGAGCATCGCGCGCCCGACACGCCGGTGATCCTCGCCCGCGCGGTCGGCCGGCCCGACGAGGCGATCCGCATCCTAGCCTTGGCCGAGGCGCGCGAGGCGGAGGCCGACATGGCGACCCTGGTGATGATCGGCGCGAGCGCGACGCGGCTGATCCCGCGCGGGGACCTGGCGCCCTTCGTCTACACGCCGCGGTCCGTCGCCCGATGAGCCTCCAACCAGGCCAGGGCGTCGCGGGCTTGCGCCACGCGGGCCACCTCCGGCAGCGCCGGCTGGCGCACGATCACCACCGGCAGGGAGAGCGCGCGCGCCGCCGCGATCTTGCCGTAGGTCGCCGTCCCGCCGGAATTCTTGGTCACCAGCCGTTCGACGCCGTGGCGGCGCATCACGTCTTCGTCCTCCGCCGCGCCGAAGGGGCCGCGGGCCTCGATCGCCGTCACGTCGATTCCCGGCAGGGCGTCGCCGACCGGCTCGATGGTGCGCACGAGGTAGCGGTGCTGCGGGGCCGCCGCGAAGGCGGCGAGTTCGAGCCGGCCCACCGTCAGGAAGACCCGGCGCGGCGCGTCGCCCAGGGCCGGCACGGCCTCCGCCACGCTGTCGACCTCGTGCCAGTCGTCGCCGGGCTCGCGCGTCCAGGCCGGGCGCCGGATGGCGAGGAGCGGCACCCCGGCCTCCCGGCTGGCCAAGGCGGCGTTGCGGGAGATGACCTTGGCGAAGGGGTGGGTCGCGTCGATGAGCGCCGCGATGTCGTGCTCGCGCAGGTAGGCCGCGAGCCCATCCGCCCCGCCGAAGCCGCCGATGCGGGTGCGGACCGGCAGGGCGAGCGGCGCCGCCGTGCGCCCGGCCAGCGACAGGGTGACGTCGAAATCCGGCCGGCCGGCGAGGAGCCGGACCAGGGACGCGGCCTCCGTGGTGCCGCCCAGGATGAGGATGCGCATGGCCGCCTTCTCGCCTGAGGCTCCCGCGATGTCGAGCACCGCCGAGCCCTCCTCGAGTCCTTGGCTGTCCATCGTCGGGATCGGCGAGGACGGCCGTGCCGGGCTCTCGCCCGCCGCCGCCGCCGCCATCGACGGCGCCGGGCTGGTGATCGGCGGGCGCCGTCACCTGGAGCTTGCCGCGCCGCTTGCCGCCGAGACACTGGCCTGGCCGAGCCCGCTCTCCGACGCCTACCCGATGATCCTCGCCCGGCGCGGCCAACCGACCTGCGTGCTCGCCACCGGCGACCCGTTCCATTACGGCGTCGGCGCGGAACTCGCCCGGCTGGTGCCGGCGGCCGAGATCGCGGCCTTTCCGCAAGCGTCCGCCTTCAGCCTCGCGGCGTCCCGTCTCGGCTGGCCGCTCGCCGAGATCGCCTGCCTGACCCTGCACGGGCGGGCGCTGGAGCGGGTGATCCCGCATCTCCAGCCCGGCGCCCGGCTCCTCGTCCTGTCCTGGGACGGCACGACCCCGGACAAGCTCGCGGCGTTGCTGAACGAGCGCGGCTTCCCGCGCTCGCGCCTCACCGTGCTCGAGGCGATGGGCGGTCCCCGCGAGCGCCGCCGCAGCGCCCTGGCGGCGGATTTCTCCGAGGGCGGGATCGACCCGCTCAACACGGTGGCGGTCGAGGTCTTCGCCGAGACGGACGCCCGGGTGGTTCCGCTCGCGCCCGGCCTCGACGACGCCTGGTTCGAGCATGACGGCCAGCTCACCAAGGCCGAGATCCGCGCCGTCACCCTGGCGTCCCTACGCCCCCGCCTCGGCCAGCTCCTGTGGGATGTCGGCGCCGGCTCGGGCTCGATCGGCATCGAGTGGTGCCTGCGCCATCCGACGAACCGCGCGATCGCGATCGAGGCCCGGGAGGAGCGCGCCGCCCGCATCCGCCGCAACGCGCTGAACCTCGGCGTGCCCGATCTGCGGGTCGTGGTGGGCCGGGCGCCCGCGAGCCTCGCCGGCCTGCCGGCGCCCGACGCGGCCTTCCTCGGCGGCGGCGTCTCCGATCCGGCCCTGGTCGCGGCGGTGCTGGAGGCCCTGCCGACGGGCGGGCGCCTCGTCGCCAACGCGGTGACGCTGGAGAGCGAGGCCCTGCTGCTGCGGCTCCACGCCGAGCATGGCGGCTCCCTGCGGCGCCTCTCGATCGCCCGGGCCGAGCCGGTCGGCCACCTCACCGGCTGGCGCCCGGCGATGCCGGTGACGCAATGGGCGCTGACGAAGCCGTGACGCCCGCGCTCATCCAGGCGCGGGTCCCGGGAAGCGCCCCGCCGCCGCCCGTCCTGCACGGCCCCGTCCGCACCCCCGCCAAAGTGGCGCCCCGCGCCCTCGTGGCCGGCATCGGCTTTCGCCATGCCACCTCGGCCGAGGAGATCCTGGGGCTGGTGGCGGAGGGCCTGCGCCAGGCGGACCTGATGTCGGCGCACCTCGCGGCCCTCGCCACCGCCGCCGACCGCGCCGGAGACCCGGCGATCCGCGCGGCGGCCGAGACCCTGGGGGTGCCGATCGTCGCCATCGGGGTCGAGGCCCTGCGCGAGGCCGGCCGCCGGGTCGTCACCCGCTCGGTCCGCATCGAGGCCCTGCGCGGCGTCGGGTCCCTGGCCGAGGCCGCGGCCCTGGCGGCGGCCGGGCCCGACGGCCGCCTCGTCCTGCCCCGCATCGCCTCTGCGGGCGCCACCTGCGCGCTCGCCGCCAGCGGAGACGCCCTGTCGTCATGATCCACTTCATCGGTGCCGGCCCAGGTGCGGCCGACCTCATCACCGTTCGCGGCCGCGACCTCGTCGCCCGCTGCCCTCTCTGCCTCCATGCCGGCTCGCTGGTGGCACCCGAGATCCTGTCCTGGTGCCCGCCCGGCGCCCGGATCGTCGACACCGCCCCCCTCTCCCTCGACGCGATCATCGACGAGATGGCGTCGGCCCACGCGGCGGGCCTGGAGGTGGCGCGGCTGCATTCCGGCGACCTCTCGATCTGGAGCGCGGTGGCCGAGCAGACCCGCCGGCTCGACCGCCTCGGCATCCCCTACGACCTCACCCCGGGCGTCCCGTCCTTCGCCGCGGCGGCGGCCGTCCTCGGGCGCGAGCTGACGGTGCCGGAGGTGGCGCAATCGGTGGTGCTGACCCGCACCAGCGGCCGCGCCTCCGCCATGCCCGACACGGAGCGCCTCGCCGCCTTCGCGGCGACCCGGGCGACGCTCGCCGTCCACCTGTCGATCCACGTCGTCGACGCGGTGGTGGCCGACCTCGTCCCGCATTACGGACCGGACTGCCCGGCCGCGGTGGTCTTCCGCGCGACCTGGCCGGACGAGCGCGTGCTGCGCGGCACCCTCTCCGATATCGGCGGCCAGGTCGCCGCGGCCGGCCTGGAGCGCACGGCGCTGATCCTGGTCGGGCCCGCCCTCGGGGCGACGGAGTTCCGCGAGAGCGCGCTCTACGCGGCGGATTACGACCGGCGGTTCCGGCCCGGCTCCGGGGCGTGACGGCGCCCCTCCCTCAATAGGCGTTCGTGAACGCGCTCCGGGCCACCACGGTCATCACCAGGATCCGGAGGTCGAACCACAGCGACCAGTTGTCGATGTAGAACAGGTCGTGCTCGACCCGGCGCTGCATGTCGGCATCCGTCAGGGTCTCGCCCCGCAACCCGTTGACCTGCGCCCAGCCGGTGATGCCCGGCCGCACGTTGTGGCGCCGGGCATAGAGGGCGATGCGGCGCTCGAAGCTGCGGTCGTGGGCGACGGCGTGGGGACGCGGGCCGACGAGGGACATGTCGCCCCGGATCACGTTGAGGAGTTGGGGCAGCTCGTCGAGGTTGGTGCGGCGCAGGATGCGGCCGATCCGGGTGATGCGGTCGTCGTCGCGGGTCGCCTGGCGGAAGGCGGCACCGGCATCGGCGCGCATGCTGCGGAACTTGAACACCCAGAACGCCTCCTGGTTGAAGCCGTGGCGCTTCTGCCGGAACAGGCTCGGCCCGGGGCTGTCGAGGCGGATCAGCAGGGCGATCAGCAGCAGGAGCGGCGACAAGGCGACCAGCGCCAGCGACGCCACCACCACGTCGAAGGTGCGCTTGGCGGCGATCTCCAGGGGGGGGAGGGGCGCACGGCCGACATTGATCCCGGTGAGCAGGCCGACCCGCCCGAGGCGCACGTCCCTGAAGCGGTCCATCACCCGGCCCGGGCGCAGGTGCAGGGCGACCGGGACCCGCAGGAAGGCGTCGATGCAGGCCTCCAGGTCCTCGACATCGGCCCAGGGCACCAGCACGAAGACGTCGTCGGGCCGCAGGAAGCGCACCACCGACACGCTGAGGTCCAGGTCCTCGGCGAGCTGGCTCCGGCGCGCCTCCGGGTCGCCGCCCCCGGGGGCGTCGCGCAGGGTGCTGACGCCGATCACCCTCAGGCCGAGCGCCGCGGTGTCGTGGGTGGCGTAGAAGCTCGCGACGTCGGCCTCGTAGCCGATCAGGTGGATGCGGCGCGCGGAATCCGACCGGGGGGTGATCGACCGGCGCACCAGGGTCACGGTGGCGAGGCGGGTCAGCACCAGGACCGGCAGGCCGACCAGGAAGGTCGTCAGCGCCGCGCCGCGGGAATACTCGCCGGTGGTCTTGCTGAGGAAGCCGAGCACCAGCACCACCGCCCAGGCGGCGAGCCACAGGCTCACCGTCCGGCGCAGATGCGGCGCGCGGGCGAGGTAGTTCTCGATGCTGTACTCGCCCCGGGCGACGTTCGGCAGCACCACGAACAGCCCGAGGAACAGCCCGACCGCGAGCGACGGGCCGAGGTCGGGCTGCCGCTCGTAGGAGACGAGGTGATAGACGATCTCGCAGGCGAGCCCGGTCAGGGCCACCGCCGCGAGCTCGGCCAGCGCCGCGCCGCCCGCGATCGCGACGCGCAGGGCCGCCCGGCCGCGACGGGGCAGGAGCGCGTTCCAGACCGCGCGCGCTTCGGACGAGGCGAGGTTGGCGCCGCCCTCCCCGGGGAACCGTTCGTGTCGCATGGCGAGATGACCCGTGACCGCGTCTGTGCCGGGCTGGAACGGACCGGGCGGGACCGTGCCGTTTCCGCACGCCTCCCGGGCCGTCGCCGGCGGGTTGCCGGTCAGGCAGCAAGCCCGGGACCGGCGGCATCCCAGCCCTGCGGCGGGCGACGGGACGGACCGGGCCGGCGGGTGTATGGGAGGCTCGCCGGCTCCCCTGGATCAGCCACAGGCGGCGCGGCGCGAAGCGGCCCCGCGGCCGCCAGGGGGGGAGCGGACCGAGCGATGGATGCGCGAGCGAGCGAGGGCGGCGTGGCCGTCGAGGCGTCGGTGACCGGTCCGCCGCAGGCGGAGGCCGTGGGCAGGGTCGCGTCGTCCGCCGCCGCGGCGGGACCGGCGGCGGTGGTGCTCGGCGGCCTGAGCCTGTCGCATCTCCTCAACGACATGATCCAGTCGCTGCTGCCGGCGATCTACCCGCTCCTGAAGCAGGCCTACGCCCTCGATTTCGGCCAGATCGGCTTCCTGACCCTGGCCTTCCAGCTCACCGCCTCGCTGCTGCAGCCGGTGGTCGGCCTATTCACCGACAAGCGGCCGATGCCGTTCTCCCTCGCCACCGGCATGCTGCTCTCGCTCTGCGGCCTGCTGCTCCTGTCCCATGCCGGCTCCTACGGGCTGCTGGTCACGGCCGCCTGCCTCGTCGGCCTCGGCTCGGCGATCTTCCATCCGGAGGCCTCGCGGGTCGCCCGCCTCGCCTCGGGTGGGCGCTACGGCCTGGCGCAGTCGGTCTTCCAGGTCGGCGGCAATGCCGGCTCGGCTCTGGGCCCGCTCCTCGCCGCCTTCATCGTGGTGCCCCTCGGCCAGCCGAGCGTCGCCCTGTTCGCGGTCGCGGCGCTCGCCGGCTTCGTGGTGCTGAGCCTCGTCGGGCGCTGGTACCGCGACCGCCTGCGGGCCGGCGCCGCGCGGGGCAAGAAGGGCGGAGCGGCCCTGCGCGCCTTGCCGAAAGGCAAGGTGATTGCCACCATCGCGGTGCTGCTGGTGCTGATCTTTTCCAAGTATTTCTACATGGCGAGCCTCAGCTCGTACTTCACCTTCTACCTGATGCACCGCTTCGGGGTGTCGGTGCAGGAATCGCAGCTCTACCTGTTCGTGTTCCTGGGCGCGGTGGCGGCCGGCACGGTGGCGGGCGGGCCGATCGGCGACCGGTTCGGCCGCAAGGTGGTGATCTGGGGCTCGATCCTCGGCGTGCTGCCCTTCACCCTGGCGCTGCCGCACGCCAACCTGTTCTGGACCGTGGCGCTGACGGTGCCGATCGGCCTCATCCTGGCCTCGGCGATGCCGGCGATCCTGGTCTACGCCCAGGAACTGCTACCAGGGCGGGTCGGCCTGGTGGGCGGCCTGTTCTTCGGTTTCGCCTTCGGGATGGGGGGCCTCGGCGCCGCGATCCTGGGCGAGATCGCCGACCGCACCAGTATCGAGTTCGTCTACGGGATCTGCGCCTTCCTGCCGGCGGTGGGGCTGCTGGCGGCGTTCCTGCCGCGGCTCGATCCGCCCAGGGCCGCCTGACGGCGGCCATCACGGCAGCGGGGGACGAGGCAGTCGCCCCCCCCGGCGCATGGCCCTCACCCGGCCGCGGCGGCGTCCCGGGCGACCGTCTGGATCGTCTCGAATCCCTCGAATTGCGGGTGGCCGAGATAGAGCGGCTTCGTGCCCGGGGCGCGGCTATGTGCCTTGCGGAACTGCTCCGAGCGGGTCCAGGCCTCGAAATCGGCCTTCGAGGCCCAGATCGTGTGCGAGGCGTAGAGCACGTGGTCCTCGGCTTCCGGCCCGCGCAGCAGGTGGAACTCGACGAAGCCCGGCATCTCCCCCAGATGGCTGTCGCGCCCGAGCCAGACCTGCTCGAAGTCCTGGGTGGCGTCCTTGTAGACCTTGAACCGGTTCATGGCGATGAACATGGCGGGCATCCTCCTCGGTAGCCGGGGCTCGGCCGAGGAGATGGGGACCGCTCCGCCATCGGCAAGGTGACGCGGCCGGCCGAGCCCGGCACCGGCGGACCGCGACCTGAGCAGGCGGTGCAACTCAGTATTTTTTTCACCTTTGTTCCCTTGGGGAATTCGCTCGGAGCGTGTAGACGTGAAATGGGTTGCATGGCAGACCCGCATCCGTGCCATCAACCCGGCGGCAGAATGGCTTAGGGCAGGTGGCGATGGCCGGTTTCCGGCCCGCGGAAGCCGGCACGAACGCCTCGGCAGAGCGGTCGAACGGGGGGTTGGGCGGACCGGATGCGAGGCGTCTTCGCCGCCGGGCCGAGTGGAGAACGGCCGCAGGGCGACCGGGGGGACGACCCGGTCGCGATGTGGCGATGAACGACGCGGGACGGCGGCCCTCTGGAAGTGGGAGGGGGCTTCCGGCAGGCCAGAACCGATGACGTTGAGGACCGATGCCCAAGCAAACCACTGAGGTCGACCGCCTCGTCGGAGTCCGCATCACGGCCCTGCGCAAGGCCAAGGGGCTGAGCCAGACCGCCCTCGGCAATGCCGTCGGCGTGACGTTCCAGCAGGTGCAGAAATACGAGAAGGGCCAGAACCGCGTCGGCGCCGGCCGCCTGCGCGAGATCGCCCGATTGCTCGAAGTGCCGGTCTCGGCCTTCTTCGAGGACCAGACCGGCAGCGAGAACGGCGACGACAACGTCTTCGGCTTCCTGAGCGCGCAAGGCGCGATCGAGCTGCTGCGCGCCTACGTGCAGATCGAGGACGAGCAGCTGCGCCGGGAGGTGCTGGCGATCGTGCGCTCCGCCGCCCGCCTCGGCCGCCAGGCCGGTGCCGCGAACGGCGACGGCAGCGCCGCCGCCGAGTAGCGGCCGGCAACGCGCGGCCGGGCTGCGCTCAGCGCAGCCCGACGAGGTGGAAGAAGCTGCCGCTGACCCGGCCGCGCCGGTGCCCGGCCGGCCCGAGGGGACGGCCTTCCGCGTCCGTGACCTCCGCCAGGGCCTCGTCCGGTCCCGGAGGCGGCGTGAGCTCGCTGGCATAGTGGAACTCGTGCCCGACGAGGCTCTGCCCGGCGGTGCCGAGCGAGCCCTCTCCCAGGAGCGTCGCGATCCGGTAGCCGAGATGCAGCCGGCGCCTCGCATAGGACGTCGCGACCGGCAAGAGGCCGGCCATCCGGTGGGTCGTGCCCTCCGCATCCTCCAGGCTCTCGCCCAGCACCATGTAGCCGCCGCACTCGCCGTGGACGGGCCGTGACGCGGCGAAGGCGCGCAAGCCCTCGAGGAAGCGCGATGCGGCGGCGATCCGGCCGGCATGGAGTTCCGGATAGCCGCCGGGCAGCCAGCAGGCGTCGCACCCCGCCGGCGGCGCCTCGTCGGCCAAGGGTGAGAAGGGCACGATCTCGGCTCCGGCCGCCCGCCAGCCGGCTTCGAGATGCGGATAGACGAAGGAGAAGGCCGCATCGCGCGCCACCGCGAGGCACTGGCCGGGCGGGGGCGGCAGACGTCCGGCTTCCGCGGACGGGACCCGCCCCCCGGCAACGGCGACGACCGCGTCGAGGTCGATCGAGGCCTCCGCCAGATCGGCCAGGCGATCGAGGCGGGCGTCCAGGTCCTCGGTCTCGCCGGCCTGGATCAACCCGAGATGGCGCTCGGGGAGGATGAGCGCGGCCTCCCGCGGGACGGCGCCGAGAACCGCCACGCCGATCCGGGCAAGGCCGGCCTCGACCAGGCGGCGGTGGCGCGGGCTCGCCACCTTGTTGAGGATCACGCCGGCCAGCGTCAGGCGCGGGTCGTAGGCCCGGACGCCGAGGGCCGTGGCCGCGGCCGATTGCGCCGCGCCGGAGACGTCGAGCACCAGCACCACCGGCCAGCCGTAGCGGGCGGCGATGTCGGCATTGGCGCCGCTGCGGCCCTCCTCCGCGACGACGCCGTCGAACAGGCCCATCGAGCCCTCGGCCACCAGCAGCTCGGCGGCCTCGCCGGCCCGGCCCGCCACCGCGTCGAGGAGCGCGCCGTCCATGGCGAAGCTGTCGAGGTTGTAGCTCGGCCGGCCGGTGGCGGCGGCGTGGAAGGCGGGGTCGATGTAGTCCGGCCCGCATTTCGCCCCGGCGACCGCCAGCCCCCGGCGGCGCAGGGCCCGCAGCAGGGCGAGGGTCACGGTGGTCTTGCCGGAGCCGGAGCGGGCGGCGGCGACGAGGAGGCCACGGGCAGGGAAGCGACCTGGGGCAGGACTTGCGGTCACGAAGGCATCCATCTTCTGACGATCGGCGCGCTTTCGCCGCGCCGGCCGACGGTGATACCACGCCGCATGGATGCGACACGACCACGGGAGTCCTTGCGCCGCGGCTGGACCACCGGCGCCTGCGCGGCGGCGGCCGCCAAGGCGGCCTATGCGGGCCTCGTCACCGGCGCCTTCCCGGATCCGGTCGAGATCCCGCTGCCGAGCGGCGCCCGCCCGGCCTTCGCGCTGGCGCGGACCGGGATGGTCGATGGCGGAGCGCTCGCCGGGGTGGTGAAGGATGCCGGCGACGACCCGGACGTGACCCACGGCGTGCTGGTCCTCGCCACCGTGCGGCCGGGATCGCCGGGCTCCGGCATCGCGTTCCGGGCCGGCCCCGGCGTCGGCACCGTGACCCGGGCCGGGCTGCCGCTGCCCGTCGGCGAGCCGGCGATCAACCCGATGCCCCGGCGGATGATCGCGGCGGCGATCATGGAGGCGGCCGCAGGTCTCGGCGGTCCACAGGACCTCGTCGTCGAGATCGCGATTCCGGGCGGTGAGGCGCTGGCGCGAAAGACCCTGAACCCGCGGCTGGGCATCCTCGGCGGCCTGTCGGTGCTCGGTACGACCGGGGTGGTGGTCCCCTATTCCTGCGCCGCCTGGATCGACAGCATCCATCGCGGCATCGACGTCGCCCGTGCCGGCGCCCTCGACCACGTCGCCGGCGCCACCGGCTCGACCTCGGAGGAGGCGGTGGCGCGCCTGCACGGCCTGCCGCCCCAGGCCTTGATCGACATGGGCGACTTCGCCGGCGGCATGCTCAAGTACCTGCGCCGCCATCCGGTGCCGCGGGTGACGGTGGCGGGCGGCATCGCCAAGATGGCGAAGCTCGGGCAGGGCCTGCTCGACCTGCATTCGCGCTCCGGCCCGGTCGACCTCGCCTGGCTCGCCGCGCGCGTGACCGAGGCCGGGGGCGAACCGGATCTCGCCCGGCAGGCGGCCGGGGCGAACACCGCCCTCGAGGTGCTGCGCCTGGCGCAGGCGCGCGACCTGCCGCTCGCCGACCTCATCGCCCGCTACGCCTGGGCGACGGCGGCCAAGGCGCTGTCGGGCTCGGGCAGTTCGCTGGAGGTGGTGGTGTTCGACCGGGAAGGCGGGCTGGTGGGGCGGGCGCCGTTCCATCCGGTGGGGTAACGACCGCGCAGCGTCGGGGACGGTTCCGGCGGCCGGCGCGGCCCGTCCTCACCC
>NZ_LABZ01000175.1 GCF_001043955.1 Methylobacterium tarhaniae | reverse complement strand
GTGCCGTCGCGCTCGATCAGGTAGGGGATCGCGTCGAGGCGCAACCCGTCCACCCCCATGTCGAGCCAGTAGCGCATCACCTCGATCACCGCGTCCAGGACCTTCGGGTTGTCGAAGTTCAGGTCGGGCTGGTGCGAGTAGAAGCGGTGCCAGTAATACGCCTTGGCGACCGGGTCCCAGGTCCAGTTCGAGGCCTCGGTGTCGAGGAAGATGATGCGGGTGTCGGTGTATTTCTCGTCGGTGTCCGACCAGACGTAGAAGTCACGCCACTCCGAATCCTTCGGGGCGTTGCGGGCCTGCTGGAACCAAGGATGCTGGTCCGAGGTGTGGTTGATGACGAGTTCGGTGATGACCCGCAGATTCCGGGCATGGGCCTCGTCCACGAAGGTGCGGAACTGGTCCATCGTGCCGTAGGACGGGTTGATGTCGCGGTAATCCGCGATGTCGTAGCCGTCGTCGCGGAGCGGCGAGGGATAGAACGGCATCACCCAGATCGCCGTGACGCCGAGGTCGCGGATATAGTCCAGCTTCGCGGTCAGGCCGTCGAAATCGCCGATGCCGTCGTTGTTCGCGTCGAAGAAGGATTTGACGTGCACCTGGTAGATGATGGCGTCACGGTACCATTGCGGATCGGTACGATCGATCATCGCGTCAAAGCCTCATTCGATCGGGTCGTGGCGCCGGGCTGATGGCTTTCGTGGCTGTCGCCATACTTGGGCTCAACGCGGGGCGCCGGGGAGAGTTCGGGCTGCCTGCCGGCACGGACGGTCGCCCG
>NZ_LABZ01000174.1 GCF_001043955.1 Methylobacterium tarhaniae | reverse complement strand
TGAAGAACGTGATTTCCGCCAGGTGTCCGGAATCCTGACCATACCATTCCGCGCCGACCGGATCGCACAGGCTGACAGTGAGGTCGATCCCGCCGAAGCGATGCGTCACCACCCGTCGCTCGAACGTCTTCAGCGAGCGCTCCAACTTGGCGCGCCGGGCGATAGATTGCATCCAGGGCGGCATCAACTGCTTGGACAACGCCGTCAACATCGCGTGACCGACCCTTTTCCCGACCGCTCGATGGTTCATAGCAGATCGGGGGTGGGAGGCCGAAGCGGCATCCGGTTTCTCGGTTAAGCGCTTCTGCGCCGGATACCGAAGATGGATCGCGCAGACTTCACTCGTCGGAGTGTCACACGGCGCCTGGTTTCAGGAGAAAGCAGTTCTGTCGGCCTTGGAACGATGTCCGGAATTGGCTCGATCTTGCGCCGAACAGCGCGTAGCACTCCTCGAATTCGGTCGGTGGGAGGAAGCGAAGTCCCTCGATGTGCTTCAGTCGCTCACCGGCTTTGCTGTCCCTCACCGAGGCAACGAAGCGGTTATTGCTTTGGCGCAAATCCCCCTCTTCCACACGGGAGAGGGGAATCCGCGCTTAAAAATCTGATCGTAGAATCAAGCACTTGGAAACGGGCTCGATTCAGGCTGACGAAGTCGGGCACCGGCGCGG
>NZ_LABZ01000173.1 GCF_001043955.1 Methylobacterium tarhaniae | reverse complement strand
GCCGCGGTGAGCGAGCGCGACACGCTGGCGGCGCAGCTCGCCGCGCTCGAACCGGCAGCGCCGGCGGCTGTCCTGCCGGCGGTGTCGGATCGGCAGTTCTTCCAGGCGTTGGCGGCGGCCGGCACCATCAGCCAGGACGCTGCGCTGGCGGCGGTGATGACCGGCACGCTTCCGGCGCGGATCGAGGCTGCGGTGGCGGGCCTGCCCGCGGCGGAGCAGTTCGCCGCCCGGATGCTGTTGTCCGGCGCGACGGCGTTCGAGCGCGGCCACCCGATGGTGGCGCAGCTCGGCGCAGCGCTCGGCTACGATGCGGCAGCCCTGGACGCGCTGTGGCGCCAGGCGGCCGCCCTCTGACCGTCCTCCCCTGACCACGGCTTGATCCGCGGCTGCGCCGATCGGCCGGCGCGCTGCACGACCCCCTGACAATCCGGAGACACTGATGACCGCGACGACGTTCGAGCGGGCGCTTTCGCTTGTCCTGAAGCACGAGGGCGGGTGGTCGGACGACCCCGCCGACCCGGGCGGGGCGACGAACCTCGGGGTGACGATCGGCACGCTGAGCCTGTGGCTCGGCCGGCCGGCGACGAAGGCGGAGGTGCGGGCCCTGGCGCCGTCGAGCGTGGCGCCGCTGTACCGGCGCCGGTTCTGGGACGCGATCCAGGGCGACGCGCTGCCGGCGGGGCTGGATTACGCGCTGTTCGACTTCGCGGTGAACAGCGGGCCGCGCCGCGCGGTGATCGGGCTGCAACGGGCGCTGGCCGTGGCCGATGACGGGCGGCTCGGGCCGGTGACGCTGGCGGCGCTTCAGGGCCGGGACGTGTCGGCGCTGATCGGCGCCCTGAGCGACGGGCGGCTGGCCTTCCTGCGCGCGCTCTCGACCTGGCCGCGCTTCGGCCGCGGCTGGGGCCGGCGGGTCGAGGAGGTGCGCGCCGCCGCGCTCGGATTCCACACCGCTCCCGATCGGGCGGCCTCACGGACCGCCTGCCCCGCCTGCGGCAAAGCCGTCGCGGCTTGACGCGGACATGCCGGCCTTCACCAGGAGCCTCTCATGAACCCGGAACAGCTCACCGCGCTGCTGCGCACCCTGCTGCAGTTCGGCGGCGGCGTCGCCGTCGGGCGCGGCTGGATCGATGCCGATACCGCCGCCACGCTGACCGGCGCGCTGATCACGCTCATCGTCACGGCCTGGGGCCTCTACGCCCGGCGCAACACCGGCCTCGTCGCCGCCGCCGCCGCGGTGCCGGCCGTCAAGGCGATCCTGGCCGATCCGGCGACCGCGCAGGCGGTCCCGAGCCCCAAGGTCCGGCCGCCCGCGTAGCGCCCGGCTCCGGGATGCCGCGATGCGTCGGCCTCCCGGGCCATCGTCGCCGGCTTCGCCCCTCGCGCGGACGAAGCCGGCGCAAAAGCCGGAGCCCGTGCGGTCCCGCCCGTCACCCATAGGCGAGGCACCAGCCCGGCCCGCGCAGCCAGCACCTGTCCTCGGGAATCGTATCCGTGCGCTCGAGACTCCGGACGGAGTCCTGGCCGCCGGCCGCCAAGGCCCGCGCCAGGGCCCGCTCGGCCTCCGGGTCGCGGGCGCCGGCGCACGGATAGATCAGGGTCGGGGACAGGCAGCGTGCTGCGTAATGCCGCGCGTCGCGACGCTCGATCAGGAAGACGGCTCCCCGGGTGACGGGCGTGCCGGGCAACGGTCCCGCCGTGAGGGGCAGGATCAATCGGCCGCCGATCTTCAGCGCGTCGAGCCAAGGTTCGGCCGGGCGCGCCGCGCCGGCATTGACGAGGATGAGGTCGGCCGGGGGCAGCGGCATGGCGGCGCCGTCGCCGGCGACGAGGCGGACCTGCGGCAGCCCGGCCAGCGCCTCGGCTGCGAGAGCCGCGAGTTCGGGCTCGTGCTCGATGCCGAACACGCGCCCCTCCTCGCCGGCGAAGGCGGCGAGGAGAGCCGTGTAGTAGCCGGTCCCCGTGCCGACATGCACCGCACTCATCCCACGGGCCGGCCGGCCCCGGGCGATCAGGCCGGCCAGGAAGGAGGGCTGCCCGTTGTTGAGGTGCCTCTCCGGGCGGATCGCCACCGGCACATCCTGGTAGAGATAGACCGGGTCGTCGTCGGGCGTCGGCAGATAGCCGCCGGACGGGCGGGCCAGGTGCCAGGGACCGGTCGGCAGGAAGCGCTCGCGGGGGATGACTGCCAGTGCCACCTCCAGGGCGCTGCGCAGCCCGGCCTCGTCCGCGGCCGCCGCGTGGGCGACGTGCCGGGCATAGATGTGCCGTGCGATGGCCGCTCGTGCGCATGACGCCGAAGGAGTGCGGACAGGACCGACGATGGAGACGGACGAGGCGGAGCAACGCGACATCGCGGGGGCGATCCGCGGCCTGTCGAGCGTCGAACTCGCGCGCCTGCGGGCGCTCGCCCGGCTGCGGGCGCGCCGGCTTCCCGGCATCGAATGGCCGGACATCCTGCACGAGGCGATCGTGCGGGCGCTCGATGGGACGCGGCGCTGGCCGCCGGGGGTCCCGATCCTGGTCTTCCTGGCCGGTTGCATGCGCTCGATCGAGCACGACCTCCGGCGGCGGCTGGCTCAGGAACGGGCGTGGCGGGAGCAGGACCCGACGGATCGCGAGGGAGCTGATCCCGAGCGGGCGGTCGCCGCCGCGCAGGCGCTCGGCGCGATCGTGGCGCTGTTCTCCGGCGACGAGACCGTGCTGCGGATCATCGAGGGGATGAGCTACGGCTGCTCCGCCGCCGAGATCCGCGCCCGGCACGGCCTGTCCCGGACGGATTACGACACTGCCCGCAAGCGGCTGCGCCGCGCGTTGCTGCGACTCGATTCCGAGGGAGTCCCGCGATGACCCAGTGGCGACCCGACCGCAGCCTCGAGCGCCTGACCGAGGCGCTCGAGGCCGAGATCCTGTCGGCTCCCGAGCCGGAGGTGCGGGCCCTCGTAGCGGAGGCCGCCGCCGAGGCGGAGGCCCTGCGGCAGTTCGTGCTGCAGGCGGTCGACCAGGCCGAGGAGGGGGCCGGCTTGCCGCAGGGGATGACGGGGGGCGTACCGGCCCTGCGGCGGCCTTGATCCTTCGCCCGTACCGTCAGCCCAGCACCACCACCTGCGCGCCCACCGGCACCCGGGCGTAGAGGTCGATCGCATCCTGGTTGATCATCCGGATGCAGCCCGAGGAGACGCTGCGGCCGATGCTCTCAGGCTCGGTGGTGCCGTGGATGCGGTAGAGCGTGTCCTTGTTGTTCTGCCACAGGTAGAGCGCACGGGCGCCGAGCGGGTTGCGCGGGCCGCCCGGCACGCCGAGCCCGCTTTGCAGCTTGGACACGCTGCGGGCCAGGGCCGGCTGGCGGGCGATCATCTCCTTGGGCGGGTACCAGTCCGGCCACGCCTGCTTGGAGTTGATGGTGGCCGCCCCCGACCAGGAGAAGCCCTGGCGACCGACCCCGACCCCGTAGCGGCGCGCCCGGCCGCCCTCCTGGACCAGGTAGAGATGGCGGGCCCGCGGATCGACCACGATCGTGCCGGGCGCGTAGCGGCCGCCATAGGCGACCTCCTGGCGCAGGAAGGACGGGTTGGCCCGGCGCCAGCGGAAGGCCGGGACCGGGAACGGCTCGGTCTCGACGGCCGCATAGGCGCGGGCGAAATCGATCGGTCCGTCATCGACCACGATGGCGGCGTTCGGATCGACGGCGCCCTGCGGCGGCGCCACGGCGCGCCGGCCGCCGCCCCAGAACGAATCCTCCGGCACCTCCGCGGGCGCCGGCTCGCCCCGATAGTACGGGTCCGTGGCCTGGCCCCGCGTGTCGTAGAACGTGCCGTCCTCTGCCGGAACAGGATCACGGGAGCGCCGGCGCCGGACGGGGGCATAGTCCTGGTCGGTCCAGGCTTGGGCGGGGCGCGGCAACACGCCCACCAGCAGCGTCGAGGCAAGGCCGGTGGCCGTGCCGGCGACCAGGAAGCGGCGGTTCTTGTCGGTCATGAGAGGTCTTGAGGATCGTGCAGACAGGAACGGGACGCCGGATGGCGCAATGCAGTAACAGCTAGGGCATTTCCCCCGCGAGGGGAAACCACCACCCACGAAAAAACCGTCAGGACCAACGGGCTAGCACGATATCCGGGTGGGTGTTGCGCCGGCGCCGCCCAGGCTGGGGCGCCTCCGGCGCGACGCCGATTCCTCCGATCAATCGTGTACGATACTTTTTCTATTTTGTATCGCGACCGACGAAATCTGTTGTTACGCATATCCTCTGCGGTTGACGCTCACGACAACACGTGCCCTCTTGAGCTGGTCACTTCGATCTGGTGCGCCATGACCAACGATGACCCCACCCGATCGCTCGATCTGATCGAGCTCGCCGCCGATGTCGTGTCGGCCTATGTGGCGAACAACTCCGTTCCGGCGGCGGAGGTCCCAGGGCTGATCGCAGCGGTCCACACCTCGCTGAGCCAGCTCGGCGCGGCACCCGCGCCGGAACCCGAGAAGGCGACGCCGCCGGTCCCGATCCGCCGGACCGTCACCCCGGATCACATCATCAGCCTCGAGGACGGCAAGCCCTACAAGACGCTCAAGCGTCACTTGGCGGGACGTGGGCTCACCCCCGAACAGTACCGCCAGAAATGGGGCTTGCCGCCGGACTATCCCATGGTCGCCGCCAACTACGCCGCCCAGCGCTCCGAACTCGCCAAGAGTTCCGGCCTCGGGCAGAGCCGGCGCGGCCGCGGCGCGGCGATGCGGGCGGCGGCCGACCCGGTGGTCTCCGGGCCGGCTTCGGAGAAGTCCCCGGAGAAGCCCTCCAGCCGGCGCCGCTGACCCGGCGCGATGAGCGGCAGCCGACCGGCGCGCTCATCGTGCATTCAGGTCGTTAGTTCTTTCCTGGGAGGGCAGGGCGGTCCAAGCGGCTGCCCCTCACTCTCAAGGAGAGATCCCACGATGATGCACGTCAAGGTGCTCGGGATGGCCGCCCTCGTGGCGGGCGGTCTGGGCCTTGCCTCGGCTGCGCAGGCCGCCCCGATCGGCCTCGGCGCAGCGGGCACGCTCGCGCCGGAGACGGGCGTGACGACGGTGGCCGGCGGCTGCGGCCCGGGCTTCTTCCCGAACCGCTTCGGCTATTGCCGTCCGTTCTACGGGCCGCGGCCGTTCTACGGCCCGCGCTACGGCTATTACGGCCCGCGTCCGTATTGGCGGCGTCCGTATTACGGCCCGCCGCGTCGCTTCTATTACGGTTACTGATCCGAAACGCACGACCGAGCGAGGCGCCCGACCGGCCGGTCGGGCGCCTTTTTTGCGTTCCGGGGCCGAAAAATCCGCGAGAGCGCGGCAGGATCCTATCCCGCCCGCGCTGCGGGCTTGCGCCCGAACGGGTCGAACTCGATCACCGGCGCCTTGCGGCCGTGCAAGGTCGGCAGCACCCGTTCGCCGAAAGCGTCGATGAAGGCTGGCTGGCTGCCGCCGACCTGGTGCAGGTCGATGCTGTCGAATCCGAGCGCCGCACAGGCAGCGATGCGCTCGGTCAGGGCCGGAAGGTCGTGGGAGATCAGCACCGCCTCGTGCATGTCCTCGGGGCGCAGATAGCGGGCGGCGGCCTCGAAGTCCGCCGGGCGGGGCAGTTCCCAGGCCACCGCCGCCGGCAGGGCGTTGAAGCGCCACTCGGCATGGGCCTGGTGCAGGGCCTGGGCCGGGTCGGGGGCGTAGCTGAGGTCCATCTTGAGGAAGACCGGCTTGTCGGCGCCGCCATTCTCCCGGAAGGCGTCGACGATCGGCCCCAGGGTCTCGGGGCTGGTGCCGACGGTGAGGAGCCCGTCGGCCCAGGTGCCGAGCCAGGCGGCGGTCTCGACGCTGGTGGCGGCGCCCACGAGGCGGGTCGGGGTCTCGGGCAACGACCACACCTTGGCGTCCACCGCCGTCAGGCGGCCGCGCTGCGTCACGGTCTCGCCGGCCAGCAGCGCCCGCATGATCTCGGCGCCCTCCCGCAGGCGGGCGTTGCGCTCGGCCTTGTCGGGCCATGGCCCGCCGGTGGCGCGCTCGTTCATCGCCTGACCGCTGCCGAGGGCCACCCACGGCACCCGGCCCGGGAACATCTGCCCGAGGGTCGCCACGGCCTGCGCCAGCACCACCGGGTGGTAGCGCCAGCCCCCCGGCACCGAGATGATCCCGAAGGTCAGCCGCTCGGTCGCCTGCAGGGCGGCGCCGAGCCAGGCCCAGGCGAAGCCGGATTCACCCTGGCTCGGCGACCAGGGCTGGAGGTGGTCGGAGGAGAAGGCCCCGTCGAAGCCGGCCTGCTCGGCCCGCTGAGCCAGAGCGAGCAGTGCCCGCGGCGGGCATTGCTCGTGCGAGATGTGGTAGCTGTACAGGGTCATCGCGGGGCTCCCGGCCCGTGAATGCCCGAGCGCCGAGGGTCGTTCCGAGGAAGCGCGGTCACGCCGTGGGGGCTACATCCCCACCGCGACCCGGCGGCTGTTGCCCCGCTGGAGGTTGCGGTAGCGCGCCAGCGCCCAGAGCGGGAAGAACTTCGCGTAGCCGTGATAGCGCAGGTAGAACACCCGCGGGAAGCCGGTGCCGGTGTAGAATTCCTCGCCCCACAGCCCGTCCGGCCCTTGCGTGCGGGCGAGGTAGTTGACCCCGCGCGCCACCGCCGGGTGGTCGGCCTCGCCCGCCGCCATCAGGGCGATCAGCGCCCAGGCCGTCTGCGAGGCGGTGCTCGCCGCCCGCTCGTAGCCGCGATATTCGAGCTTGTAGCTCGCCGCGTCCTCGCCCCAGCCGCCATCCGGGTTCTGGATCGAGACCAGCCACTCCACCGCCTTGCGGACCGGCGCGGAGGCCGGGTCGTGGCCGGCGGCGTTCAGCGCGCAGAGCGCCGACCAGGTGCCGTAGATGTAGTTCATGCCCCAGCGGCCGTACCAGCTGCCGTCCTCCTCCTGGTCGGCGAGCAGGTAGTCGACGGCCCGGGCGAGGGCAGGGCTCGTCTCCTTGGTCTCGCCGAGCTGGGCCAGCATCGAGATGCAGCGGGCCGTGACGTCGGCGGTCGGCGGGTCGAGCAGCGCGCCGTGGTCGGAGAACGGGATGTAGTTCAGGTAGTGGTAGGTGTTGTCGGCATCGAAGGCGGCGAAGCCTCCGTCGCGGCTCTGCAGGCCCTCGATCCACTCGCGGGCACGGGCGATCGACTGGGTGTAGTCCGAGCCGCCCTCGCCGGGGCCGAGGCGGGTCTGCGCCCGGTCCATCGCCATCGCCACCACGGCGGTGTCGTCGAGGTCGGGATAATGGGCGTTGTTGTACTGGAACGCCCAGCCGCCCGGGCGCACATCCGGCTTGCGAGCCGCCCAGTCGCCCTTGATGTCGAGCACCTGGAGGGGCTTGAGCCATTCGAGGGCGGCACGGGCCTGGCGCTCGTTCTCCTGCCCACCGGCCTCCATCAGGGCGTGGGCGGCGAGCGCCGTGTCCCAGACCGGCGAGAGGCACGGCTGGACGTAGGCCTCGTGCTCCTTGACGGTGACGAGCTTCTCCACCGCCGAGCGCGCCGTCGCCACCAGGGGGTGGTCCTCCGGGTAGCCGAGCGCCTCGTACATCAGCACCGAGTTGGCGATGGCCGGGTAGATGGCGCCCAGGCCGTCCTCACCGTTCAGGCGCTCGCTGACGAAGGCCACCGCCTTGTCGATGGCGCGGGCCCGCGGCTTCTTCGGAAAGAAGGGCTCGACCACCCGCAGGATGTCGTCGATCACCGCGAAGACCGGGCGCCAGGGCGAGGATTCCTGGGCGCCGGAAGGCCAGCGCCGGATCCGCTCCGGATCCTGGGTGAACAGCTCGCGCACGCCGATGCCGCGGGGATTCTTGGCCCGGGGCTTCTTCACCTGCAGCACGAAGAGCGGCACCATCACGGTGCGGGCCCAGTAGGACACCTTGTCGAGGTGGAACGGGAACCACCGCGGCAGCAGCATCACCTCGACCGGCATCACCGGCACGGCGCTCCATGGCACCTCGCCGTAGAGGGCGAGCAGGGTGCGGGTGAAGACGTTGGCATGGGCCGCGCCGCCGCGCTGGAGGATCGCCTCCCGGGCCCGGCGCATATGCGGTGCGTCGATCGGATCGCCGATCATCTTGAGGGCGAAGTACGCCTTGACGGTGGCGCTGATGTCGAGAGGGCCCTCATGCACCAGGGCCCAGCCGTGGTGCAGCGGGCTCTGCGTCCGGCGCAGGTAGACGGCGATCTTCTCCTCCAGCTCCCGCGGCGGGATCGACGCGCGGAAGTGGTGGTAGAGGATGTATTCGGACGGGATGGTGGCGTCCGCCTCGAGTTCGAAGCACCAGTGCCCGTCGGCATGCGCCAGCTGCGTCAGCGCCCGGGACGCCGCCGACACCCGCCGCTCGACCTCGTCGAGGGTGATGTCCTGCGTGCTCTTGCGTTGCAGCGTCTCGACCTTGCCCACGGTATCTCTGCCTTCCTCTGGTGAGGGCGGCTCCGCCCCGCCGCCCATGATGCCATCCCGACTTGTTTTCGCGGCGCACAAAACGCCGCGCACGCCCACGCTGTTCCCGAAACAGGGTCCCCGCGTCAAGCAGCTCCGCGCAACGCAGCGTTGCTGCCGGCGCGAGCGCCGGAACGGTTACCAACCAGAACCTGCGCCGCCATCGCCCCGGAGCGGATCGCACCCTCGATGGTCGAGGGCAGCCCGGTCGCGGTCCAGTCTCCGGCGAGCGCCAGGTTTTCGATGTGCGTGCGCGCACCCGGTCGGCGCGCCGTCTCGGTCGGCGTCGCCGCGAAGGTGGCACGCTTCTCCTTGACGATCTGCCAACGCGGCAGAGGCTCGCCGGCGAACCCCGAGAGGCGCGAGACCTCGTCCCAGATCGTGCGGGCGAGATCCTCGCGGGGCACGTCGAGCAGACGGTCGGCGCCGCTGATCGTCACCGAGAGCCGGTCGGGATAGGAGAACAGCCACTCGGTCACGCCGCCGACGACGCCCAGCAGCAGCGGTGCCCCCGGCTTCGGGGCAAGCGCGAAATGGGCGTTGACGATCGAGCGATGGCTCTCCGGCACGCTCAGACCCGGCATCAGGTCGGCGGCGACCCAGGCGGGCAGCGCCAGCACCGCCGCATCCTCGGGCCCGACTTCTTCCGCCCCGTCCGAGAAGTCGAGCCGGGTCAGGCGCCCGCCCGCGATCCCGAGCGACCGCAGGCGCCGCCCGAAGCGCACCTCGGCACCGGCCCCCGCCAGAGCCGTCAGGGCCGGATCGACGAAGGCCGCCGACAGCCCCTCGACAGCGACCAGCGGCCGGCAGGCCCGGCCGCCGGCGCCGAGCGTCTCCCGCAGGATGGTGGCGGCGAGGCCCGCATCGCTCTCCTGCGGCTCGGTGTTGAGGGCGGCGAGCAGCACCGGGCGCCAGAGCCGGTCCCACAGCAGCCCCTCGCAGGCCATGCTCTCGCCGATCGTCGCGGAGCGCGTCGCGCCGCGGAAGATGCCGAGCGGGGCGAGGTAGTCGCGGGCGCGGCTGCCCGGGACCCGGCGGCGGGCATCGAGCACCCACCAGGGAAGCCGCCCGGCATTCGGCCGCAGCGTCCAGCGTTCGCCCGTGGCGAGGTCGGCGAAGGCGAAGGCCGCCTCGTCGGGCCCGGCGAGCACGCCGTCCGGCGCGCCGGCCAGCTTCAGGAAGTCGAGCGAGTCACGGTTTCCCGAGAGCAGCAGGTGGTTGCCGTTGTCGATCGTCAGCCCGAGAGCCGGATCGAAATAGGAGCGGCAGCGCCCGCCGGCCTGCTTGGCCGCCTCGTGCACCACGACGCGCCGGCCGGCCTTGGCGAGGCGCAGGGCCGCGGAGAGGCCGGCGAGGCCGGCACCGATGACGTGAACCGTACCCATCAGACGATCGCGTGGCGCAGGAGGACGCCAACCAGTGCGAGCTTGCCGGGCTTCACCCGCGTGCGGGGCGCCGCCCAGCCGCGCTTGCGCAGGCCGACGAGGATCAGGTGGTAGGCCGCCCCCATGATCCGGGGCGCCTTGGTGGCCCGGCGGGGTTCGCGATTCATGATCGCCCAGGCGGCATCGTAATGCGCTTGCGCCTCGTCCAGGAGCCGGGCGCAGACTTCCGCGAGGCGCGGATGGGCGAGCGCCGATTCCGGCGTGGGCCGGGTCAGCCCGATCGCCGCCAGCGGCTCGGCCGGCAGGTAGAGCCGGCCGCGCTCGGCATCCTCGTCGATGTCGCGCAGGATGTTGGTGAGCTGCAGCGCCCGGCCGAGATGGTGGGCGAGCCTGATGCCGGGCTCCTCGGCCAAGCCGAAGATCCGGACCGAGAGCCGGCCGACGGCGCTCGCCACCCGGTCGCAATAGAGGTCGAGGGTGGCGGAATCGGGGGCGACGATGTCGGCCTCGGCATCCATCGCCATGCCGTCGATCACCGCCTGGAAATCCTCGCGCCGCAGCCCGAACTGCCGCACCGGGCCGACGAGGGCCTGCGTCCGCGGCACCGGGCGGCCGGCATAGAGGGCGTCGATATCGGCGCGCCAGCGGTCGAGCTCGGCCGCGCGGACCTCGCGGGCGCCGCCATCGTCGGCGACGTCGTCGACGGCGCGGCAGAAGGCGTAGACCGCGTACATCGCGTCGCGCTGCTCGGCCGGCAGCAGCCGCATGGCGGTGTAGAACGACGAGCCGGCGGCCGGCAGGGCCGGGGCCTCGGCGGGCGCCTCGGGTTGGGAGGCGGATTGGGAGGCGAGGGCGGTCACGGGCGGGCTCCCCGCAGGGCCGGATGGAGATGGCGGCGGAACGGCCGCCGGGCAAGCGTCGTGGCGGCGGCCCCGAGCGCGGTCAGCGCGAAGGCGGCCTTGCCGTGATGGACCTTCTCGCTCAGCGGGTCACGCACGAGGAGGCCGCGGGCGAGCAGCACCGCGAGGCGGTGGATCGCCGCGATCTCCAGGCTAAGCCGCGTGTCGTCGATCAGGTCAGGCAGGGGCCGGCCCTCCTCGAGGAGGTCGAGGCAGCGTTGCGCCAGGTCCTTGATCACGGCGCGGAGCGCCGGCGTCGCGCGCTCGGCGCCCAGATCCTCGATGCGGGCGCCGTGCTTCTCCAGGATGTCCCGCGGCAGGTAGACCCGATCGACGTTGCGAAAGTCCTTGCCGCAATCCTGCAGGTGGTTGATCACCTGAAGCGCGGTGCAGATCGCGTCCGAGGTCGCCCAGGTCCGGCCCGGATCCTCGCCATGGACGTCGAGGACGAAGCGGCCGACCGGCACCGCCGAGTAGCGGCAGTAATGCGCCAGCTCGTCCCAATTCTCGTAGCGCGTCTTGTGCGCGTCCATCCGGAACGCGTCGAGCAGTTCGAGCGCGTGGCGCGGCGGCAGCCCGCGCTCGGCGAGCGAGCGGCGCAAGGGGGCGGCTTCCGGGTCGTCGGGCCCCTGGCCGGTCAGCGCGTCGGCGAGGCGATCGAGGAGCGCGATCTTCCGCTCCGGCGACAGGCCGGCATTGTCGGCGACGTCGTCGCCGGCCCGGACATAGTAGTAGAAGTCCAGGATCGGGCCGCGATGGCGCGGATGGATCAGGTGCGAGGCGACCGGGAAGTTCTCGTCGCGGTGCCCCTTGCCGGAGCGCGCCTCGGTGACGGTTGTCATCGGATGTATCCCGCCTGACGGAACCAGGCGACGGCGTCGGACAGGCCGTCGCGATAGGGCCGGGCCGCGTAGCCGAGCTCGGCCCGCGCCTTGGCGTCGGAGAAGAACATCCGGTAGCGCGACATCCGGATGCCGTCGATCGTGGCGAGCGGCGCCTTGCCGGTGATCCGGGCAGCCAGCTCGGACACGAAGGCCACCGGATAGACCGCCGCCCGGGGCAGCCGCACGGTCGGGGGCTTTCGCCCGACGAGGCCGGCGATGTCGGCGAGCATGCGGGACAGGAGCACGTCCTCGCCGCCTAGGATGTAGCGCTCGCCGACGCGGCCCTTGTGCAGGGCCAGCAGGTGGCCCTTCGCCACGTCGTCGACATGGACGAGGTTCAAGCCCGTATCGACGAAGGCCGGCATCTTGCCGTTCGCCGCCTCGACGATGATCCGCCCGGTCGGGGTCGGCTTGACGTCGCGCGGGCCGATCGGGGTCGAGGGGTTGACGATCACCGCCGGCAGGCCGTCGCGGGCGACCATCTCCTCGACCACCCGCTCGGCCACCACCTTGCTGCGCTTGTAGGCGCCGATGGCGGTCTCCGGGGTCAATGGCCGGGTCTCGTCGGCGGGCGTGCCGTCGTCGTGCGGCTTGATGGTGGCGACGCTCGACGTGTAGACCACCCGCTCGACTTTCGCCTCCAGAGCCGCCCGCATCAGGGCCCGGGTGCCCTCGCGGTTGGTGCGCACGATCTCTTCCGGGTCCGGCGCCCAGAGCCGGTAATCCGCCGCCGCATGGACGAGGTAGCGCATGCCGCGCATCCCGGCGGCGGCCGCCTCGGGGTCGCGCATGTCGCCCTCGACGATCTCGACGTCGGGCCAGGTCAGGTTGGTGCGCGGGCTGGTGGCGCGCACCAGCACCCGCACCGGGAAGCCGGCGGCGCGGAACACGTCGACCAGGGCCGGGCCGAGGAAGCCGCTGGCGCCGGTGATCAGCACCGGGCCAGCCTCGAATCCGGGGCCGGACGGGGTGGACGCGGTGCGGTGCTGGGCCTCGGTCATGCGTTCCTTCTCGGCGGCTCGGGCCGCGGGCCCGCTCTTCCGACAGTGACATCAATTCGGGAAGCCGGGCCGCTTCTGCCAGCCCGGCGCCAGGCCTGCAAGGCAGGCCCCATCGATCGCGGGCGAGCGTGCCGCCCGCGCATCAGCATCCTGCATCCGGGACGATCCCGTCCCGGCCACGGATCTCAGGCGAGGCGGAGGCGCGCAGCCCGCTCGGCCGCCGGCTCGCGGGCCGGCAGGGTGTCTTCG
>NZ_LABZ01000172.1 GCF_001043955.1 Methylobacterium tarhaniae | reverse complement strand
CGGCGGCGGGGCCGGGGGGGTGGGGCAGGCGGCCTGCGCCGCGACGGGCATGAGGAACAGGAGGGCGGCGAGGGCTTTGCGGGGCACGGCGTGTCTCCTCGGGGCCGGCTCTCACGCCATCGTGTGGTCGGCGGATCGGGTCAAACCGCCGCTCGCGGCTTATCTGTGGCGCATTCCGCACTGCACCCGGTTCCCGAATGACCGTCCACCCCCGGATCGCCGATCCTCGCCCCGTCGCTCCGCGCATCGCCTATCCGTGGCTCGACCGCGCCGGCCGCCTGTCGCGGTTCAAGCTCGCGGTCTTCCTCCTCGCCCTGGCGCCCGGCCTGTGGTTCACGGTGGCCTATGCCCTCGACCGGCTCGGCGCCAAGCCGCTCACCGCCTACCTGCACGCCATGGGCGACTGGTCGGTGCGGTTCCTGATCCTCTCGCTCGCGGTCACGCCGATGCGGCGCATCGCCAACGCGCCGAAGCTGATCCTGGTGCGGCGGATGCTGGGGCTCACCGCGCTCGCCTACGCGCTGGTCCATGTCACCCTCTACATCGCCGACCAGAAATTCGACCTCGCCCGGGTGGCGAGCGAGATCGTCTTCCGCATCTATCTCACCATCGGCTTCGCGGGGCTGCTCGGCCTCGTGGTGCTCGGAACCACCTCGACGGACGGGATGATCCGCCGCCTCGGCAAGGCCTGGCCGCGGCTGCACAGGCTGGTCTACCCGCTCACCGCGCTCGCGCTGCTGCACTTCTTCCTGCAATCGAAGATCGACGTCTCGAACCCGGTCTATTGGAGCGGGCTCTTCCTGGCCCTGATGGGCTGGCGGCTGATGCACCACCTCAAGGTGCCGACCGCGCCGCTGCCGCTCCTGTTCTTGAGCCTCGCGGCCGGCCTCGCCACGGCGGCGCTGGAGGCCCTGTGGTACGCGCTCGCCACCGGCGTGCCGCCGCTGGCGGTGCTCGCCGCCAATCTCGACGTCTCCTACGACGTGCGGCCGGCCTGGTGGGTGCTCGGCACGGTGATCCTGACCGTGCCGCTCAACCTGTGGCAGAGCCGGACCGTCTCCGGCGGACGAGGATCCGTGACGCGCCCTGCGCCGGCGCGCTGATTCCTCACGGCTGCAACGTTGCTTGCGGCCGCCCGTGCCGGGTGCGTGCGGCGTCGCCGTCCATCGGATGCACCCGCACCGGGATCGACTTCGCCGCCGGGGTCATGCTGCCGACGGCGTAGTGCCAGAGCGGCAGCAGCACGTTGGCTTCCGGGTAATAGGCGCCGACGCATCCGACCGGCAGGTCGTAATCGACGATCCGGAGCCCCGGCAGCTCGCGCCGGACGCCATCATCGGCGACCGTCTCCACCCGCACCATCGCCCCGTCTCTGAGGCCGAGCCGGTCGATGTCGAGGCGGTTCATCAGCAGCACGTCGCGGGTGCCCTTGATGCCGCGGAAGCGGTCGTCGTAGCCGAAGACCGTGGTGTTGAACTGGTCGTTGCTGCGCAGCGTCATCATCCGCAGCGCGTCGCGGCCGCCCTCCGGCATGTCGTGGTCCTCGTCGAGCCCGGTGGGGGTGATGAAGTTGGCCTTGCCGGTCCGGGTGTGCCACTCGCGCTTGCAGGCCGGCAGCGGCCGCTGGAAGCCGCCGGGCTCCCACATCCGCCGGTCGTAATCATGGAAGGTCTCGGGATAGGTCTCGCCGATCGATCGGCGGATCAGCCGGTAATCGTCGCACCAATCATCCCAGGGAACCTTGGGGTTCGGCTCCAGCACGCGCTTCCCCAGCTCCGCCACGAGCCGGATCTCGCTGATGAGGTGGGGCGAGGCCGGGCGACGCATCCCGCGCGAGCCGTGGATGCAGCCGGTCGTGTCCTCCATCGACAGGGATTGGATCCCGGTGCGCTGGCGGTCGGTCTCGATCCGGCCGAGCACCGGCAGGATGTAGCTGATCTCGCCCGGGATCAGGGCGGTGCGGTTGAGCTTGGTGATGGCGTTGACGGTGAGCCGCAGCCGCCGCCAGGCCGGCTCGACGAGGCTGCGGTCCGGCACCGCGCGCACGAAGTTGCCGCCGAGCTCGACGAAGCAATCGACCTCGCCCGCGATGATCGCCTCGCAGGCCTCGACGCTGCTGAGGCCCGCCTCCCGGGGCGGTGCGAAGCCGTATTGCTGGGCCAGCCGGTCGAGGGGGACCAGCTCCGGCTTCTCGGTGACGCCCATGGTGCGCTGGCCCTGGACGTTGGAATGGCCGCGCACCGGGCAGATGCCGGCGCCGCTGCGACCCATATTGCCGCGCATCAGCAGCAGGTTGGCGAGCATCTGCACCGTCTCGACGCCGGCCCGGTGCTGCGTCAGTCCCATCCCGTAGACGCCGATCACCGCCCGCGACCGGGCATAGACCGCCGCCGTCGCCTCCATCGCCGCCTGTGGCAGGCCGGCCCGACGCTCCAGTTCGGCCCAGTCCTGGGCTCGCAGCCAGTCCGCGAAGGATTCGAAGCCGTGCGTATGCTCGGCGATGAAGCCGTGGTCGAGGGCGCCCAGTTCCAGCACCGCCTTGCAGATTCCGGTGAGCGCCGCGAGGTCGCCGCCGGTCCTCACCTGGTGATACTGCGAGCTGATCCGCGTCTCGTGCCCGGTCAGCATCTCGGTCGGTGACTGGGGATTGGTGAAGCGCTCCAGCCCGCGCTCGCGCAGGGGATTGTAGGTGATGATCGGCACGCCCCGCTCGCTCGCCTCCTGGAGCGGGTGGAGCATCCGCGGGCTGTTGCTGCCCGGGTTCTGGCCGAAGAACAGGATGCAGTCGGCGTGGCCGAAATCCGCCAGCGACACGCTGCCGACCGGCTGACCGATGCTTTCGGGCAGCGCCACCGAGGTCGTCTCGTGGCAGAGGTTGGACGAATCCGGCAGGTTGTTGTTGCCGTAGAGCCGGGCGAACAGCCCATAGAGGTAGCTCGCCTCGTTCGAGCAGCGGCCCGAGCTATAGAACACGGCCCGCTTCGGGTCGCGCGCGCGGCTCGCCCGCAATTCCCGGGCGATCTCGTCGAGGGCCGCGCCCCACGAGACCGGGCGATATCGGTCGGTCCCGGGATCGTAGCGCAGCGGGTGGGTGAGGCGGCCGGGCTGCTCCAGATGGTAATCGTCCCAGTCGAGCAGTTCGGTCACTGTGTGCTCGGCGAAGAAGTCCGGCCCGCAGCGATGGTTGGTGATCTCCCAGGCCACCGTCTTGGCGCCGTTCTCGCAGAACTCGAACGGCAGCGGCTGGGCCGGCTTCACCCAGGCGCAGCCGACGCACTGGAAGCCGTCGACCTTGTTGTGCCGGGTGAGGAGCAGCGCGCCGCTGGCCAGCACGTTCTCCCGGGCCAGGATGTTGCCGAGGGAGCGGGCCGAACCCCAACCTCCCGCCGGACCCGCATAGGGCCTGAGGGAGACGCGTCTCGCCTTGGATCTCGCCATGCATCGGCTCCGCTGCTTCGAGTTGATGGATGATAGGGGAGGGGCCAGCACGGTGTGTTAGGCATCAGAACGTCCCGTCCCGGAGCGATCACGATGCTGGTGACCCGCGAATACATGCTCGAGAAGCCCTCCGGCCCGTCGAAACCGAAGCTCTTCCTGGATCAAGTGGTGGTGCCGGGGCTCGCCAACGCGGCAGGCGCAGTCGAGGCGGGGATCGAGCGGTTGGTCATCGTCGCGCGCCGCAACCCTGCCCTGGCGGTCGGTGTCGTCGCCGGGCTCGGCCTTGCCCTGACGCTGGCGCGGTCGCCGCGCCGGCCCTCCTGACAGGACGGCGCTTCCATCGTGGGGGCAACCACATAGGTCAAAGTCACGACTGGCGGAGTCTCAGGTCGTCGTCCGAGAAAGGCCGGGCTGATGACCGTGCGATCCTCCCGTTATTAACATGAGTCAGTGCAGGGCGGGCGCGTTCGACGGCACAACGATGTCGGATAGTCCGATCGACACGCGATTGATCGATCGGATGCGCTGGAGGGCCGTATGCGACGCAGCCAGCCACGAGAAGAACTTATCAAGCATTGGCCCATGCCTGTCGCAGCGTCGCCGCGATGACGCTCCAGGCTGCCCCACCGCACCGGAGGGCACAGGGCAACGGACATGGCGCGGGTTCTTCTCCCCTCTCCCCGCCCGCGGGGAGAGGGGGAAGCCCGCGCCTCTTCTTTCCCCGGACAGCCCTATGGAGAGCGAAAAGGCTTACCCGCCTCGGCGCCGTGACCGCCCTCGCCCTCGCCCTGTCCGGCTGCCAGATGAGCCTGCTCAACGCCAAGGGCCCGGTCGGCGCCGACGAGGCCAACATCCTGGTCGTCGCCTCGATCATCATGCTGGCGATCATCCTGCCGACGATGGTCGTCACGCTGGTCTTCGCCTGGTGGTTCCGGGCCTCGAACACCAAGGCCCATTACCGGCCGGACTGGGCCTTCTCGGGCAAGATCGAGCTTGTCGTCTGGTCGGTGCCGTTCCTCACCATCGTGTTCCTCGGCGGCATCGCCTGGATCGGCGCGCACCGGCTCGACCCGGCGGTTCCCCTCGAATCCGACAAGACGCCCCTGCGGGTGCAGGTCGTCTCGCTCGACTGGAAGTGGCTCTTCCTCTACCCCGAGCAACAGGTCGCCTCGGTCAATGAACTGGTCGTCCCCGCCGGCACGCCGGTCCAGTTCATCCTGACCTCGAGCAGCGTGTGGAACTCGTTCTTCGTGCCGCGACTCGGCAGCATGATCTACACGATGCGGGGCATGACCTCGCAGCTCAACCTGATGGCGGATCAAGAGGGCACGCTGCACGGGCTCTCGACGCATTTCAGCGGCGACGGCTTCTCCGACATGCATTTCCCGGTCCGGGCCGTGTCGGACGGCGCCTTCACCGCGTGGGTGCAGGGCGCCAAGGGCAGCCCGGTCCTCGATACGGCGTCCTACACCGAGCTCGCCCGTCAGAGCATCGCCGACGCGCCGCGCACCTTCGGCAGCGTCGAGCCCGATCTCTTCCGCCGCATCGTCGACCAGACCATCCCGAAGGGCCCCGGCCCCACGCAGGGAGCCGAGAGCGGCGCCCCCGCGTCCGTTAAACCCAAAGGGGGCTCGTGAGCATGCTCGGCAAGCTGACCTGGTCGGCGATACCCTTCGACCAGCCGATCCCGCTCGTCGCCGCGGCCCTGGTGGGCGTGGTCCTCCTCGGCGTCATCGCCTGGGTGGCGATCGCCGGCTGGCTGCCGTATCTCTGGCGCGAGTGGATCACGAGCGTCGACCACAAGCGCATCGGCGTGATGTACGTCCTCCTCGGGCTCGTCATGCTGATCCGCGGCTTCTCCGACGCGATCCTGATGCGCTCGCATCAGGCGCTGGCCTACAACGCGCCGGGCTACCTGCCGCCGGAACATTACGATCAGATCTTCTCGGCCCACGGCACGATCATGATCTTCTTCGGCGCGATGCCGTTCATGATCGGGCTGATGAACTTCGTCGTGCCGCTTCAGCTCGGGGTGCGCGACGTCGCCTTCCCGACCCTCAACTCGGTCAGCTTCTGGCTCACCGCGACCGGCGCGCTTCTCGTCAACGTCTCGCTGGTGGTGGGCGAGTTCGCCCGCACCGGCTGGTGGCCGGCGCCGCCGCTCTCGGAGACGACCTACTCGCCCGGGGTCGGGGTCGATTACTATCTCTGGGCGATCCAGATCTCCGGCATCGGCACGCTGATGTCCGGCGTCAACCTCGTCACCACCATCCTCAAGATGCGGGCGCCGGGCATGAGCTACCTGCGCATGCCGATGTTCTGCTGGACCGCGCTCGCCTCCAACCTCCTCATCATCGCGGCCTTCCCGATCCTGACCGCGACCCTGGCGATGCTGACCCTCGACCGTTACCTCGGCTTCCATTTCTTCACCGACGAGGCCGGCGGCAACTCGATGCTGTTCATGAACCTGTTCTGGGCTTGGGGTCACCCGGAGGTCTACATCCTGGCGCTGCCGGCCTACGGCATCTTCTCGGAAGTCATCTCGACCTTCTCAGGCAAACCGCTCTTCGCCTACCGCTCGATGGTCTGGGCGACGCTGGCGATCTGCCTGCTCTCCTTCACGGTCTGGCTGCACCACTTCTTCACCATGGGGCCGGGCGGCGACGTGAACGGCGTGTTCGGCATCACCTCGATGATCATCGCGGTGCCGACGGGGGTGAAGATCTTCGACTGGATGTTCACGATGTACGGCGGGCGGGTGCGCTTCACCACGCCGATGCTGTGGTCGGTGGCGTTCCTCGTCACCTTCGTGGTCGGCGGCGCCACCGGCGTGCTGCTGGCGATCCCACCGGCCGATTTCGTGCTGCACAACTCGCTGTTCCTGGTCGCCCACTTCCACAACGTCATCGTCAGCGCGGTCGTGTTCGCGGCCTTCGCCGGCTACGCCTACTGGTTCCCGAAGGCCTTCGGCTTCACCCTCGACGAATGGTGGGGCAAGGCGGCGTTCTGGTTTTCCCTCGTCGGCTACGTCTGGGTGTTCACGCCGCTCTACATCGTCGGCCTGATGGGCATGACGCGGCGGATGCAGCATTTTTCCGTCGCCGAATGGTATCCGTGGATCGTGGCCGCGAGCCTCGGCGTCATCGTGATGGTCGTCGGCGTCGTCTGCCAGGTGGTGCAGCTGGTCGTCAGCATCCGCCGCCGCGAGAGCTTGCGCGACGTGACCGGCGACCCTTGGGACGGCCGCTCCCTCGAATGGGCCACCGCCTCGCCGCCGCCCTCGTTCAACTTCGCCGTCATGCCGCATGTCGAGGGTGAGGAGGCCTACTGGGCGATCAAGCAGCGCGCCCGCGAGCAGGCGCGCTTACGCGAGGAGCCGGATTACGAGCCGGTCGAGATGCCGTTGAACAGCCCGACCGGCTTCGTCTGCGCCTTCTTCGCCACCCTCGTGGGCTTCGCGATGATCTGGTACATCTGGTGGCTCGCCGCCCTCGGATTGGCGGGTGCCTTCGCCACCTTCGTGGTCTTCGCCTGGCGCGACCGGGTCGAGTACGAGATCCCGGCGGACGCCGTGGCCCGCATCAACCGCCTCAACCGGGCGAGCCGCCTCGAAGCGTTGCAGCAGGCCCGCCGCAAGGAGGCCGCATGAGCAACTCGGCGGCGATTCCGGGCTCCCTGCCGGGCGTCGTGCCGATCCGGCGCGATCCGAACCATCTCGGCCATCACGCTGCCGGCGAAGGGGAGAGCCACGCCCCCGGCCGCGGCACCGGCGGGCCCGCGCCGAAGCGGATCGTCGTCGCCTACGGCTTCTGGATCTTCCTCCTCAGCGACATCGTGATGTTCGCGGCGTTCTTCGCCGCCTTCGCGGTGCTGCGCGGCGGCACCGCCGGGGGGCCGGGCGGCGCGGAGCTGTTCGACATCACCAACGTGGCGGTCGAGACCGTCCTGCTGCTCTTCTCGAGCTTCGCCTGCGGCGTCGCCACCCTCGCGTTGAACGCCCGCCGGGCCTTCGCCTTCCAGGCGGCGATGGCGGTGACGTTCCTGCTCGGCGCCGGCTTCCTGGCGCTCGAATTGCGCGAGTTCACGGATCTCGTCGCCCGCGACGCCGGCCCGACCCGCAGCGCCTTCCTGTCGGCCTTCTTCACCGTCGTCGGCTGTCACGGCCTGCACGTCACCGCCGGCCTGCTCTGGTTGCTCACGATGATGGCCCAGGTCTTCGCCAAGGGCTTTCGCCAGGACATCCTGCGCCGGGTGATGTGCTTCTCGCTGTTCTGGCACGCCCTCGACATCGTCTGGGTCGCCGTCTTCACGGTCGTCTACCTGATGGGGTCCGCCGCATGAGCCAGACTGAGGACCGGGCCCACGCCGACGTCGCGCCCGGCGACGAATACGCCCACGAGGAATTCGGCTCGGGCCTGCGCAGCTACCTGATCGGGCTGGGGCTGGCGCTGCTGCTCACCGCGGCCTCGTTCTGGGTCGCGCAGACCAAAGTGATGTGGGCGCCGGCGATTCCCGTCGCGCTCCTCACCTTCGCCATCGCCCAGATGGGCGTGCACCTGGTGTTCTTCCTCCATCTGACCAGCGGGCCGGACAACACCAACAACATCATGGCGTTGGCGTTCGGGGTGCTGATCGTGTTCCTGCTGTTCGGCGGGTCGGTGTGGATCATGCATCACATGAACACCAACATGATGGCGCCGGTGGAGGGCGGGGTGCGAATGCCGATGCAGCAGGGCGTGCCGTTGCAGCCGCAGCCGGGGATGCCTATGCAGCATGGGGGTGGTGGGCATCATTGAGCGGCGGTTTGCTCAGCGAAGCCCAGTCGCCAGCACAGGAACCTCTCCCATTCGCGAACTCCGGATGAGGTCGTGGGTGAGGCTGGAGTATTCATCGCGAAACTGGGCCGACAGGCAGATCCAAACCCTGCCATCATCCGCGTCATCCTGGGGCCGCGCAGCGGAGCCCGGAACGTCACAGAGGGTGTCAGTTCGGTCGCGGAAAGTCGAGCCGCCATCCATCCAGCGGCCTTCGGCTGGACGAAGCAACCAATGTTCAATGTGATGATGAGAGCGAGCACTCTGCTCTAACTGAGGAGTGGTGCCCGGGGACGGAGTCGAACCGCCGACACTGCGATTTTCAGTCGCATGCTCTACCAACTGAGCTACCCGGGCGCACCGGCCGCGCGAGGCGACGGTCCAAGCACCAGAGATCGTCCTCGGTCAAGGACGGCACCACCCTTACGCAAGATAAGGAAGTGGTGCCCGGGGACGGAGTCGAACCGCCGACACTGCGATTTTCAGTCGCATGCTCTACCAACTGAGCTACCCGGGCCCGCCGGCTGCGTGGGGCAGCGGCGTTGAGCGGCGGTATAGAGACGCTCGGATCGCCTGTCCAGCCGTCTCGTGCGGGCGCGCGGGCGATTGTTTGCCGGCACCCGCTCACGCCCCGCCGGCGGCGCGGCGTCGGCGCGGGGTGCGGGCCGGGCTCGCCGGGTTGCGGGGGCGGCGGGTCTTCTTCGCTGCGGCCTCGCGGGCGGGCGGCGCCTTGCTCGCCTTGGCCTCGCCGCCCGCATGAGCGTCGAGGAAGGCGCGGCAGGCCGCGAAGTCGGTCTCGATCTCCGGCGGCAGCGCCTCCATGCGCTTCTCGCGGGCGAGCGAGGCGGCGAAGCGCAGCATCGCCGGGGTCGGCGGCCGGGTCGCGCCATCGCCCGCCGGGGCGGCCTCGGACCCCAATGGGGTTCTGGGTCCCGCATGGGTGTTGAGGAAGACCCGGCAGGCGCCGGCCTCGCGGGTCGCCTCCGGGGGGAGGGGGATTCCTTTGCGGGCCGCGAGGGACTTGGCGAAGGACACCATCGCGGCGGTGGGCGCCCGGCCGCCGCGGGGCGGGGCCTCGCCCTCGACCGCCAGCCGCTCGGCCCCCGAGACCGCGCCGATCAGCGCCTCGACCCGCTCGCGGGTGCGCTGGCGAAACGCCTCGGCCCGGCGCAGGGCCTCGGCCTTCGTCGTCGCCCGGCCGATCTCGGCCAGTTCCGATTCGAACACCGCCCGTCCGACCGGGTCGCCATAGGCCGGGAACACCCGGCGCACCGCGGCCACGAAGGCGAGGCCGGCCTCCGTCACGGTGATCGCCGGGTCCTTGCCCTTGAGCAGCGTGACGTAGTGGCTCTTCATCAGCTTCGGCAGCACCGCGTCGCGGGTGGCGGCGGTGCCGAGGCCCTTCGGCTCGGTCGGGTTGGCGGGGTTCTCCAGGGCGCGCTTCAGGGCCGGGTCCTCGACCTGGTCGATCAGCCGGCCCATCACCACCGGCAGCTCGCCCCGGGTGATGCGCCGGGGCGGCTCGGTCCGGGCGGTCTCGATGGTGGGCTCGCCGCCTTGGCCGGCCTCGCCGTCCGTCACGGGCGGCAGGCGTCCGGTGGTCGGCTCGTCGTCGGCCTTGGCCTTGCCGGGCACGACCTCGTCCTCGTCGGCCTCGGTGCCGTAGAGCGCGCGCCAGCCCGGGACCTTCACCACGCTGCCGGTGATGGCGAAGCGCTTCTTGCCCAAAGGCGTCGTCACGTCGGCCGTGACCGTGGTGCGGGCATCGATCCCGTCGGCCATGTGGGCGGCGAGGAAGGTCTTGGCGATGAGCAGCCAGAGGCGCAGCGCCTCGGGCGCGGCGTCGCCCGGTCCCGGCACCTTGCGCAGGGGCACGATGGCGTGGTGCTCGCCCGGGTCCTTGACGTAATGGCCCTTCGGCCCGCGGCGGATCTGCGGCGTCGCGGGATTGTGGGCGGCGAGGTCCTTGTCGGCGGTGGCGATCGCCGCCAGCACCGCGGCGGCGTCCTTTCCTTGCGACTCGGGCAGGTGCACCGATTCGGTGCGGGGATAGCTGAGATAGCCCTTGTCGTAGAGCGCCTGCGCGTGGCGCGCGGTCACCTGCGGGTCCCAGCCGAAGCGCTTGGCGCAGGCGCGGGCGAGCGTGTCCTTCGAGAAGAGCTTCGGGGGCGCCCGGCGCACGTCCTTCTGCACCACCGCGAGCGGGCCGGCCCAGCCCGTCGCCGCGTCGCGGATCGTCTCGGCATCCTTGATCTCGAAGATCTTGTCCTTCGGCGCGTGCCACAGCGTCAGGCTCGCGCCGCTCTCCGTCGTCACCGGCAGGGCGATCTTGTAGAAGTCGCGCGGCACGAAGTTGCGGATGCGCTCCTCAAGGTCGGCGAGGATCGCGAGCGTCGGCGTCTGCACGCCGCCGAAGCGCCAGGGCTCGCGGAAGGCCGGCGGGCGCAGGCGCAAGGACACCGCCCGGGTGCCGTTGAGGCCGAGATGCCAATCCTCGTATTGCCGGCACAGGGCCTCGAGATAGGCGGCGTAGTCGCGCTCGCCGGAATCGTCCTCCCGCGCCAGCAGCCCGAAGGCGCGGCGGATCGAGATCTCGTCGAGGGCGCCGAGGCGCAGGCGATCGACCCGGCCGCGCCAGCCGAGATGCTCCAAGACCTCCCAGGCGATCATCGAGCCCTCGCGGCCCGGATCCGTCGCGATGATCACCCGCTCGACGCCATCCAGGGCCTGGCGGATCGCCGCGAGCTTCGGCGCGTGCGATTGCCCTGAGCGGCCGTGCCCGGGGGCGACCGGCAGCCGTTCCATGGCGATCGGCAGCGCGTCGAAGCGCCAGGGCTTCCAGTCCGGCCGGATCTCCCCGGGCTCGGCCACTTCGAGCAGATGCCCTTCCGCCGCGACGCAGACCGTGCTCGGCGAACGGAAGAACCGTTGCACCTGGCGCATCGCCGAGGGCTTCTCGAAGAAGAACAGCGTCTTGCCGGAAGAGGACGAGCCGGGGGAGGTGGCCTGCGCCATGGCAGCGGGACGCTCCTGGACGGGCGGGCGGCCCGAACGAAGCGGGAACATACCGGAGGCGCCTGGGTCCGGTCAACGCGGGGCCTCGGGAAAAAGCAGCGGCACGGGTCTCTCTCTTCTCCCCGACAGCTCCCGGGCTTGCCCGGGATCTGCACGAGACGGACGAAGCCGGGCAAGCCCGACATCTCGCGCGGGGAGAGGGGACACCCGTGCCGCCCCGCTCTCGCGATCGACTCGCCCCGCCCGGCCAAAATCCATCTGGCCAGGATCCATCTGGCCAAGGTCCATCTTGCCACGATCCCGCCCGCGAAACGCCGCTTGCGCCCCGTGCGTTACTCACATAAAGATATCTTTATGTTTCGCATCGGAGGCGAGGAGCCCCTTGAGATGACCGCCACCGTCCCCTTCGCCGACGCCCTGAGCGTGCTGCGGGCCGCTGCGGAGGAGACGCGCCTGCGCATCCTGGTGCTGCTCGGCGAGGGTGAGTTGTCGGTCTCCGACCTCACCGACATCCTGGGCCAGTCGCAGCCGCGGATCTCCCGCCACCTCAAGCTCCTGGTCGAGGCCGGGCTGGTGGTGCGCCACCGCGAGGGCGCCTGGGCCTTCTTCCGCCTGCGCGAGGGCGTCGCCGGGCTGGTGGCGCCGCTCATCGCGGCCCTCGACGCCGCCGAGCCGCCGCTCTCCGAGGACCGGGCCCGGCTCCAGGCGGTGCGGGCGCAGCGCGCCGAAGCCGCCCAGACCTTCTTCGCGCGGCTGGCGCCGCAATGGGACCGGGTGCGCTCGCTCCACGTGCCGGAGGCCACCGTCGAGGCGGCGGTGCTCGACGTGCTCGGGCACGGGCCGATCGGCAGCCTCGTCGATCTCGGCACCGGCACCGGGCGGATGCTCGGCCTCCTGGCGCCCCGGGCCGCGCGGGCGACGGGGCTGGACGCCAACCACACGATGCTGTCGGTGGCCCGCGCCAACCTGGAGCGCCAGGGCCTGACCCGGATCGACCTGCGCCAGGGCGATATCCACGCCCCGCCCTTCGGCCGGGCGAGCTTCGATCTCGTGCTGATCCACCAGGTCCTGCACTATCTCGACGACCCGGCGCGGGCCCTGCGCGAGGCCGCCCGCCTCGTCGCCCCGGGCGGCCGCCTCCTTGTGGTCGATTTTGCCCCCCACAGCCTGGAATTCCTGCGGGCGGACGAGGCGCATCGCCGCCTCGGCTTCGCTCCCGAGCAGGTCGCGGGCTGGCTCTCCGAGTCCGGGCTGACCGACGTGCGGCTGCGCCACCTCGCCCCGGCCGGGGGCGCGGAGCACCAGCTCACCGTCACGCTCTGGCTCGCCCATCACCCCGAAGCGGCGTCCGGGATACCCGACCGCGCCGTCGCTTAGACCGCCTTCTCTCGATTATCTGCCGAGGCTGCCGATGTACCCCACCGCCTTCCGCCCGAGCCGCGAGAGCCGTCGCCCGATCCGGGTCTCGTTCGAGTTCTTCCCCCCGAAGACCCCGGAGATGGAGGCGACCCTGTGGTCGTCGATCGAGCGCCTGGCCCCGCTCGGCCCCAGCTTCGTCTCGGTCACCTACGGCGCCGGCGGCTCGACCCGCGAGCGCACCCACAACACCGTGGCGCGCCTGGTGAGCGAGACCGAGCTGAAGCCCGCCGCCCACCTCACCTGCGTGGCGGCGACCAAGGGTGAGGTCGACGACGTGGTGCGCGCCTACCACGAGGCCGGCGTGCGCCACATCGTGGCCCTGCGCGGCGACCCGGCGGAGGGCGTCGGCACCGCCTACACGGCACATCCGGGCGGCTACGAGCGCTCCTGCGACCTCGTCGCCGGCATCAAGCGCATCGGCGACTTCGAGGTCTCGGTCTCGGCCTACCCTGAGCGCCACCCCGAGGCCGGCTCCCTCGACCAGGACCTCGACGCGCTCAAGGCCAAGGTCGATTGCGGCGCCGACCGCGCCATCACCCAGTTCTTCTTCGACAACGACCTGTTCTTCCGCTACCTCGACCGGGTGCAGGCGCGGGGGATCGACATCCCGATCATCCCCGGCATCCTGCCGGTGCAGAACTTCAAGCAGGCCGCGAACTTCGCCCGCCGCACCGGCGCTTCGGTGCCGGACTGGCTCGCCGCCCGCTTCGAGGGGCTGGACGACGACGTCGCCACCCGCAAGCTGGTGGCCGCGGCGGTCGCCGCCGAGCAGGTGCTCGACCTCGTTGACCGCGGCGTCACCGATTTCCACTTCTACACCATGAACCGCGCCGACCTCGTCTACGCGATCTGCCACCTGCTGGGCTTGCGCGCGGCGCCGGTCGTGGTGGAGAAGGCGGCGGCCTGATCCTTCGTCTGTCTTTGGGAGAGCCGTCCATGGCCGAACCGCAGGACATGATCGTTCCGCCGCTGCGTGAGATGCGCGCGGCCTTCGAGCAGCGGTTCGACATGATCGATCGCACGCTCGACGAGCAGGGCGCGCGCTTCGACAAGCTCGAGCGCCGCCTCGCCGATATCGAAGCCCGAGGCTGAAGGGCCACTTCCCCGCTTCTATTCATCCGGGCCGCACCGCGCGGCCCGGTTCGATTCTGCGCTTGCCGCACCCTGTCCGACCCGCTGGAACCCCCTCCCGATGACCGATTTCCGCCCCGCCGACGGTGCCGACATCCTGACCGCCCTGCGCCGGCGCGCGGCGGAGAAAATCCTCGTCCTCGACGGGGCGATGGGCACGGTGATCCAGCGCCTCGGCCTGACCGAGGCCGATTTCCGCAGCGAGCGCTTCCGCGATCACGCCCATGACCAGAAGGGCAACAACGACCTCCTGATCCTGACGCAGCCCGACGCGATCCGGCAGATCCACCTCGATTACTTCCTCGCCGGCGCCGACGTCGTCGAGACCAACACCTTCTCGGGCACCACGATCGCTCAAGCCGATTACGGCATGGAAGCCGTGATCCACGAGCTGAACGCGCAAGGCGCGCGGCTGGCCCGCGAGGCGGCGATCCTCGCCGAGAAGCAGGACCGGCGCCGCCGCTTCGTCGCCGGCGCCATCGGCCCGACGAACCGCACCCTGTCGATCTCGCCGGACGTCAACAATCCGGGCTACCGCGCGGTCACCTTCGACCAGGTCCGCGAGGCCTATGCCGAGCAGGTGCGCGGCCTGATCGCCGGCGGCGCCGAGCTGATCCTGATCGAGACGATCTTCGACACGCTGAACGCCAAGGCGGCGGTGGCGGCGTCCTGGCAGGTCTTCGAGGAGACCGGCACGCGCCTGCCGATCATGATCTCGGGCACCATCACCGACCTCTCGGGACGCACCCTGTCGGGCCAGACCCCGACCGCCTTCTGGCACTCGCTGCGCCACGCCGATCCGCTCACCTTCGGCCTCAACTGCGCGCTCGGCGCCCGCGAGATGCGTGCCCATATCGACGAGCTGTCGCGCACCTGCGACACGCTGGTCTGCGCCTATCCGAATGCCGGCCTGCCGAACGAGTTCGGCCTCTACGACGAGAGCCCGGAGGCGATGGCCAAGCTCGTCGGCGAGTTCGCCGAGAGCGGCCTCGTCAACATGGTTGGCGGCTGCTGCGGCACCACGCCGGACCACATCCGCGCCATCGCCGGTGCCGTCGCCGGCAAGGCGCCGCGCCGGGTGCCCACCGTGAAGCCCTTGATGCGGCTCTCGGGCCTCGAGCCCTTCACGCTGACGCCCGAGATCCCGTTCGTGAATGTCGGCGAGCGCACCAACGTCACCGGCTCGGCCCGCTTCCGCAAGCTCATCACCAACGGCGACTACGCCGCCGCCCTCGACGTCGCCCGCGACCAGGTCGCCGCCGGCGCCCAGGTGATCGACGTCAACATGGACGAGGGCCTGCTCGACTCGCAGAAGGCGATGGTCGAGTTCCTCAATCTCGTCGCCGCCGAGCCCGACATCGCCCGCGTCCCGGTGATGATCGACTCGTCGAAGTTCCCGGTCATCGAGGCCGGCCTGAAATGCGTGCAGGGCAAGGCGATCGTGAACTCGATCTCGCTCAAGGAGGGCGAGGAGAAGTTCATCGCGGAAGCGAAGATCTGCCGCGCCTACGGCGCCGCCGTGGTGGTGATGGCCTTCGACGAGCAGGGCCAGGCCGATTCGCTCGAGCGCAAGGTCGCGATCTGCACCCGCGCCTACAAGGTCCTCACCGAGCAGGTCGGCTTCCCGCCCGAAGACATCATCTTCGATCCCAACGTCTTCGCGGTGGCGACCGGCATCGAGGAGCATAACGGCTACGGCGTCGCCTTCATCGAGGCGGCGCGGATCATCCGCGAGACCCTGCCCCACGCCCATATCTCGGGCGGCATCTCGAACCTGTCCTTCGCCTTCCGCGGCAACGAGCCGGTGCGCGAGGCGATGCACGCGGTGTTCCTGTACCATGCGATCAAGGTCGGCATGGATATGGGCATCGTGAATGCCGGCCAGCTCGCGGTCTACGACGAGCTGCCGGCGGAGCTCCGCGAGCTCTGCGAGGACGTGGTCCTCAACCGTCGCGACGACGCGACCGAGCGCCTACTCGACGCCGCCGCCCGCTTCAAGGATGGGGGACAGGCGCAGGCCAAGGGCGCCGACCTCGCCTGGCGCGAGGCGCCGGTGGAGAAGCGCCTGGAGCACGCGCTCGTCAACGGCATCACCGAATACATCGAGGCCGATACCGAGGAGGCCCGCGCCAAGGCCGAGCGCCCGCTCCACGTCATCGAGGGCCCGCTGATGGCAGGCATGAACGTGGTCGGCGACCTGTTCGGCGCCGGAAAGATGTTCCTGCCGCAGGTGGTGAAGTCCGCCCGGGTGATGAAGCAGGCGGTGGCCTACCTGATGCCGTTCATGGAGGCCGAGAAGGCCGCCAACGGGGGCGCGGGCGGGAGACAGTCCGCCGGCAAGGTGCTGATGGCGACCGTGAAGGGCGACGTCCACGACATCGGCAAGAACATCGTCGGCGTCGTGCTGGCCTGCAACAACTACGAGATCATCGATCTCGGCGTGATGGTGCCGGCGGCCAAGATCCTCGATACGGCCCGCAAGGAGAACGTCGACATCGTTGGGCTCTCAGGGCTCATCACCCCGTCGCTGGACGAGATGGTCCATGTCGCGGCCGAGATGGAGCGCGAGGGCTTCGACGTGCCGCTGCTCATCGGCGGCGCGACGACGAGCCGGGTCCACACCGCGGTGAAGATCCACCCGGCCTACGCCAAGGGCCAGGCTGTCTACGTGACCGATGCCAGCCGCGCCGTCGGCGTGGTCTCGAACCTGCTCTCGCCCGACACCAAGGTGCAGACGATCGAGACGGTCCGGGCCGAGTACAAGCGCGTCGCCGAGGCCCATGCCCGGTCGGAGGCCGACAAGCAGCGCTTAGCCCTGGCACGGGCCCGCGCCAACGCCTTCAAGGCGGACTGGTCGGCCTACAAGCCGGTCAAGCCGACCTTCACCGGCACGCGGGTGTTCCGCAGCTACGAGGTGGCGGAGCTCGTCCCCTATATCGACTGGACTCCGTTCCTGCAGACCTACGAGTTCAAGGGCCGCTACCCGGCGATCCTCGACGACCCCGAGCAGGGACCGGCTGCCCGCGCCCTGTTCGAGGACGCGCAAGCCATGCTGCGCCAGATCGTCGAGGAGCGCTGGTTCAACCCGAAGGCGGTGATCGGCTTCTGGCCGGCCAATGCCGTGGGCGACGACATCCGGCTGTTCACCGGCGAGAGCCGGACCGAGACGCTCGCCACCTTCCACGGCCTGCGCCAGCAGCTCTCGAAGCGCGACGGCCGGCCCAATACCTGCCTGTCGGATTTCGTGGCGCCCGCCGAGAGCGGGCTGCCCGACTATGTCGGCGGCTTCGTCGTCACGGCGGGCCTGGAGGAGGTGCGCATCGCCGAGCGCTTCGAGCGGCAGAACGACGACTACAAGTCGATCCTGGTGAAGGCGCTCGCCGACCGTATCGCCGAGGCCTTCGCCGAGCGGATGCACGAGCGGGTGCGGCGGGAATTCTGGGCCTATGCGGCGGACGAGACCTACAGCCCGGCCGACCTCGTCACCGAGCCCTATGCCGGCATCCGCCCGGCCCCGGGCTACCCGGCCCAGCCCGACCACACCGAGAAGGTCACGCTGTTCTCGCTGCTCCAGGCCGAGCCGCGCATCGGCGTCAAGCTCACCGAATCCTACGCGATGTGGCCGGGCTCCTCGGTCTCGGGCCTCTACCTCGCCCATCCGGACGCGCATTACTTCGGCGTCGCCAAGGTGGAGCGCGATCAGGTCGAGGATTACGCCGCCCGCAAGGGGATGGACGTGGCCGAGGTCGAGCGCTGGCTCGGGCCGATCCTGAACTACGACACGGCGCGGTACCGCGTGGCGGCGGAGTAGGGGGGCGGCCGGTGCCGCGGCGGTGGCTTGCCGCTGCGGCACTCGCTTGCGTCGAGATCCGTCCGGCTCCATCCTGGAGGGGCATCCCGGAGGCGCGCATGGGCGAGATCGCGAAGCTGTTCTGGACTGACGGCGCATAGGCCGTGCGCCTGCCGGAGGCATGGCACCTCGAAGGCGACACGGTGCAGGTGCGCCGCGAGGGCAGTGCGGTGATCCTGGAGCCGATACCGGGGAACCGGGATTGGCTGAAAGCCCTCGTTGGCCCGGTCGATGATGATTTCGCAGCGGCTGTCGCTGATCAGCCGCCGCTGCCGGAGAGCGAAACCTCCGACGTCTTTCCGTAATGGACTTGCTCGACTCCAATGCTGTGATCGGTCTCTTGAAGGGGCATGCAGGGCTTTGGGCTCGGGTCAACCAGCATCAAGATGAGACTCGTTCTTTCGAGCGTCGTTGCGCACGAACTCTTCTACGGCGCGTTCCGTAGCCCGAATCGCGCGGGGTCTCTTGCACGCGTCGATGCGCTGCGATTTCCCATCGTGCCTTTCGACGCCGCCGATGCACGCCGGGCAGGGGAAGTGCGAGCGGCTTTGGCAACCCTCGGCACGCCGATTGGTCCCCACGACGTGCTGATCGCCGGACAGGCCAGCCAGCGAGGATCGGTACTGGTGACGCGCAATCTGCGGGAGTTTCGCCGCGTCCCCGGTCTCGCAGTGGAGGACTGGGAAGCCGCGGATCCTTCCTCCTGACCCGGACTTGACCGCCGTGCCCGCCCCGGCTCAAAGCTGGGCTTGAGGATGCGGGAAGGATCGGGGATGCGGACAGGACCGAGGAGGCTCGCCCTCGTCGCCGTGGCGGGCGCCGTCGCGGCGGCGGCCGGCTGCACCGAATTCTCCTACATCTCGAAGACCTATGTCGGCCTCCAGCCGCAGGTGGTCACGATCGGCTGCAACGACCCCTACGAGGTCTATGACCAGCGCCGCGAGCGCAAGGTCCTGATCGTCTCGAACAACCTGCGGGAGATTGCCGGCTGCGGCCTCTCCGGCCAGGATCCGGCGCTCACCCGCCGGCGCCGCTTCTCGGAAGCCGCCGCAACCTACCTCAAGGAGACGGCGCGGGAGACCTGCACCATCGTCGGCGAGACGGTGTTCACCGACCTCCAGACCGAGTTCGTCTATTCCTGTGCCGAGCCGGTCGAGAAGCCCGGCACCAAGGTGCCGCGCCTTCCGGGCCGCTACTGACGGCTCACGCCTCGGGCGTCATTCCCCATCGGGGGCCGGCGGGTGCGGGAAGGTTCGCTCGGCCGCGTCGCCGGCGGCGGCCAGCATCGCCCGGGCGAAGCGGCGCGCCTCGGCCCGGTCGAGGGCGATCGCCGCCGTGACCGGCGCGCCGTCGAGGTCGGCGAGGTCCAGTTCGAGCCGCACGCCCGCCTCGGTCGGCGTCACCCGCAGGGTCCAGTCGCGATCGCTCATCCGTCCGCATCAGCTCTGTTCGCGGGCGCAAGTCCCCGTGACATCGGCCCTATAGACCAATTTCCGGACAGGTCGATGGGTTCGCCGCGGTTGACGCTGCGGGCGTCGCCGTGGTGGACCCGCGCCGGGATTCGAACCGAGGGAATCGGACCATGAGCGAGATCGTCTTCCGCACCGGCGAGGCCACGGTGCTGGCGGCCGAGGGCCAATACACCGACGCGATGCCCGAGGTGCTGATCGGCTCGGTGCGCGGACCGGTCGGCCAGGCCTTCGCCTCGATGATGGGGCAGGTCCAGGGCCATACCCGGATGTTCGTGGTGCGCGACATCAACCAGCTGGTGCGCCCGGCCACGATGATGACCACCAAGGCGACGATCCACACCGCCGAATACGTCGAGCTTCTCGGCGGCGTGGTCCAGGCCGCGACCGGCGACGCCATCGTGGATTGCATCATCGAGGGCATCCTGCCCCGCGACGGGCTCGACGAGCTGTGCATGATCATCATGATCTGGCTCGACCCGCGCTGCCCCGAGGACCCGAACCTCGACCGCAAGGACCTCTACCGCACCAATTACGAGGCGACGAAGCTCGCCATCGCCCGGGCGCTGAAGGGCGAGCCGACGGTCGACGAGCTGATCGCCAACCGCCGCACCGTGCGCCACTACGCCCTCGAGGGCGTGCTCGACGACGAGGCCTAACAGGCCGGCTCCGGCGGGCGTCTGCGCAGTTGACCGCAGCTTGACGGCACAGCAAGGTGCGCCGCCCGCCACCTCGACTTCTCGCGCGGGCCGTCCATCATGCCTTGGGGCTACACGATGCGTCCATTCCGCGCCGCGTTGATCCTGTCCGCATCTGCCGCCCTATCGGGGCCGGGCTTCGCCCAGCCGCAGGCGCCGGCGAGCGGACGTGCCGCCGCCCCGGCGCAATCCGCCATCACGGTCTGGGATGCCCGGATCGAGGCCGGCGACCTCACCGTGTCCGGCAGCGTCGGCAAGGCCGGGGTGGTCGTCACCCTCGACGACGACATTCCGGTCACCTCGGACAAGCGCGGGCGCTTCACCCTGAAGGTCCCCTACGTGCCCCAGAACTGCGTCGCGACGCTCAAGGCCGGCGAGCTCTCCCGCGAGATCGCGGTGGCGAATTGCGGCGCCACTGGCGCCCCGGGCCCGAAGGGGGAGCCGGGGCCGACCGGGCCGCAGGGCGTGGCCGGGCTCGCCGGGCCGCCCGGCCCGAAGGGTGAAGCGGGTCCCAAGGGTGATGCGGGCCCCAGGGGAGAGGCAGGACCCAAGGGTGAAACCGGGCCCAAGGGCGAAGCCGGGCCGAAGGGCGAGCCCGGGCCGAAGGGCGAGCCCGGGCCGAAGGGCGAGGCGGGCGCCAAGGGCGATACGGGACCTCAGGGTCCGGCCGGATCCGCCGGACGCGCCGCCGCGGCGACCGCAGCGCTGCCGTTCCGGATGCTGCGCACCGACGGCTGCGCCAAGCCGCATTGCGAGCTCGTCTGCGACGAGGGCGAGACCTTCGTGTCGGCCTACTGCCTGCGCGGCGGCAACCCGAACTTCACCCGCCGGGAGAGCGGCGAGGCGGTGGCGCTATGCCCGCCCGACAGTTCCGGCATGGTCGGGTTCTGCGCGAGGCTCTGATAACGCAGCGTCTTCGAACGGACGCGTTCGAAGACGCTGGCTAAGCCCGAATGGGTCCGCGCCGCAGGCGCTGATGCGCCGGACGCCTTCAGCGCAACGGTATGAGGGCGGTTCAGCGCCCGCCGAGCCAGTCCAGAACCCCCGCCGCCGCGGCCCGGCCGCTGGCGAAGCTCGCCTGGAGCAGGTAGCCGCCGGTCGGCGCCTCCCAGTCGAGCATCTCGCCGGCCAGGAACGTCCCGGGGCGGCTTCGCAGCATGAAGCGGTCGTCGAGATCCGCGAAGGCGACGCCGCCGGCGCTCGAGATCGCCCGCTCGATCGGCCTGAGGCCGGTGAGCCGCAGCGGCACCGCCTTGATCAGGGCCGCCAGCGCACCGGCCTCCACCGGCAGCTCACGCGTCGCCTCGCGCAGCAGCCCGGCCGCCGGTGGGCTCAAACCCGCGGCCTTGCGCAGCACCGTGGCGCGCGATTCCTTCGGCCGCGCCGCCGCGAGGCGGCGGGTCAGCGCCGCCTCGTCGAGGTCCGGCCGCAAGTCGAGCTGCACCACGGCGGCGCCCTGCGCCTCGATCGCCTCCCGGATCGGCCGCGATAAGGCGTAGACCACGCCGCCCTCGACCCCGTCGCGGGTGATCACCGCTTCGCCCCGCACCTGTTCGTCCCCGAGGCGGAGCGCGATGCGCTTGAGCGGTGCGCCGGCGAAGCGCTCGACGAAGACGGGCGACCACTCCGCGGTGAAGCCGGCATTGGCCGGGCGGAGCGGGCTCACGGAGACGCCCTCGGCCGCCAGCACCGGCACCCAGGCGCCGTCGGAGCCGAGCCGCGGCCAGCTCGCGCCGCCGAGGGCCAGCACCGTCGCATCGGCGTGCAGGATGTCCCGGCCGCCTTCTCCCGCCAGGGCGAGCGCGCCGTCCGCGTCCCAGCCGGTCCAGCGGGTGCGGGTGCGCAACGCCACGCCGAGGCGATCGAGCCGGGCGAGCCAGGCCCGTAGCAGCGGCGAGGCCTTGAAGGCCTGTGGGAACACCCGCCCGCTCGAGCCGACGAAGGTCGGCTGGCCCAGACCCTCGCACCACTCGCGCAGGGCTAGCGGCGGGAACTCCCTGATCGCTGCGTCAAGGCGTCGCTCCGGCGGAGCGTAGCGAGCGAGGAAACGCTCCAGCGGCTCGCTGTGGGTGAGGTTGAGGCCGCCGCGCCCGGCGATCAGCAGCTTGCGGGCCGGGGAGGGCATCCGCTCGATCACCGTGACCCGCAGGCCCGCCTCCGCCAGGATCTCGGCGGCGGAGAGGCCCGCCGGCCCGCCTCCGATGACCGCCACATGCGCGTTCGCCTTCGTCATGCGTCGCCCAAGGCCGCGACGCGGGCGGCTCTGTCAACCTGCCGCTGCGACAGGACGAAAAAATAAGAGCGTGGCCGTTGGTCCCGGCTGCCCTTGATCCGCCGTCATCCGGGACATAAGTCCGTGCCATCGGCTGCGGGCCCCTCTGGCGAGCTGCGCTTCTCGCGCTCGTGATGTCGGAGCCGATGCTTTCTCCCTCGAAGCATCACGGTCCCGCGATGGTCGATTTTCTGTACATGACGTGGCTCGGCAAGCCGGTCTGGATGTGGCTCGGTTTCCACGCCGTCATCTTCATCCTGCTCGCCCTCGATCTCGGCCTCCTGCACCGCGACAAGAGCCGCGAGATCGGCGTGAAGGAGAGCCTGCTCCTCACCGCCTTCTATCTCACCCTCGGCCTCCTCTTCGGCGGCTGGGTCTGGTGGTATATCGGCCCGCAGGCGGGCCAGGAATATCTGGCCGGCCTCGTGGTCGAGAAGTCGCTGTCGATGGACAACGTCTTCGTGATCGCGGTGATCTTCGGCTATCTCGGCATCCCCCGCAACGCGCAGCACCGGGTGCTGCTCTGGGGCATCCTGGCGGCGATCGTCCTGCGCGGCCTGATGATCGGGCTCGGCGCCGCCCTCGTCCACCAGGCCGAATGGGTGCTGACGATCTTCGCCGCCTTCCTGATCTATGCCGGCATCAAGATGCTGGTCTCCGGCGACGAGGAGGAGGGCGAGAGCAAGTCCGCCGACCGCTTCACCAGCTTCATGCGCAAGCACATGCGGGTGACGGACGAGCTCGACGGCCAGAAGTTCACCACCCGCCGGCCCGATCCGAAGACCGGGAAGCCGGTGCGCTGGCTCACCCCGCTCGCCCTGGCGCTGGTCCTGGTGAACGGCGCCGACGTGATCTTCGCGGTCGACAGCGTGCCGGCGATCTTCGCCATCACCACCGACACCTACGTGGTCTACACCTCGAACATCTTCGCGATCTTAGGGTTGCGCGCGCTCTACTTCGCCCTTGCGGCGATGGTCGACCGCTTCGCCTACCTGAAGACCGCGCTCGCCCTGATCCTGATCTTCATCGGCCTGAAGATCGTGGTGGCGGACACGTTCGAGCTGATCGAGATCCAGCCTTGGGTCGCGCTGGTGGTGACCGTGGTCCTGCTCGCCGGCGGCATCGTCTACAGCCTGTGGCGCACCCGCGGCGCGGCGGAGACCCAGGCTGCCGTTCCTGCGCCCCGGGAGGCCGCCACGTCCCACGAGGCCGGCACCCCGCGGGAGCGGCTCGGCAGCAGTCACGGCTGAGGACGAGGGGGCGCACGGCGCCCCCTTTTTCGGTCACGCCGGCTTCGCCGCCAGCAGGTCGCGCAACGTCGTGATGGTCGAGGCGTCGGCGACGCCATCGACCCGGGCCGGCCGGAAATGGCGCTGGAACGCCGTGACCACGGCCTTCGTTCGCGCCTCGAAGGTGCCGTTCACCGGAACGTCGTAGCCGTAGAGCGTGAACATCGATTGCAGCGCCTCGATCGGCTGGCCGGCATCGCCCTCGGCGAAGAAGCGGCCGTCGCGGATCGGCGCCGGGGGCACCCAGTGGCCGATGCCGTCCCGGTGCAGGGCCGCCCACGGAAAGCTCTCGCCCGGATCGATCTTGCGCTCGGGCGCGATGTCGGAATGCGCGAGCACCCGGTCGGCGCGGATCGGCCAGCGCCCGAGGATGTCGCGGCACAAAGCCGTGACCGCGGCGATCTGCGCCTCCGGAAACGGCGCCACGGTTCCGTCCTCGGCATGGCCCGGATGCGCGATCTCGATCCCGATCGAGCGCGAGTTCATGTCCCGCACCCCTTCCCAGGCCGAGACGCCCGCATGCCAGGCGCGCCGCGCCTCCGGCACCAGTTGCACCACCCGGCCTTCCTCGAACACCAGGTAGTGCGACGAGACCTTGGAGAGCGGGTTGCAGAGCCGCAGCAGCGCCTCGCCGGCGCTCGCCATGCCGGTATAGTGCAGGATCAGCGCGTCGACCGGCAGGGTCCGCTCGTCATGGTTGGGGGAGGGCACCACCTGGGTGGCGACCGGGCTGTCGGGGGTGAGGCTCATGCGGGGCGAGGCTCTTGTGAGGGCTTGAAGCCGTCGGGCTCAGCTCAGGCGCCGCTCGGCGGCGATGCGGTCATAGGCGGCGTTGATGGCGGCGAGCCGCCGCGTCGCGATGGCGACCGCGGCGGGCGGCAGGCCGCGGGCGATCGCCCGGTCGGGATGGTTCTCGGAGACGAGGGCCCGGTAGCGCGCCTTCACTTCGGCATCGGTGAGGCTGCGGTCGGCGCCCAGCACCTCGTAGGGGTCGTCGGCCAGCCGCAGGTGCCGGGCGGTGATGGCGGCGAAGCGCGCCTCGTCGAAGCCGAAGATCGCCGCGACCTCGGCGAGGTAGCGCGCCTCGTTCTCGTGGACCGCGCCGTCCGCCTTGGCGATGTGGAACAGGCCGTCGAGCACGTCCTCGAGCAGGGCCGGCTCTTCGTGGAAGGCGTCGGCGACCTGGCGGGCATAGCCCTCGAAGCCGCTCGTGGTGCGCTTGGCGAGGTCGAACAGGCGCTCGACCCCGGCGCGCTCGTCCTCGGGGACCTGCACGATGTCGGCGAAGGCGGCGACCTCGGACGGCGTCACCACCCCGTCAGACTTCGCCATCTTGGCGGCGAGGGCGACGAGGCCCGTGGTGAACACCACCTCCCGGGGGGTGGGCCCGAACAGCGACCCCTCGCGGTCGAGCAGGAAATGGCCCGCGACCGCGCCGATCAGTGCGCCGAGCGGACCTCCGGCGGCGAGCCCGATGCTCGCACCGCCGAGCTTGCCCCAGACACCCTGGCTCACGCACGCCTCCGGGGCTGGGCCGGGCGGCGGCGGAGCATCGAATCGCGGGGAGGCAAGGGCGTCATCAAGGGCGTCATCAAGGGCGTCATGGCGCCCTTGTAGCGCCCCCGAGGCCTCCGCGGAATGTGGAAGCGCACCCGGCGGACGCGCCGCCGGGGGCTCTCAGGCGAGGCCGATCAGCGGCAGTAGACGTTGCCGTAGGGGTCGCGATAGGTGCCGTAGGGGCACTGGGGTGCGGTGGCCGCGCCGACCACGGCACCGCCGGCCGCGCCGATCAGGCCGCCCGCCAGCGCACCGCCGGCCCGGCCGGTGGCCGCCGCGCCGATCGCCGCGCCCGTGAGGCCGCCGAGGGCGGCGCCGCCGGCGGCGCGGTCGCCCGGGGTGTTGCAGGCGCCGAGCGACAGCGCCATGGCACCGGCGAGCGTGGCGGCGATGAGCTTCTTCATGGAGTCTTCCCCTCGTGCATGTCGCGATCCGGCACCGGGTCGTCGACCCCGCGCCCTGCTTCCGAGCTTAGCCGTAACGCGGCTTAACGCCAAATGAGCTTGGCCGTCCGATGGTTCCCGGAGCCCGGGGCCGGGCCGGATGCGAATCGCGGCGGTGCGGCACCGGGGCCACAGGAGGCCCTGCCGCGGGCCGGGCAAATGCTCTACAGGAGGGGCGAAATCCCGGCATAGCCGCCCGCGAGGACCCGATGCAGCGCGCCACCACCATCGTCCGCAAAGCCGCCGTGCGCCCCGACGCCGTCGCCGACGAGGTCGCCCTCGACCACGCCGCCCGTTCCCGCCGCAGCGCCGAGCTGACGGCGCAGGGCGGCCTCGCCTTCCGGCTCGATCTCGACCGGGCGACGACGCTCGAGGATGGCGACGCGGTGCGCCTGGAGGATGGCCGCCTGGTGCGCATCCTCGCCGCCCCGCAAGCCCTGCTCGCGGTCACGGCCGAGAACCCGATCCGCCTGACCCGCCTCGCCTGGCAGCTCGGTAGCAACCACGTCCAGGCCGAGATGACGGCCGAGGCGCTCTACGTCCTCGACGACCCGGTGGTGGCGGAGCTGATCCGCGGCCAGGGCTGCACCGCCACGGCGCTCCAGCGCCCGTTCCGCCCGGAGAAGGAGGCGGCGGCCCACGACCACAGCACCTGCGGGCACGACCATCACCAGCATCACGGGCATGAGCCGCATGCCCATGAGCACGCCACGCATGAGCACCACGGTCACGATCATCATGGGCATGATCATGGCCACGGGCATCAGCACGGCCATGCGCACGACCATGCGCACGACCACCAGCACCACGCGCACGATCATGGGCATGTCCACGGCCCGGGCTGCAAGCACGGCCACTAGACCCCGACGTCCCGTCTCCTGACGCGGCCCGGCATGGACGATGCCGGGCGGGTCACCACCTCACGGCCATGACCCGCCCCGCTTCCGCATTGCTTCACCGCCCTGGCGCTCCTCTGCCGCCCCGATGATGGGTGGGGCGAACTCGGTCCTCGCCGCGTCGACGGAGCGAGGGGGTGGAGGGCCATGCTGTAGCGGATGCTGTATTCTCCGTGCCGCGGGACAATTCCGTCGGGGGTGCCCGCCATCCCCGACCAGCCCGATGAATGCACGGGTCCGTCGACCGAGATCTGCCTAAGCGCCGGCTCTCGCCCTGTTGGACGCGCCGGGTGAGCGGATGCGACATGGCCAAAGCAATTGCTGGCCAAAGCAATTGGCCGAGCGCCCGGACGCGAAGCCTCACGCGCTCACAGTCATGAAAAGCCATTGTGGGTGGAACGCTGCCGCGCCGCATTGGTGGCAGAGGTCGATCGTCTCGTCTGCATGGATAGGATGTGAGAGACGATCGCATGGGCGTAACCGTGACTCGCGCCATGCTCTCCCGTCAGCATGAAAACCAATTTTGTGTGCCTCATGGAAGTCTTATCGCGAAAATTACAGAAATCATTAAATCGAAAATGGATCATAGCAACGAAGATGACTGTTTTGATCTGACGACACGCGCGTCTCGCATCGGTCCGTGACGGAGGGATTGTCCGCGCGCTGGAGGTCATGGCTCCTGCCGCTACTTGCCCTGAGCGTCATCCCGGGTCGATGTGCCTGAGGTCAAGTTAATCCGCGGCGATATCATGAATATATTATTGAAAACGAGCGTGAAGATGGCGATTTAGCCTAGTATTGATTTTAATATTTTGCATTTTTGTTCGTTGCTGCGACCTATCGCATGCAATATATGCAGAGAGCAATCGCATCTGACGTGCTATATCGGGGTCGCAATCCCGACAAAGACAGTGACATCGAGAGGTTGTGTCGGAGTTAAACTTAGCCAAAGCGGAGAGTTGGATAGCCATTCGGCTTAGATGCGAAGCGAATCTGGTTCGAAACTGCGCTTGCTGGGACCTGAGAGTCATATAGTATGTCGTCACCCAGGGAGGGTGCTGATTATGCCTAAGAAAGACAATTCGCCTCCACCGCTTCCAGAAAAGGCGCTGTCTGCAATTCCGGATGCCGCCAAAGGAAAATTGCCGGGCACCTTGGTCCCGCCGCCACCTCCTCCGCCTCCTGTTGTGCCTGTAGGGACGGAGGGAAATGATGTCTTCAAGTTGAGCGATTTTCCCACAGTGTCATTCGGTCAAGCCGTCAACATTATTGACGGCAAGGGCGGTGTTGATACTCTCGTGATAGACAGCGTGATAAATACACGCCAGAACTATATCACGTTTTTAGAGCTTGAGGGGGCCGATAATTACAATTTCAGATTTGAAGGTTATTCTGGCGCATCTCTTGGCGGCATCTATCAGACAAGTGAAACTTACCCGGCATTGACGCATAGAGTTAAAAGTATCGAAAATATATACTTGAACGGACTTGCCGGATCATTTGGCATCAGCGGCAACGATAGCGCAAATCTATTTGATGTTACGGGTTCTGGGCCTGCCCTTGTTGTGGACTCGTCAGGATACACAGTGGGCAATCAGGTTGCAATATTTGGAGAAGGTGGTGATGATACTGCCAAATTAGACGGATTTTATCGGTTATATTTCATTCCTGGAGAAGGAAACGATACAGTAAATCTAGGTAACAACTATAACAATTCCTTGATAAGAAGCTCCGAATACGAGGCTTGGCCGGAAATTCCCGGACAGTCTGGAGATGACACGATCAATCTTGGGAGTGGTCAAGATAATATTCTGTATGATACTATAGGAGATTTGGCATGGAGCGGGTATTCCGGCTACGACATCAACGATACAACCCCCATGTTTGTTGGTCATGATGTGATCAATAATTTTGTAACCGGCGTTGATCGTCTGCTCTTCCACAAGCCGCCATCCTCAACGACAGGCGGTCCTACCATCGCTTCCATCGAAGAAAACCTGTCCGCCAATAAAACCACGTTCCACATAGCGGATGGGGGGACTATCACTGTCGACGCTGTGGGATTGACAATGGGATATGATGGTTTTTACGACAGTTGGTACTTCAGCTGAATTATTCAAGCACCAGAATTTTTGTCGTTTGGACGGAGTGCGGGTGTGAGCGTTCTCGGCGTCGAGAGAGGACGCGATGCTGGCGGACGTCGAGTGGACGGAGCTGAAATCGCTGATCGAAGTCTGTCGGCCGAATGGCAGGACATTGCCCCAGGCCTCAAGCCTACGATCTCCGCCATCCTTTGGCGGCATCGGAGCGGCGCCTCGTGGTGCGCCGTTCCGGCCCAGTCATGTCCCTGGTGGCAAGCAGCCTCGATCTTGATCTGCTGGGCGCTGGCCGGCCTTCGGGGGCGCCTGCTCGATCGCGTGCGGCGACGCGTCGTCGCGCTTGGCAGAGTCCGAACTCCCTGCGAACCGCGCGTCGCCGCGTAATCCCCTGCGGCCTGAAGTTCCTGTGAGTGTGGCTTTCTTGTAGCAGGCAGGTGAGCCGGCATCGTCTCTAAGCAGGGATACTGGACCACTGCATACCTGAGGCCGTTGCGCGATCATGAGTGGAAGCACCAAGCCCGTCCGGCGCATGTCGGCAGCGGCGGGTATACTGCTTGCCCTTTCTGTTCCGGCGCCCGTTCGGGCTGAGCCTGGTGGCAAGCCCGAGACAGCCCAGGACGGTGCGCGTGACGCCGACCAGGACAAGGCTGAGACGTCGGACAAGGGTAGCGACAAGAAGGACGTCGATACGGAGCACCTGTTCGGTTTCACGGAAGGCTCTGATGCCGGTGAGAAGGGAGAACAGGAAGCGGTGATCGACACCGTCACGCGCATCGGCAAGCGCAGGGACGGCCCCGGCTCGTCGACGTATCGTGTGCTCGACACGCGGTTCGCTTACCAGTTCAATCCCATCGACAAGCTGAGCATCGAGTTCAGCGCTTTCGGCGCGCTGCGGCGGCAACGCAACATCCTGGATCTGGACGACAAGTCTTATGGTACCTTCGATGGCGTATCCATGGAGGTGAAGTATCAATTCCTGAAAGCGTCGAAGGAGCAGCCGCTGGGGCTCGCCGTGGAGGTGCGCCCGCGATTTACGCGCATTCTGCCCGTCGAAGGTAACGGCGCCGACATCTTCGACATCGAGAGCCTGCTCCAGCTCGACGTTCAGGTGGTGCCGGACAAGCTCTGGTACGGCAGCAACGTCAGCTTCGAGCCGGCGGCTGGTCGCCAGCGAGGTGGCGGCCCCGGCTATCGCTCCTCCACATTCCTGTGGTCGAACGCTCTCGTGGGACGAGTGGGGGAGAATACCTATTTGGGCCCGGAGGTGCGTTACCTGCGCGGCTATGAAGGAACCTTCCTGAACCGGCTGGAGAGTGAAGCGCTGACCATGGGACCGGCCCTGCATCACAGGTTCACCGAGAAGATCTGGCTGACCATCGCGTATGCGGGGCAGATCTGGGGCCGTGACGCCGATCCGGCTCTGGCCGGCCGTGCCCTCGGGCTGAACCAGTTCGAGCGGCACAATGTCCGGGTCAAGTTCGGCATGGAATTCTGACGGAGGATATCGCTTGATAGTCGGTCGCCGACCCGCTGCGCCCGGCGGACGCGACTGTCGAGAGCTTGACAGCAAATGAGGGTGCGATGCCACGACCGACCGGGGGCTCGCCTAAACACGCGGCTCGCGTGCCGAGAGCGTCGCTCCCGATGCTCCGTTTCTCGATCCAGGCACCGGCCGATGGTCGAAGGTTTTGGTCTCGCGGTGGGTGACGCCGTCCTGCGTGACGACTACCTGGGCATGGTACCCGATGGACCCGTCCTTGCGCTCGCGCTCAATGATGGTTCCCACGGCGCTCCCCGGCGAGCGACGGCATGGGCCGGAGAGGGACGGCGCTGCTGGAGAGGCCGCGACGGAACGGGGCGAAGCCAGCGGCCAGGGCCGCGAACGCTACAGCATGGAGAGGGGTGCAGGTGACGGCGGCGATTGAAAAATCCAGGAATTTCAGTGCGTGGCGGTTTTCCGTGGCACCCATGATGGACTGGACCGACCGTCACTGCCGGGCGTTCCACCGGACCCTCTCGGCCCGGGCCCTGCTCTATACCGAGATGGTGACGACCGGCGCGGTGCTGCACGGGCCGCGGGAGCGGCTGATCGGCTTCGATGCGGCCGAGCATCCGGTGGCGATCCAACTCGGCGGGTCGGATCCGGGCGATCTCGCGGCGGCGGCCCGCATCGCCGAAGAATTCGGCTATCGCGAGGTGAATCTCAATGTCGGCTGCCCCTCCGACCGGGTGCAGGACGGGCGCTTCGGCGCCTGCCTGATGCGCGAGCCGGCCCTCGTCGGCGATTGCGTCGCCGCCATGAAGGCCGCGGTCTCGATCCCGGTGACGGTGAAGTGCCGCATCGGCGTCGACGACCAGGATCCGGAGACGGCGCTCGATGCGCTGGCCGCCGCCGTGCGGGCGGCGGGGGTCGACGCGCTCGTCGTCCATGCGCGCAAGGCCTGGCTGAAGGGCCTGTCGCCGAAGGAGAACCGGGATATCCCGCCGCTCGATTACGGCCGGGTCCACCGCCTCAAGCGCGCGAATTCCGATTTGGCCGTGGCCCTCAATGGCGGCCTGCAGGATCTCGCGACGGCGAAAGCCGCGCTCGAACCGGTGGAGGGGATCGCCCTCGACGGGGTGATGCTCGGCCGCGCGGCCTATGCGGAGCCGTCCCTGCTCATCGGCGTCGATCCCGAGCTGTTCGGCGAGCCGGCGCCGGTGGCCGACCCGTTCGCGGCCATCGAGGCCTACGAGCCCTATATCGCGGCCCGGCTCCAGGAGGGCCTGCGCCTGCACGCCATGACGCGGCACATGCTCGGCCTGTTCAACGGAAGGCCGGGGGCGAGGCCGTATCGCCGCCACCTCTCGGTCGCCGGCACGAGGCCGGATGCCGGGCTGCACACCCTGCGCGAGGCGGTGGCACATGTCTCCCGCGAGCCGGCGCGCGCAGCCGCCTGAGGACGGAGCCGCCGGTCAGCTTGGCAGCCGGCCGGTCCGCGGGCATGTTCGTGTCCAAACAGGCTCGTGCCCGAGGGAATGACGGACCGGATGATCGCACTCGATGACGGCGTTCCGGCCCCGCTCGGCGCCCATTTCGACGGGCGCGGGGTCAATTTCGCGCTGTTCTCCGCTCATGCCACGGCGGTGGACCTCTGCCTGTTCGATCCCACGGGCCGGGCCCAGACCGACGTGGTCCGGCTGCCGCGCCGCAGCGACGACGTCTGGCACGGCTATCTCTCGGGCGTGCTGCCGGGCCAGCTCTACGGCTACCGGGTGCACGGGCCCTGGGAGCCGGCGAGCGGCCACCGCTTCAACCCGCACAAGCTCCTCATCGACCCCTATGCCCGCGAGCTGCACGGGCGGGTGCGCTGGCACGACGCGCTCTACCCCTATCGCCGCGGCAGCCACCGGGAGGACGTGCTCGACCGGCGCGACAGCGCCCCGATGATGCCGAAGGGCGTGGTCACCGCGCCCGAGGCAGCCGTCCACGACGACCCGCCCCTGCGCCACCCGCTCGTCGACAGCGTGATCTACGAGGCGCATGTCCGGGCCCTGACCCAGTCCCATCCGGGCGTGCCGCTGCCCTGGCGCGGGTCCTATGCCGCCCTCGGCCACCCGGCCATCGTCGATCACCTCGTGCGCCTCGGCGTCACGGCGATCGAATTGCTGCCGATCCAGGCCTTCGTCGACGACCGCTTCCTGGTCGAGAAGGACCTGACGAATTTCTGGGGCTACTCGCCCCTCAACTACTTCTCGCCCGAGCCGCGCTATCTCGGGCCCGCGGGGGCCGCAGGCCTCAAGGCCGCGATCCGCCAGCTCCACGCCGCCGGCATCGAGGTGCTGATGGACGTGGTCTACAACCACACCTGCGAGGCCGACCATACCGGCCCGAGCCTGTCGTTCCGCGGCATCGACAATGCGAGCTACTACAAGCGCAAGCCCGACGATCCGCGCCGCGACATCGATTGCACCGGCTGCGGCAACACCCTCGACGTGGCGGTGCCGCGGGTGATGCAGATGGTCCTCGATTCGCTGCGCCACTGGGTCGAGGCCTACCGGATCGACGGGTTCCGCTTCGATCTGGCCTCGAGCCTCGCCCGATCCCCCCACGAGTTCACGCCGCGGGCGGCGGTGCTGCAGGCGATGGCGCAGGACCCGCTCCTGTCCCGGGTCAAGCTCATCGCCGAGCCCTGGGACATCGGCATGGGCGGTTACCAGCTCGGCGGCTTCCCCGTCGGCTGGAGCGACTGGAACGACCAGTTCCGCGACGCGGCCCGCGGCTTCTGGCGGGGCGATGCCGGCCAGTTGCCGAAGCTGACGCAGGGGCTGACCGGTTCCAGGGAGATCTTTTCCGCCTCCGGCCGTGGACCGGGGGCCAGCATCAACTTCATCGCCTCGCATGACGGCTACACGCTGGCCGACGTCGTCGCCTACGAGGAGAAGCACAACGAGGCCAACGGCGAGGGCAACCGCGACGGCCACGGCCACAACGTCTCGCGCAATTACGGCGTCGAGGGGCCGACCGACGATCCCGAGATCCTGGTCGTCCGGGCGCGCCAGAAGCGCAACCTGCTCGCCACGATCCTGCTCGCCCAAGGCGTGCCGATGCTGCTGATGGGCGACGAGCGCTCGCGCAGCCAGGGCGGCAACAACAACGCCTATTGCCAGGACAACGCCACCTCCTGGGTCGATTGGGAGAACGATGGCGGCGATCCGGCCCTGACCGCGTTCGTGCGCAACCTCCTGGCCCTGCGCCGCGACCACCGGGCCCTGCGCCGGCGCCACTTCCTCACCGGCGAGATCGTGGCGCCGGGGGGCCTGAAGGACGTGCACTGGCTCTCGCCCTGCGGCGCCGAGATGGACGATGCGGCCTGGGGCGACGGCGAGCGCCGGGCCTTCGGCATGCAGATCGGCAACGATGCCCCGGACGGGCGCCGTCTCCTGATCCTCGCCAATGCGGGCGAGGCGGCCATCGACTTCCAGCTGGCCCGGGTGATCGCCGGGCCATGGGCGCCGCTCTTCGACACGACGACGCCGGATGGCCGGCCGGCCGCCCGGGAGGCCGTGCGGAGTGGCGGGACCGTGCGCCTGCCCGAGCGCGCGCTCCTGGTGCTGGAGCGGCAAGTGGCCAAGCAGGGAGTGGCCAAGCAGGGAGTGGCCGAGCAGGGAGTGGCCGGGCAGGGAGTGGCCGGGCAGGGGGCCGGCGGTTAGCCGGCCGCCAGCCGCTTGCGCTGCACCTTGCCGTTCGGGGTCCGCGGCAGCGTCTCGAGGAAGACGACCTCCCGCGGGCACTTGTAGGCGGCGAGCCGCTCGCCGCACCAGGCCAGCAGGGCATCCCGCGCCGGCTGCGCGCCCGGTTTCGGCACGATGAAGGCGGCGATCACCCGCACGTCGTCGCGCACGGGCAATTCGGTCACCGCCACCTCCTGCACGTCCGGATGGGCGATCAGCACGCTCTCGACCTCGTTCGGCGACACCCGGTAGCCGAAGGCGTTCATGATGTCGTCGTTGCGGCCCTCGAACCAGACGTAGCCGTCCTCGTCCAGGGAGGCGAGGTCGCCGCCGACGAACCAGTCGCCGCGCATCACCGCCGCCTCTTCCTCGGGACGGTTCCAGTAGCCGAGCATCAGGGCCGGGTCCGAGCGGTGGATGGCGAGAAGCCCCACCTCGCCCGGCGGCAGCGGGTCGGGGGTGCCCTCGACGGGGAGGATCGCGACCCGCCGCCCCGGCTGCGGCTTGCCCGGGGAGCCGGGCTTGATCGGCACGCGCGGGCTCGTCGAGATGTAGGTCGAGATCTCGCTCATCCCGAGCGCCTCGTAGAGCGGCGTGCCGGTGGCCTCCCGCCACTCGGCCAGCAGCT
>NZ_LABZ01000171.1 GCF_001043955.1 Methylobacterium tarhaniae | reverse complement strand
TCGCGCACGTTGCCGGGCCAGTCGTGCCGGCTCAGGTGCTCGCGGATCGACGGCGTCACCGGCGGCGGCTCGCGGTTGAAGCGGGCGGCGGCCTTGCGCAGGAAGTGCTCGAACAGGAGCGCCACGTCCTCGCGCCGCTCGCGCAACGGCGGGATCGCCACCGAGACCACGTTCAGGCGGTAATAGAGGTCGTCCCGGAAGGTGCCCTGCGCGGCGGCCTGGCCGAGATCGATCTTGGTGGCGGCCACCACCCGCATGTCGACGGGCTGGATGGCGTTGGTGCCCAGCGGCTCCACCATCCGCTCCTGCAGCACCCGCAGGAGCTTGACCTGGATGTTGAGCGCCATGCTCTCGATCTCGTCGAGGAAGAGCGTGCCGCCATCGGCGTGGGCGATGCGCCCGACCCGCTTCTTGAGCGCGCCCGTGAAGGCGCCCGCCTCGTGGCCGAACAGCTCGCTCTCCACCACCGTGTCGGGGAGCGCGCCGCAATTCATCGCCACGAAGTTGCCCTTGGCCCGGCGGCTCCAGCGGTGGAGCGCGCTCGCCACCACCTCCTTGCCCGACCCCGTCTCGCCCAGCACCAGCACGTCGACATCGGCCTCGGCCACCTCGCGCACGAACTGGCGCAGGCGGTTGATGCTGGCTGAGACGCCGAGGAAGGCCGGGTCCTCCGCCACCGCGGCGTCGAGGCGGGCGCGCAACGAGCGGTTCTCCTGCACCAGCGCCCGGCGCTCGAGGGCGCGGCGCACCGAGGCGACCAGCGTCTCGGCCGGGTAGGGCTTGGCCAGGAAGTCGTAGGCGCCCGAGCGCATCGCCCGCACCGCCATGGTGATGTCGCCGTGGCCGGTGATCAGGATCACCGGCAGCTCGGGATCGGCCTCCTGGATCGCCGCGAACAGGCCGAGCCCGTCGAGCCCCGGCAGGCGCACGTCGGTGACGACGACGCCCGGCGGCGCGGCGAGGATCGCCCGCAGGGCCGACTCGGCGTCGCCGTAGGTCTCGACGGCGAAGCCCGCGAGGTCGAGGCTCTGGCCGTTGGCGCGGCGCACCTCCTCCTCGTCGTCGACGAAGATCACGCGGTCGGAGGACGCGCTCATGCGGCGGCTCCCATGGCGGGCGCCAGCGGCAGCTCGACCCGGAACAGGGCGCCGCCCTGGGGGGAAGCCCCGGCCGAGACGGTGCCGCCGCACTCCTCGACGATGCCGCGCGAGATGGCGAGACCGAGCCCGAGGCCGCTGGCCTTGGTGGTGAAGAATGCATCGAACACCTGGGCGCCGCCGTCGGGCAGCCCGGACCCATTGTCGCCCACCTCCAGCACCGCGCGCTCTCCCATGACCCGCACCGTCACGGCGATGCGTGGTTCGTCGACGCCCGCGACCGCGTCGAGGGCGTTCTGCACCAGGTTGACCACGACCTGCTCCAGCCGCGGCCCCTCCCCCAGGACATAGGGCGAGGGCTCGGGCAGCGCGAGGGCGAGGTCGATGCCGGCCAGGCGCCCCTCGACCACCTCCAGGCTCGCCCGCACCACGCCGGTGAGCGCCACGGGATCGCGCCGGCCCGAGGCCTTGCGGGCGAAGCCCTTCAACTGGCGGGTCAGGCCGGCGATGCGCTCGGTCAGGCGGCCGACCGCGGCGAGGTTCTCGGTCGCCTCGGCCAGGCGCTCGCGCTGGATCAGGATGCCGGCATTGTCGGCGTAGGAACGGATCGCCGCCAGCGGCTGGTTGATCTCGTGCGCCATGCTGGCGGCGAACTGCCCCAAAGCCGCCAGGCGGCCCGCATGGGCCAGTTCCCGTCCGAGGCGCTGGCGCTCGGCTTCGGCCCGCTGCCGCTCGGCGATCTCGGCCTTGAGCTTGCGGTTGGTCTCGGTGAGGGCTTCCGTCCGCGCCCGCACCCGCTCCTCCAGCTCGATGCGCCGGGCCGCCGCCTCGGCGAGGCTCGCCCGCAGGCGCCGGCGCCGGCCGACGATCTCGGCGAGGCTCAGACAAGCGAGGCCGACCGCGAGGCCGGCGATGACCTGGGCCTGGATCCGCTCGCGCGCCACCGCCACGCCGATCCGGGTCAGGGTGTGGAGCCGCCAGGTGGTGCCGGGAATCGCGGCGTCGAGGGGCAGGGCCAGCCGCGCCGGCTCCGCCCCGTTGCCGATCCTCACCAGGGTGCCGTCCGCCGCCGGGTGGATCGGCACCGGCGCGAGCGGCGCGGCGCCGAATTCGAGCCGCTCGCGGATCAGCCGGCGCTCCTCGTCCGATACGGGCTGCAAGGTGCCGAAGCGCCAGGCCGGCTCGCTCGCCATCAGGACGATGCCGCGCGGATCGGTGACCATCACGGTCTCCCCGCCCCTCTTCCAGGAGTCGCGCCAGGCCGCCTCGATGCCGTCGAACTCGACCTTGACCACCACCACCCCGGTCCGCCCGCCGGGGCCGGCGACACGGCGGCTGAGATAGAGGCCGGGCCGGCCGCTGACGGTGCCCAGCGCGAATTGCCGGCCCGCCCCCTCGGCCAGCGCCTGCTGGACATAGGGACGGAAGCCGTAGCTCGTCCCGACGAAGCTGCCGGGCTCGCCGGCATTGCTCGCCGCGACCGCGATGCCGTCCTGGCGGATGACGTAGATCACCGCCGCCCCCGAGGCGCGGGCGATCTCGGCCAGGCGGTCGTTCACCCGGGCGAGCAGCGCCGGATCCGGGGAGGCGCCGACCGCCGCGGCGATCTCCGGATCGCTGGCGAGCGCCAGCGGCAGCGACCCCTGCTTCTGCATCTCGGTGCGGAAGGCCGCGACCTGGAGCGCCAGCGTCGCCGAGGCCGAGCGCCGGAGGTCGGCGAGCGCCGCCCGCTCGGCGGTGCGGCCGGCGAGGAAGGCCGCGGCCAGTACCGCCGCGAGGCCGAGGAGCCAAGGCAGGGCCGGGGAGCGCGGCAGCGCGCGCCAGCCGGTCACGGGCGCCCCGCGGGACGACAAATCCCGGTCCGGGCGGTTGCGGATTTCCGGAACGGATCCCGCCCCGCGTTGCGGCGCGCCGGAAGGCTCTCCGGGGCCGTTCCCTCCTGTCCCATGAAAACCCTTTTATTTGTCCGTACTTAACAAAAAATTTCGATTTTTCGCCGGCTGGCACGCCGGTTGCCAATGTGTGTCTGTCCGCGGCCTGCCGGTGCGCGGCAGGCCTTGCGAAAAGGTCGATCACCGCCGAACGGCCAAAGCCGCCGTACGGCCAAGAGCAAGAGCGCCAAAGCGGGTCGACCGCCAGCGCCGTCCCGTCACGAGCCATTATAGGGAGAACGTCCGATGGCTACGATCCCGTCCCCGCTGACCGCGCCCCACGCGCCGCCGGCACCGAAGCCGATCTACAAGACCCTCTATTTCCAGGTCCTGGTCGCCGTCGCGATCGGCATCACGCTCGGGCATTTCTACCCGGCGCTCGGCGCCGACATGAAGCCGCTCGGCGATGCCTTCATCAAGCTCGTCAAGATGATCATCGCTCCGGTGATCTTCCTCACCGTGGTCTCCGGCATCGCCGGCATGACCAACCTCGAGAAGGTCGGCCGGGTCGGCGGCAAGGCGCTGATCTACTTCCTCACCTTCTCGACGCTGGCGCTGATCGTCGGCCTGATCATTGCAAACCTCGTCCAGCCGGGCGCAGGCATGCATATCGATCCGAAGTCGCTCGACCCTAAGCAGATCGCGATGTACGCCGAGAAGGCGAAGACGCAGACGATCACCGACTTCCTGATGAACATCATCCCGTCGACGGCGGTGGGGGCGTTCTCGGGCGGCGAGATCCTTCAGGTCCTGTTCTTCTCGGTGCTGTTCGGCTTCGGCCTCGCCTTCCTGGGCGAGCGCGGCAAGCCGGTGCTCGACTTCATCAAGATCCTGTCCGAGGCGATCTTCGGCGTCGTCCACATCATCATGAAGGTCGCCCCGATCGGCGCCTTCGGGGCGATGGCCTTCACCATCGGCAAGTACGGCATCGCCTCGCTCGCCAACCTCGCGTATCTCGTCGGCGCGTTCTACCTGACCTCGGCGATCTTCGTCTTCGGCGTGCTCGGCCTGGTCGCCCGCTACAACGGCTTCTCGATCGTCAAGCTGATCCGCTACATCAAGGAGGAGCTGCTGCTGGTGCTCGGCACCTCGTCCTCCGAATCGGCCCTGCCCTCGCTGCTCGAGAAGATGGAGCGCGCCGGCTGCTCGAAGCCCGTCGTCGGCCTAGTGGTTCCCACCGGCTACTCGTTCAACCTCGACGGCACCAACATCTACATGACCATGGCGGCCCTGTTCATCGCCCAGGCGACGGACACGCCCCTCAGCTACGGCGAGCAGGCCCTGCTGCTCCTCGTCGCCATGCTCTCCTCGAAGGGCGCGGCCGGCGTCACCGGCTCGGGCTTCATCACGCTGGCGGCGACCCTCGCGGTGGTCCCCTCCGTGCCGGTCGTCGGCATGGCGCTGATCCTCGGCATCGACCGCTTCATGTCGGAATGCCGGGCGCTCACCAACTTCATCGGCAACGCGGTGGCCTGCATCGTGGTTGCCCGCTGGGAGGGTGAGGTCGACATGGACCGGCTGAAGGCCGCCCTCGACGGCAACCCGCTGCCGCTCGAAGACATCGCCCCGGTCCCGGCCCTCCAGGCCGCCGAGTAAGCGACGATCCGGGGCCTTGCCAGCCCCGGGCTGCACAGGATGGGGGCGGCCCTGCGCGCGGCGCGGGGCCGCCCTTTTCGTTTTCCGGGCTATCCTCCCGGGATCTTTCCGGGAGGATCCACGATGGCGGGCGGCGACTGGCGCGGGATGGACCGCGCGGCCCTCAGCAAGGCCTACGACAATTCCGGCGCGGTTCCCGGCAGCAGCGCCATCATGGCGTCCCTGCGCGAGCGCAGTGCGGCGTTCCGCGAGACCCGTCGGGCCGAGCCGGACATTCCCTACGGCGAGGGGGCGCGGCAGCGTTTCGACCTCTTCCGCTGTGGCCGGGCCGGCGCGCCGCTGCTGGCCTTCATCCATGGCGGCTACTGGCAGCGCAACGACAAGCACGGCTTCTCGGCGCTGGCCGAGGGTCCCCTTGCCCGCGGCCTCGACGTGGCGATGATCGGCTACACCCTCTGTCCCGAGGCGACGATGACGGCGCTCGCCGCCGAGATCCCGGTGGCGCTCGCGCATCTGCGCAGGCAGGTGAGCCCGCCGCGCCTCGTCGTCTCGGGCTGGTCCGCCGGCGGGCACCTCGCGGCGCTCGCGATGGCCTGTCCCGAGGTCGATGCGGGCCTCGCCGTCTCGGGCATCTTCGACCTCGCGCCGATCCGGCGCACGGCGCTCGACGACGCGCTCCGTCTCACCGAGGACGAGGTGGTCGCCCTCTCGCCGATCCGCCACCTGCCGCGCCGGGCCGGCCCGCTCACCGTGGCCTACGGGGCCGACGAGCTGCCGGAGCTGTGCCGGCAATCGCAGGTCTACCAGGCCGCCTGGGCCGGGACCGGCCTTCCCGGCGACCTCCTGGCCCTGCCCGGCGACGACCATTTCACGGTGCTCGACCAGATGATCCGGCCCGACGGAGCGTTGACCGAGGCGGCCTTGCGGCTGGCGGCGGGCTGACCCGGCGTCCGGCGGGGCTCGCCGCCCCGCGGACCTCGCCCTAAAGCTACGGCGTTGGAACGACCGCGCGGGCCTTCAGGCCCGCGCGAGGGACAGGAAGCGGGCATGGGCCAGCACCACGACCACGCGCATGACCATGACGGCCACGATCACGCGCATCACGATCACGGTCATCACCATCACGGCCCGGGCCACGTCCACGCCCCGGCGCGTTTCGGACGCGCCTTCGCGATCGGCATCGCCCTCAATGCCGGCTTCGTGCTGATCGAGGGCGCCTACGGCGTCCTCACCGATTCGGTGGCCCTCCTCGCCGATGCCGGCCACAACCTCTCGGACGTGCTCGGCCTCGTCGTCGCCTGGGCGGCGGCGACCCTCGGCCAGCGGCAGCCGACGGCGCGGTTCACCTACGGCCTGCGCTCGTCCTCGATCCTCGCCGCCCTGTTCAATGCGGTGTTCCTGCTGGTCGCGGTCGGCGCCATCGCCTGGGAGGCGGTGCAGCGCTTCCATGAGCCCGCCCCCGTCCCGGGCCTGACCATCACGATCGTGGCGCTGATCGGCATCGCGGTGAACGGCGTCACCGCCTGGCTGTTCGCCTCCGGCCGCAAGGACGACCTCAACGTGCGGGGCGCCTACCTGCACATGCTGGCCGATGCCGCGGTGTCGGCCGGCGTGGTGGTGGCGGGCCTCGTCATCATGGCGACCGGCTGGACCTGGATCGATCCCGTCACCAGCCTCGTCATCGTGGCGGTGATCGTCGCCGGCACCTGGGGCTTGCTGCGCGACAGCGTCGTGCTCTCGCTCGACGCCGTGCCCCCGGGCATCGACCCGGCCGAGGTGCGACGCTGCCTCGCCGAGCACCCCGGCGTGGCGGAGGTCCACGACCTCCACGTCTGGCCGATGAGCACCACCGAGACCGCGCTCACCGCCCATCTGGTGATGCCTGAGGGCCATCCCGGCAACGCCTTCCTCAACGACTGCGCCGGCCTGCTGCGCCGCCGCTTCGGCATCGCCCATGTCACGCTCCAGGTGGAGCTGGCCGGCGGGCCGGCCTGCGCCCTGGCGCCGGATCACGTGGTGTAGGGCCCCCTCACCCCGCCTTGCGCACCGGCTGGCGCGCCAGCACCGCGTCGGCGGCGCGGCCGGTCAGTTCCGCCCGGTGGTCGAAGCGCGTGGTGAAGGTGCCGACCCCGGCGGTGGCCGAGCGCAGCTCGACGATCAGGTCGGTCATCTCGGCCTCGGGGATCAGCGCCTCGACCACGTCCCAGCCGGACCAGCCGGGGCGCGCGTCGAAGCCGAGGATCTGGCCGCGGCGGGCGGTGACGAGGCCGGTGGCCTTCGCGGTGGCGCCGCTCGGCACGGCCATCGACACGGCCAGGATCGGCTCCAGCAGCACCGGCCCGGCCTTGGCGAGCGCGTCGTCCATCGCCAGGCGCGTCGCGGCCTGGAAGGCGGCGTCCGACGAATCGACCGCGTGGGCGGCGCCGTCCTTCAGGGTCACGGCGATGTCGACGACGGGAAAGCCGAGCGGCCCCTTGGCGGTGAAGGCCCGGGCGCCGGCCTCGACGGAGGCGATGTACTGGCGCGGCACGGCGCCGCCCACCACCTCGTCCTCGAACAGGAATCCCTCGCCCCGCGGCAGCGGCCGCACCGCCAGGGCCACGTCGGCGAACTGCCCGTGGCCGCCGGTCTGCTTCTTGTGCCGCGCCCGCGCCTCGGCGGGGCCCCGGATCGTCTCGCGGTAGGCCACCCGCGCCGGCTCGGTCTCGACCCCGATGCCGAAGCGTGAGCTCAGGCGCTCCACCGCGACCCGCAGGTGCATCTCGCCCTGGCCCGACAGGCGCAGGTCGCCGAGCTCGGCGCGGTGCTCGACGATCAGCGCCGGGTCCTCGTCGGCGAGCTTGGCCAGGGCCGCCGAGAGGCGCACGTCGTCCTTGCGGTCGCGCACCCGGAGCGCGAGGGCGTGGACGGGGTCCGGCGCCGGCAGTTCCGCCAGGGCGTCGGGCGCCTCGGCCCCGGTGGTCAGGGTCTCGCCGGTGGCGATGGGGTCGAGCTTGGCGAAGCCCGCGACCTCGCCCGCCTGCACCTCCGGCACGCGGTGGCCGGCGGCGCCCGCGAGCTGGGTCAGCGCCGCCACCCGGGCGCTGCCGCCGCCCGATCCCGTCACCGCCTCGCCCTCGCGGATCGCAGCCCGCAGCACCCGGCCGACCGAGAGCTTGCCGCCGAAGCCGGTATGCAGGGTCTTCATCACCTGGACCAGCGGCGCCCCCTCCGCCGCGACGCCGAGGCGCTCCCGGGTCTCGGGGAGACCGGGCGCCTCGTGCCGCAGCGCCTTCAGGAGGCGGGTGACGCCGTGGCCGTGCTCGGCCGAGCCGAACAGCACCGAGACCACCTGGCCCCGGCGCAGCTCGCTCGCGAGGTCGGCGAAGACCCGGTCGGCCTGCGGCTCCACCTCGGCGATCAGGTCCTCCATCAGGGCGTCGTCGTGGTCGGCCAGGCGCTCCAGCATCGTGTAGCGCTCGGCCTTCTCCCGCGGCAGCTCGCCGTCGGGCAGCGCCACCACCTCGCTTGGTGCCTGCTCGCGCCAGATGAAGGCGCGCTCCAGCGCGAGATCGATGAAGCCGACCGCCGCCTCGCCCTCCATCAGGGGAATCTGGCGCATCAGCAGCGGCACCCGGGAGGCGGGTTGCAGCAGCGCGAGGGCATCGCGCAGCGAGCCCGGCGCGGTCTCGGCCTTGTTGATGAAGAGAAGGCGCGGGATGCCGGCGGCCTCCAGCTCGCGCAGGGTCAGCTCCAGGGCCGGCAGCTTGCGCTCGTCCGCCTCGCAGACCACGATCGCGGCATCGCAGGCGAGCAGCACGGCCTTGAGGTCGTGGGCGAACTCGATCGAGCCGGGGCAATCGACGAAGGTGAAGGCCTCGCCGAGGAAGCGTGTCGTGGCGAAGGCGGGTTCCACGCTCATGCCGTGCGCCCGCGCCTCGGGGGAGGTGTCGCCGAGGCGGGCGCCGGCGCGCCCGGGCCGGTCGATCGCGCCGGTGCGATGGAGGATGGCCTCGAGCAAGGCGGTCTTCCCGCTCTGGAACGGACCGACGATCGCGATGCACCTGTGCTGCGCAGCCACGTGACGCCTCCTCCGGTATTTGTTGACAGAGAGTTAAGCACTGGGCCGGGGCGCGGTCCAGGCAGCAGGTGTGCAGGCGCGAAGGCGGCCCGATACTGGACGGATCGGCGCGGCCCGGCATGATGCGCACGACGGACGCGACGGGGAATTCGGGATGCCCGACATCGACATCGACCACTTGCGCAGCTGGATCGGCCGCAGCCGGGAGGTCGAGGACTTCGTCACCCCGCGCCTCGTGGCCGAGTACCGGGCGACGCTCGCCCCTCACCTCGCCCCGGTGGCCGAGGGCGAGGCGCCCCTCGCCCTGCATTGGTGCCTCGGCCCCGAGACACCGGCCGCCGACGCGCTCGGGCCCGACGGCCACGCGGCGAAGGGCGGGTTCCTGCCGCCGGTGCCGCTGCCGCGGCGGATGTGGGCCGGCGGCGAGGTCGAGACCTTGGGCGCCTTGCGCATCGGCGACCGGGTGGTGCGGCGCGAGACCGTGGCGGACGTGGCGGTGAAGCGAGGGCGCACCGGCACGCTCTGCTTCGTCACCGTGCGGCACGACTACCTGACGGAGCGCGGCCCGGCGATCCGCGACCGGCAGGACATCGTCTATCGCGAGGCGAGCCGGCCGGGCGACGCCGCGCCGCCGCCGAAGCCCGCCCCCGCCGAGGATGCCGGGAACGAGCCCGCATGGTCGGTCGAGGCCAATTCCGTGCTGCTGTTCCGCTACTCGGCCATGACCTTCAACGGCCACCGCTTCCACTACGACCACCCCTATGCCACGCAGGTCGAGGGCTATGCCGGCCTGGTGGTGCACGGGCCGATGCAGGCGAGCCTGCTCCTCAACCTCGCGGCCGTCCGCCTCGGCCGGGTGCCCCCGCATTTCCGCTATCGCGGCGTCTCGCCGATGATCGCCGGATCGCGCTTCGCGGTGGCGGGACGGCGCGAGGGCGAGGGGTTTCGTGGCTGGACCGCCGTCGGCGGCACGGTCTGCATGGAGGCGGAGGCGCCCGAGAGTTAGGCGATCGGCGCATTGCGGTGGGGGAACCGAACTGTCAGGTTCACCGCCGAACGAACAGACAACAACGAGGAAACGCCATGACGCCGTCGTCCCGCCCCGTCCGGGCGCTCACCCGCCGCGCGCTCGCGGCCGGCACCGCCCTGCTGCTCCTGTCGGGCGCCGCGCTCGCCCAGGCGCCGATCGTGATCAAGTTCAGCCACGTGGTCGCGCCCGATACCCCCAAGGGCCGCGGCGCCGACAAGTTCAAGGAGCTGGCCGAGAAGTACACTGCTGGCCGGGTGAAGGTCGAGGTCTACCCGAACTCGCAGCTGTTCAAGGACAAGGAGGAGGTCGAGGCGCTCCAGCTCGGCGCGGTGCAGATGCTGGCGCCGTCGCTGGCGAAGTTCGGGCCGCTCGGTGCCAAGGAGTTCGAGGTCTTCGACCTGCCCTTCATCCTGCCCGACAAGGCGGCCCTGCGCCGGGTCACCGACGGGGCGCTCGGCAAGCGCCTGTTCGACAAGCTGCAATCGAAGGGCATCACCGGCCTGGCCTATTGGGACAACGGCTTCAAGGTGATGAGCGCCAACAAGCCGCTGCGGATGCCGGCGGATTTCCGCGGCCTGAAGATGCGGATCCAGTCCTCGAAGGTGCTGGAAGCGCAGTTCCGCGCCCTCGGCGCGATCCCGCAGGTGATGGCCTTCTCGGAGGTCTACCAGGGCATGCAGACCGGCGTGGTCGACGGTTCGGAGAACACGCCCTCGAACATGTTCACCCAGAAGCACCATGAAGTGCAGAAATACATCACCCTCTCCGATCACGGCTATATCGGCTACGCGGTGATCACCAACAAGAAGTTCTGGGACGGACTGCCGGCCGAGATCCGGACCGAGCTCGACAAGGCGATGAAGGAGGCGAGCGTCTACGCCAACGAGGTCGCCGACAAGGACAATGCCGATGCCCTCGACGAGATGAAGAAGTCCGGCAAGACCACGTTCATCACCCTGACCGCCGAGGAGAAGGCGGCCTGGAGGGCGGCCCTGGAGCCGGTCACCGCCGACATGGCGAAGCGCGTCGGCAAGGACGTGATCGATGAGTTCCAGAAAGAGGCGAAGGGCGGAACGCAGTAGAAGCCGCACAACCACCCTGCCGGGCCGCCGCGCCCCGCCGTCGAGAGGTCGACGGCGGGGCTTTTTCGTGTCGCGACGCCGTCGTGACCGGCGAATGATGCTTCGCCGGGAAACGATACAACCTATCGTATGTCGTCGCGGGTCGGAAGCAGGCCGGTCTTCACGGCTCGGCAACCTTCACAGCATTGTCGTAAAACGCCCATACAGAGCGAACACAGTTCGAAACAAGCGTTAACACGACAGACTCGCCCTCCCTTCCGGCCCACCCCGTCGAACGATCGCGGGCGAGGCCGCTGCACGCTCCCCCGACTCGACAAGACCTAACAGCCCCGCGCAGGAAGGCGGCGCCGCTTCGCGCGCTGCCGCCCTTCCTGCGCGCCCGGAGACCTCGGAATCCATGGCCACGACGCTTGCCGCCGGCGACATCGCCATCGTCGGCTACGACGCCACCAACCCCGACGATTTCGCCTTCGTCGTGCTGCGAGACGTCGAGGCCGGCACGGCCATCAGCTTCACCGATAACGGCTGGAGCTCCAGCACCAACGCCCTGCGCACGTCCGAGAGCACCTACACCTACACGGCGCCGACGGCGCTCGCCGCCGGCACGGTGATCCGCCCGACCACCGACTCGACGGCGAACGGCACCAACTCTCCCGCCTTCACGGCGCAGAACTTCGCCCTCAGCACCTCGGGCGACCAGATCCTGGCCTATCAGGGCACGGCCGCGAGCCCGACCTTCCTGTACGCGATCAATGTCGCGGATGGCGGCACCACCTTCGCGGCGAACGGCACCAACGCCAACACCTCGGCCCTGCCGCCGGGCCTGACCCCCGGCCTGACCGCGGTCGCCCTCCCCTCCGCCAACGGCCGCTATGCCGGCCCGACCTCGGGCACCCGCGACCAGATCCTCGCCTCGGTCGGCGCGACCTCGTCCTGGACCCAGAGCGCCACCACGCGGGCCGGCGACGGCGCCTACGCCCCGTTCACGGTGGCGACCGCGCAAGCCCTGCCGGCCCTGTCGATCGACGACGTCCAGGCGACCGAGAGTGAGTCCGGCACCAAGCAACTCACCTTCACGGTGTCGCTGAGCACGGCCGCCCCCGCCGGCGGCGTCACCTTCGACATCGCCACGGCCGACGGCAGCGCCGCGGCCGGCAGCGACTACACCGCCCGCAGCCTCACCGGCCAGACCATCGCGGCGGGCCAGACCAGCGCCACCTTCGCGGTCGACGTCACCGGCGACACGGCGGTGGAGCCGACCGAGACCTTCACGGTGACGGTCGCCAACGTCTCGGGCGCCACCGTGGCGAAGGGCCAGGGCACCGGCACGATCCTCGACGACGATGCCGGCACACGGATCGACGGCACGGCGATCTTCGAGGCCGCGCCCTCGCTCCAGGGCCAGTCCGGCGCCACCGCCACGACGCCGCCGACCGCCACCAACGCGCTCCAGCTCGTGCGGCTCGGCGCCTACGCCACCACCAACGACACGGCGACGCAAGCCGCGCCGAACGCCGAGGTCGTGGCCTACGATTCGACGACGAGCCGGCTCTACGTCCAGAACACCAACGAGAACCGCATCGAGATCGTGGCGCTCGACGCCGCAGGCGGCTTGCGCAAGACCGGCGAGATCCTGCTCTCGGGCCTCGATCAATACGGCGCGGTGAACTCGGTCGCGGTGTTCAACGGCCTGGTGGCGGTGGCCTATGCCAACGCGACCGGCGACGCGGCCGGCCGCGTCGCGCTGTTCGACGCCGACGGCACGCTCCTGCGCTCGCTCACCGTCGGGGTCGGGCCCGACCAGATCGTGTTCACCCGGGACGGCAGCCGCCTCCTCGTCGCCAACGAGGGCGAGCAGGCGAGCCAGGCCAGCAACCCGGTCGGCAGCGTCTCGATCATCGACGTCTCGGGCGGGCCCGCGAATGCCGCCGTCGCGACGACCGTCGGGTTCGGCGGCCTCGACGGCGCCGAGGCGACGTTGCGCGCCCGCGGCCTCGCCATCACGCCCGGCAAGGCCGCCTCGGCGGATATCGAGCCGGAATACATCGCGATCTCGCCCGACAACCGCTTCGCCTACGTCACCCTCCAGGAGGTGAACGCCGTCGCGGTGATCGATCTCGCCAATCCCGGCACGGCGCCGATCGCGGTCCAGCCCCTCGGCGCGGTCGACCACTCCCTCGCCGGCAACGAATTCGACGCCTCCGACCGCGACGGCGCGGGCGGCACCGCCTCGATCCGGATCGCCGCGACGCCGGCCGGCACGCCGATCGTCGGCCTGCTCCAGCCCGACAGCATCGCGTCGTTCACCACCGGCGGCGCGACCTACTTCGTGACGGCGAACGAGGGCGACCAGCGGGTCATCGGCGGCGCCGACGATACCGGCGACGTGTCGCGCCTCAGCGCGGTGCCGAACAGCCGGCTCACCCCGGCGCTCCAGGCGCTCAAGTCCGATCCGGCCTATGCCCGCCTCAACGTGCTCCTGCGCAGCGGCGACACCGACGGCGACGGCGTGATCGACCGGCTGACCACGCTCGGCGGCCGCGGCATCTCGATCTTCCGCCAGAACGACGACGGCAGCATCACCAAGGTGCGCGAGACCGGCGGCGAGTTCGAGAAAATCTTCGCCCAGATCGCCCCGGAGCGGTTCAACAACGACCAGACGACCGCCGCCACGCCGGACGACCGCTCCGACAACAAGGGTCCGGAGCCCGAGGGCATCACCGTCGGCACGGTGAACGGCCGCATCTACGCCTTCGTCGGCCTGGAGCGCCAGAGCGGCATCCTGGTCTACGACGTGACCGATCCGGCGAACGCCGCTTACGTCTCCTACGTCCCGCCGCTCGCCGGCTCGTCCGCGGATCTCGGCCCGGAGGTGCTCACCTTCATCGCCGCCGACCGCAACCCGACCGGCACCAACCTGGTGGTCTCGGCCAACGAGGTGGCGAATGGCGGCGCCACCCTCTATGCGGCGCTGCCGCAGGGCGCGACGCAGGAGATCTCCTTCGCGCCCGACTCGCTCACCGTGAGCCGCCAGGAGGGCGAGAGCGGCACCACGACCTTCAGCTTCACGGTCCAGCGCTCGAACGGCACGCTGGGCGCCGTCGCCTTCACCGCCGAGCTCTCCGGCACCGGCACCAACCCGGTGGATGCCGCCGACTTCGCCGGCAGCCCCGCCCTGCCGCTCACCGTGACCGGCACGATCCCGGCGGGCGCCGCCTCGACGGTCGTCACCGTCACCGTGCAGGGCGACGCGGCGCCGGAGCCGAACGAGACCTTCGCGCTGAAGCTCCTCACCGCCAGCTCGAACCAGGCCGGCCTCACCGCCACGGTGAGCGGGACCGCCGGCACCGCCACCGGCACCGTCGTCAACGACGACGCGACCCTGATCTCGGTGGTCCAGGGCACCGGCAGCGCCAGCCCGCTCGTCGGCCAGACCGTGACGGTCGAGGCACTCGTCGTCGGCGACTTCCAGAACGGCGATGCGGACGCCAAGCGCAACCTCGGCGGCTTCTATCTCCAGGAAGAGACGACCGACCAGGATGCCAACCTGCTGACCTCGGAGGGCGTGTTCGTCTACGAGGGCACCGGCAACCGCCTCGTCGACGTCAACGAGGGCGACCGGGTCCGGGTCACCGGCACGGTCACCGAGTTCAACGGCGAGACGCAGCTCACCGTCAACGCCGCTTCCGGCATCCAGGTCGTCCAGGCCGGCGCGCTCTCGGCGGCCGAGGTGACGGCGCAGGCGGTGGATGTCAGCCTGCCGGCCGCCGGCACGATCGGCACCGGCACGACGGCCCAGCCCGACCTCGAACGCTACGAGGGCATGCTGGTCCGGTTCCCGCAGACCCTGTCGATCTCCGAGCAGTTCAACCTCGACCGCTTCAACGAGATCCGCCTCGCCGCGGGCGGCCGGCCCGAGACCTTCACCAACGCGTTCGAGCCGGACGCGCAGGGCTACGCCGCCTACCTCGCCCAGAATGCCGCGCGCACGATCACCTACGACGACGGGTCGAACGCCCAGAACCAGCCGATCGAGACCCTCGACGGCTTCGGCCCGACCTACTCCACCGCCACGGCGCCCCGCATGGGCGACACGGTGACCGGGCTCACCGGCACCCTCGGCTTCGGCCCGACCAACGCCTTCCGGGTGCGCGCCATCAATGACGGCGACAACAGCTTCACGCAGGCCAGCCCGCGCCCGAGCGCGCCGGACGCGGTCGGCGGTACGCTGAAGGTCGGCAGCCTCAACGTCCTCAACTACTTCACCACCCTCAATACCGGGTCGAGCGCGCGCACGGCGATCGGTCAAGCGCCCCGCGGCGCCAATTCGAGCGAGGAGCTGGCGCGCCAGACCGAGAAGCTGGTCACGACCCTGATCGGCACCGGCGCCGACGTGCTCGGCCTGACCGAGCTGGAGAACCAGTTCCAGCCCGGCAATCCGGGCAACGCGCTGGAATACCTCGTCGGCCAGCTCAACGCCCGGGCCGGGGCCGGAACCTACGCCTATGTCAACCCCGGCAGCCAGCTCGACCAGGGCCAGTTCCTCGGCGGCGACGCCATCGCGGTCGGCCTCATCTACAAACCGAGCAAGGTCAGCGTCGCCCTCAACACCACGATCGAGGCGCTCGACGATTCCGACGTGGCGCGCCTCGACCCCGCCCTGCTGCAGCAGAGCACGATCGGCCACCTCTTCAACGGCCAGAATACCAGCCGCGCCTCCCTGGCGGTGACCTTCCGGGAGAACGGCACGGGTGAGGACTTCACCGCGGTCATCAACCACCTGAAGTCGAAGAGCGGCACCGGTACCGGGGCCGATGCCGACCAGGGCGACGGCCAGGGCAACTGGCAGCAGCAGCGCGAGCTCGCCGCCAAGGCGCTGACCGAGTGGGTGGCGACGAAGCCCACCGGCACGCAGGATTCCGACGTGATCCTGCTCGGCGACTTCAACGCCTACCTCAAGGAGGACGCCCTCGACACGATCAAGGCCGGGGGCTTCGCCAACCTCGCCGAGGACCGCCTCGCGAACCCGTATTCCTACGTCTTCGACGGAGCCTACGGCGCCCTCGACCACGCCTTCGCCACGGCCAGCCTGAACGGCCAGGTGACCGGCGTGACCGAGTGGCACATCAACGCCGACGAGGCGGACGCGATCGACTACAACCTCGATTTCAACCGCCCCGCCTCGACTTTCGACGGGACGGTCGCGGCGCGCGAATCCGACCACGATCCGGTGCTGGTCGGCCTCACGCTCGACCAGGCCGCCCCGACCCTGGTCTCCGCCACCCCGGCCGACAACGCCACCGGCATCGCCCCGGGCGCCGACATCTCCTTACGCTTCAGCGAGGCGGTGAAGGCCGGCACGGGCGCCATCACCATCACCGACGGGGCGGGCGACACCCGCACCATCGCGGTCTCCGACGCCGCCCGGGTCGCCGTCTCCGGCGACACCGTGACGATCAACCCGGGCGCCGGCCTCAAGCCGGGCACGGCCTACGACGTGGTCGTGCCGCGGGGCGCCTTCGCCGACACCGCCGGCAACGCCTTCGCGGGCCTGGCGCCGGACCAGCTCGACTTCACCACCCAGCAGGCTGCCCCGATGACCTACACGCTCCAGATCCTGCACGCCTCCGACTGGGAGGCCGGCCTCCTGGCGACCCAGCGGGCGCCGAACTTCGCGGCGATCGTCGACAAGCTCGAGGATTCGACCCCGAACTCGATCACCCTCTCGACCGGCGACGGCTGGATCCCGAGCCCGTTCTTCATCGCCGGCGCCGACCCGCAGCTGAACGCGACCTATAACGGCGTCTACAACCAGCTCTACGGGCTGTCGGGAGCCAACGGCTACAACCGGCTCACCGCCTCGCCGGGCCGGGCCGACATCACGATCCAGAACATCATCGGCGTCCAGGCCGCGGTGTTCGGCAACCACGAGTTCGATTCCGGACCGAACGAGGTCGCCAACATCATCGGGGCCAATCTCGGCAGCGCGGCGGGCCCGGCCGACGACACCTGGGTCGGGGCGCAATTCCCCTACCTGTCGACGAACCTCAACGTCTCGAAGGAATCGGTGCTCGCGGGCCTCGTCCACCGCGACGGCGACGCCGCCACCTTCGCCCAGACCGGCCCGACCTCGACCCAGACCGGCACCGGCGCCGACAAGATCGCCAAGTCGACGATCATCACCGAGAACGGCGAAAAGATCGCCTTCATCGGCGCCACCACCCAGCTCGAGCCGCTGCTGACCACGCTGGGCAACGTGACGCTCGACGGCTTCACCGGCCGCGACGAGATCGCGCTGCTCGCCCAGCAGATCAACGCCGAGGTCGACCGGGTGATCGCGGCCAATCCCGGCCTCAACAAGGTCATCGTCGGCACCCACCTGCAGCAGCTCGCCAACGAGCAGGCGCTCGCGCCGCTCCTGCGCAACGTCGACGTGCTGATCGGCGGTGGCTCGCACACCCTGCTGGCCGATTCCAACGACCGGCTCCTGCCCGGCGACACGGCCGCCGGCGCCTACCCGCAATTCTTCACCAACGCCTCGGGCCAGACCCTGGCGCTGGTCAACACGGCCTCCGAGTATTCCTATGTCGGCCGCCTGACCGTCACCTTCGACGACCAGGGCACCGTCATCCGCGACTCGGTCACGCCGCAGAACTCGGGCGCGGTCGCGGTGGACGACGCGAGCGTGGCGCAGCTCTGGGGCTCGAAGGACGCGGCCTTCGCGCCCGGCAGCAAGGGCTACCTCGTGCGTGAGGTGATCGAGGGCCTCGACGTCAACAACGACGGCATCCAGGAGACCGCCGGCGTCGCCGACGTGATTCGTCAGCAGGACGGCAACATCCTCGGCCGCACCAGCGTCTACCTCGAAGGGCGCCGGGGCGAGGTCCGCAGCGAGGAGACCAATCTCGGCGACCTCTCCGCCGACGCCAACCTCTGGTACGCCAAGCAGTACGACCCGACGGTCGCGGTCTCGATCAAGAACGGCGGCGGCATCCGCGACTCGATCGGCTCGTTCTCGACCGCCGGCGGCGGCACCGCCGAGCTGCCCCCGGCGGCGAACCCCTCCGCCGGCAAGCAGGCGGGGGACATCTCGCAGCTCGACGTCACCAACTCCCTGCGCTTCAACAACGCGCTCGCCGTCACCACGGTCTCGGCGCTGGAGATGAAGCGGCTCCTCGAGCACGCGGTCTCGGCCACCGCCTCGGGCGCGACCCCGGGCCAGTTTCCGCAGATCGGGGGCTTGAGCTTCTCGTTCGACGCCACCAGGACCGGCCAGACCCTCGACGCCAACGGCAACGTCACCCGCGAGGGCCAGCGGATCCTCAACGCCGCGATCATCGACGAGAACGGCCGGATCCTCGACACGCTGGTGCAGAACGGCCAGCTCGTCGGCGACCCGAACCGCGGCATCCGCACCGTCACCCTCGACTTCCTGGCCACCGGTACCGCGACCGCGCCGGGTCTGGGCGGCGACAACTACCCGTTCCCGGCCTATGGCGAGAACAAGGTGGCGCTCGCCTCCGCCACGCCCGGCCGCTCGCTGCCCAACACCGCGACCTTCGCGGCGCAGGGGACCGAGCAGGACGCGATGGCCGAGTACCTGCGCGCCTTCTACGCCACCACGCCCTACGGCACCCCCGACACCACTCCGGCCGGCGACACCCGGATCCAGAACCTCGCCGCCCGCGGCGACACGGTGCTCAACCGCGGCGTCGTCCGCAACGGCACGGACGGCAACGACACGCTGACCGGCACCGCCCTCGACGACCTGATCACCGGCGGCCCCGGCGACGACACGATCGTCAACTCGGCCGGCAACGACATCCTGGTCGGCGGCCGCAACGCCGACGGTTCGAGCGGCACCGACACCCTGGTGTTCAACTCCAGGCTCGCCGACACCGCCGTCACCCGCGACGGCGCCTACACGCTGATCGTCGGGCCTGAGGGCCAGGACCGGGTCACCGGCTTCGAGCGCTACCAGTTCACCGACGCGACGGTGGTCACCGCCGACGGTTCGCCGCTGGTCGACGACCTGTTCTACCTCGCCAACAACAAGGACGTGCTCGCCGCCGGCCAGGACGCCGACGCCCACTATGCCGCTTACGGCTGGAAGGAAGGCCGCGACCCCAACGCGCTGTTCTCCACCTCCGGCTATCTCGCCGCCAATGCCGACATGCGCGCCGCCGGCCTCGATCCGCTCCAGCACTACGACCAGTCCGGCTGGAAGGAGGGCCGCGACCCGTCGGCCGCCTTCGACAACGAGCTCTACCTCGCCCGCAACCCGGACGTGAAGGCCGCCGGCATCGACCCGCTCGCGCACTACATCGCGTACGGCCAGGCCGAGGGCCGGCAGATCGACGCGGCGATCGGCAGGACCGCCGACCTCGCCGCGCATCCGGGCTTCGACGCCGAGTACTACCTCCTGTCGAATCTCGACGTGGCCCGCGCCGCGACGGCGGCGGGTGGCGATCCCTTCGCTTATGCCTACCGGCACTACCAGACCTATGGCTGGAAGGAGGGGCGCAACCCGAACGCGGTGTTCGACACCGAGGGCTACCTGAACGCCTATGCCGACGTGAAGGCGGCCGGGATCGACCCGCTGATGCACTACGACCAGTCCGGCTGGAAGGAGGGCCGCGACCCGTCGAAGAGCTTCGACTCGACGGCGTATCTCGGAGCCTACGGCGACGTCGCCCAGGCCAAGCTCGACCCGATGCAGCACTACCTGCAATACGGCGCGACCGAGGGGCGCTCGGCCTTCGCCGACACCACCTTCGGCGCCGGCACGATCGGGTAAGCCTTCGCGGATGGCCCGCGGCCCGGGCGTCACCCGGGCCGTGTTGATGCCGTGGGAGCCGGTCGATCGGTGCGCGTCACGCCGCCGCGCGGCCGTGGCGGCCTTCCTGGACCTCCTCGATGATCTTGGCCGAGAAGGCGTCGAGATCGCCCGGGTTGCGGCTGGTCACGATGCCCTTGTCGGTGACCACGGGCAGGTCGTGCCACTCGGCGCCGGCATTGATCACGTCGGTCTTGATCGAGGCGAAGGACGTCATCTTGCGGCCCTTGGCGGCGCCGACCTCGACCAGCAGCCAGGGCGCGTGGCAGATCGCGGCGACGACCTTGCCGCTCGACAGGAAGCTGCGCAGGATCTCCAGCGCCTTCGGTTCGAGGCGCAGCTTGTCGGGATTGATCTGGCCGCCGGGGAGCACCAGGGCGTCGTAGGCTCCCGGATCGATGCTCTCGAGATCGGCGTCGACCGTCACCGGCCGGCCCCAATCGGTCTCGTCCCAGCCGCGGATGCTGTCCGGCGTCCGGCGGGATTTCGGCGCCGCCACGGTCACCTGCGCGCCGGCCTGCGCGAGCTTGGCCTTCGGTACTTCGAGCTCGGACTGCTCGAAGCCGTCGGTCGCCATGATGAGGATCTTCGCCTGCGTGATGCTCGGCATCGGGCCTTCTCCAGGGGAGTATGAGATGCCCTGGCAACACCCTCGGGTCAGGCCGGTTCCGGTGCCCTGACGCCACGGAACTGCGCCGCGCCGGGCGGTTTAAGTCTCATATCTCCAACCCGAGAGGAGGCACGACATGGCCAATCCAGGCCTACCCGGCCACGAGCCGACCCCCGGCGGCGGCATCCCGGGCGACATCCCGCCGCCGGTCGCCCCCGACGAGCTGCCCGATACCGGCCCGACCGGGCCGCGCTCGCCCTATCCGGTGAACGATCCGGGCATCACCGACCCGACAGGGCCGGGCTCCGAGCCGGACTACCTTCCGGGCGGGCCGACCAACCCGGGCACGCGGTTCTGAACGGCGAAGGGCGCCCGCCGGGGCGCCCTTTTCCGCATCATCGCCGTCCGTCACTGCCCGCCATCAATGCCCGCCATGCGAGCTGCGCACGTCGCGCGGCGCGCTCAGGATCTCGTTGAGGCTGGTGGCGACGTGCCGCGCCTCCTCGTCGGTGAGGCGGAGCTGGAACGGCGGCAGCCCGCCGGCCTGGAGCGCCACCACCGCCTGGCCCTGTTCGTCGGTGCCGACCTCGATCGCCGGGGAGGTCACGTCCAGCATCGCCGCGTCCTCGTCGCCGAGCTCGTCCGCATCGGCCTCGTCCGGCTCGTGCATGACCGTGAGAAGCTGGCCCACCGCGCGCACGAGAGCGCGGGCCGCGCTGGCATCCATGATGACCGCGGTGGCCTGGTCGTCCTTCTGGAACGAGAGTTGGATGTTGGAACCTTCGAGGGAAACCGAGATACCCGCCATGGAGCGTCCGACACTGTACGATGTCGTCCGTATATGGGAGCAATCTGCCGGAGGCGACAGGGAATTCCGCGCAAGGCCGGCCCGCGCGGCCCGAAACGCCTCGGCCCCGTCGGCGTTGACCCGCATCGGGCGGGCATTCGAGCGCCCGCGGACGAGCGGATGACGCGATGGCCACCCACAAGACCACCGAGGCCCAGAAGGGCACGATCGCCCGGGTGATGCACGAGTTCAAGGAAGGCGAGCTGGAGCGACGCGACGGCGAGCCGGTGACGGACCGCAAACAGGCGATCGCCATCGCGCTGCGCGAAGCCGGCGCCTCGAACCAGGAGAGCCCGGCCGACAACCGGGCGAATTTCCGCCGCACCCGGGCCAAGGAGCGCGACACGCGGTCTCATGCCACCCGCGCCGCCCTCTACGACGAGGCCAGGCGCCGCGACATCAAGGGCCGCTCGCGCATGACCCGCAGCGAACTGGAACACGCCCTCAACCGTTGAGCGGCTTCATTCCCGGAGAGCCCGCATGAGTTCGAAGCAGCCGAAGACCACGACGCCGACCGATGCCGACCTGAAGGGCAATCCCGGCATCAGTACCTCGAAGGGCATGACCATGTCCGGCGGCGACCCCGAGGACCTGGCCGGGGCCAATACCGACGAGGGCGACGTGGCGAACGACACCACGCCGCAGGGCGGCGTCGACCCCAACCAGCGCGGGCGCACCAACCGCTGACACGTGTCCCGTGCATCGAACATGAAACCCTGCCTTGTTCCGGACAGACTGGGTCCCTACATGGGTCTCAGCGGCAACGGGCGGGCAGCCCCGGGCGATGGCCCCGCAGGCGCTTTTCGAAGCCCCGCGAATACGAGCCCCCTCCCGAACCATTGGCGCCGTCGCGCCGCGCCGTGCTCGCCCCGAGGGCGGCCCGCTGCGACTTCTAACGAGACGAGGACGACCGCGTGAATACTGGTACTGTCAAGTGGTTCAACGACCAGAAGGGCTTCGGCTTCATCCAGCCGGATAACGGGGGCAAGGACGTCTTCGTCCACATCTCCGCGGTGGAGCGGGCTGGCCTGCGCGGCCTCGTCGAGGGCCAGAAGGTCTCCTACGAGCTGCAGGCCGACCGGCGCGACAGCACGAAGATGTCGGCCGTGAACCTGCAGGTCGCCTAAGGGCGACCCTCGGCCAGGGTTAACGTGATCTTAATCGATTGCCGGTTAAGGTTACGGAACCTCGGCCGCATTGGAGCGTTATGAGCCTGCGGGCTCATGACACGCTCCGCCGGCGGCCGCTCGGCCGCCTGCCACGCACAGTCGCTCTCTCCCGAGAGCGCCGCAACGATAGAAGAAAAGACATCATGTTGTTCGAGTTCACCCGGCGCGACGGCGCGCCGACCGTCTTCAACGACGGTTCTACTTTCCATGTCGACCAGATCAGCCGTTTCGGCGAGGGCGGCTCCACTGACGTGAGCCACCTGATCGACAAGAGCTACGGCTATCACTCCTCCCGCGAGCTGCGCTGGCACCTCGCCGAGCGCTTCGGCCTGACGCCGAACGCCGTGGCCCTGCGCGAAGCTCACTAAAGCTTTCGCGGGTCTCAACGACCGCCGTCACCGTACGAGGCGGGCCGCGCGCGAGCGCGGACCCGCCTTTGTCGTGTCTGGTCCCCTGACGACCGGCGACCGACGGCCGCCCGGGGCCTCTCCTCAGGCCAGCCGCAGCAATCCCGCCAAGGCCGCCACGTCCCCCGGATTGCCCGACAGCAGGGCGTCGATCTCGCCGTTGGCGAGGGCCCGGACGTGCCGGCAATCGGGCCGGAAGCGCGCTCCGGCGCAGGAGCAGCGCAGGCGCGGGCCGTCGCGGCTCTCGACGAGCCGCACGTCGTAGGGCGTGCCGGTGCTGCCCCGGACGACGAAATGCAGGAGCGGCGCGCGGGTGCGGCTCGGTGCCACGCCGCGCAGGGCCCGGGCGGCGATCCCGTCCGGCGCGCGTGCCCCCTCCCCGGCCCGCTCGCGGGCGAGGCCCATGCGGCGGGCGAGGCTGGCGATGTCCGGCGCGCCCGCCTCCCGCACCACCGCAAGCGCGATCTCCGCGCAGGCATAGGCATCCTCGCCGGCATCGTGGTGGCGAAAGGTCACGCCGACCCGCGCGGCGAGCGCCGAGAGCCGGTAGGTTCCCTGCCCCTGCCCGCCCTCCCCCGGCCAGTGCCGGCGGGCGAGCTGCACGGTGCAGAGCGAGGTATAGGCCGGTTGCGGCAGGCCGTAGGCCTGGAGCGTCGCGGCGAGCACCCCGACATCGAAGCTCGCATTATGCGCGAGCACCAGGCTCCCGGCGATCTCCGGCAGGAACGGCGCCATCGCCTCGGGAAAGGACGGCGCCCCCGCCACGTCCCGCGGCCGGATGCCGTGGACCCGGATGTTGCCGGGGGAGAAGCGCATCTCCGCCGGCCGGATCAGCCGCGATTCCCGCCGCACCACCCGGCCGCCCTCGATCCAGGCGAGGCCGACGGCGCAGGGGCTGTCGCGGCGCTCGTTGGCGGTCTCGAAATCGATCGCGAGGGTGCGGGGGCTGGTCATGCCCCGCTTGTCCCCGCGACGGCGCCGGAATTCAAGCGCTCGCCACCATCGCCAGCCACTCGTCTTCCGAGACCACCTTGACCCCGTGCTTCTCGGCATCCTTGAGCTTGCTGCCCGCGCCCGGCCCGGCCACCACCAGGTCGGTCTTGGCCGAGACCGAGCCCGAGACCTTGGCGCCGAGGCGCTCGGCCGTCGCCTTGGCCTCGCTGCGGGTCATCTTTTCCAGTGTGCCGGTGAACACCACGGTCTTGCCGCTGAAGGCCGCGGCCTGCGCCGGGGCCGCCGCCCGCTCGGTCTCGACCTCGGCGAGCAGGGCCTCCACCGCCGCGACGTTGTGCTCCTCCGAGAAGAACTGGATCAGCGAGGCGGTGGTGACCGCGCCGATCTCGCCGTCATCGGCGAGCGCCCGGTAGGCGTCGCCGGGGACCTGCGCCGCCGCCCGCTCCACCGCCGCCCGCACGCCCGCGGAATCGCCGTAGGCCTCGACCAGGGAGTCGCGTTGCGGCGCCGACAGACGCGCCACCGCGCCGCCGGCCAGGAGGTCGACCTCCGGCGTCTTCGCCGCGTCCAGCAACCGGTCGCGGGTGGTGGCGCCGACGCGGTCGAGGCTGGCGAGCGCGATCCAGTCCGGCCCCGGCTGGCAGGCGGCCGCCGCGGCGACGCCCGCCATCAGGGCCGGCATGTCCGGAAAATGCTTGGCGAGCGCCTTGGCGGTGGCCTCGCCGACCTGCTCGATGCCCAAAGCGAAGATGAACCGGTTGAGCGGGATTTTCCGGCGCGCCTCGACCCCGGCGAGCAGGTTCTTGATCGCCTTGTCCTCGTCGTCCTTCTTCTTGGCCGCCTTCTTGATCTCCTTGCCGGCGGCGAGCGCACGCTCGGCCGAGAGCGCCTGGCGCCGCGCCACCACGGCGGCCTTCAGGGGCTCGAAATCGAGGCGGAACAGGTCGGCGGGCTGGCGTACCAGGCCGGCCTCGAACAGGGTCTCGATATAGGTCTCGCCGAACCCCTCGATGTCGAAGGCGTTGCGCGACACGAAGTGCTTCAGCCGCTCCTGCCCCTGCGCCGGGCAGATCAGGCCGCCGGTGCAGCGGCGCACCGCGTCGAGCTTGCCCGTGCGCGGGTTGAGGCCGCGCACCGCGTGGCTGCCGCAGGCCGGGCAGGTCTCGGGGAAGCGGTAGGGCACGGCATCCGTCGGCCGGCGTTCCAGCACCACGTCGGCGACCTTCGGGATCACGTCGCCGGCGCGCAGGACCACCACCGTGTCGCCGACGCGCACGTCCGACCCCTGCGCCAGGTCGGCGTCGTCCCGCAGGGTCTGGCCTTTCCAGACCGCGACGCCGCTGCGGATCGGGTTGCCGTCGGCATCGACGCCGTGGACGTAATCCTCGTTGTGGAGCGTCGCGTTCGACACCACCACGCCGCCGACCGTCACCGGCTTGAGGCGCGCCAGCGGGTTGAGCGAGCCGGTGCGCCCGACATTGATGTCGATCGCCTCGACGACGGTGGTGGCGCGCTGGGCCGGGAACTTGTGGGCCAGCGCCCAGCGCGGCGCGCGGGCGACGAAGCCGAGGCGGCGCTGGAGCGCGAAGGCGTCGACCTTGTAGACGACGCCGTCGATGTCGTAGCCGAGATCGGCCCGTCTCGCCTCGATCATCCGGTAATGCGCCAGCATCGCGACCGCGTCCGCGCACAGGACCGTCAGCGGGTTCACCGGCAGGCCCCACTCGCGAAACGCCTCGATCATCTCGAACTGCGAATCGGCCGGCTGGTCCGACATCTCGCCGGCCGCATAGGCGAAGAAGCGCAAGGGGCGCGAGGCGGTGATGCCCGCATCGAGCTGGCGCAGCGAGCCGGCGGCGGCGTTGCGCGGATTGGCGAAGAGCGGCTTGCCGGCCGCCTCCTGGCGGGCGTTGATGCCGGCGAAATCGGCATGCGACAGGTAGACCTCGCCGCGGACCTCGCACACCTCCGGCCAGCCCCCGCCCGCCAGCTGCTCCGGAATTTCCTTGATGGTCCGCACGTTGGCGGTCACGTCCTCGCCGACCTCGCCGTCGCCCCGTGTCGCCGCGGTGACGAGGCGGCCGCCCTCGTAGCGCAGGGACAGGGACAGCCCGTCGATCTTCGGCTCGGCCGTGAAGGCGACCGGCTCACCGGCGGAGAGGCCGAGGAAGCGCTGCACCCGCTCGACGAAGTCGCCGATCTCCTCGTCCGAGAAGGCGTTGCCGAGGGAGAGCATCGGCACCGCGTGCCGCACCTTGGCGAACTTGTCCGACGCCTTGGCGCCGACGCTGGCCGAGGCCTCGCCGGTCCCGGCGAGATCGGGGAAGCGCGCCTCGATCGCCTCGAGCCGGCGTCGCAGGGCGTCGTACTCGGCATCCGAGATCGTCGGCGCATCCTCGCCGTGATAGCGCCGGTCGTGCTCCGCGATCTCGGCCGAGAGGGAGGCGTGGAGGCTCTGCGCGCTCTTCGGGTCGAGATCGTCGAGGGAGGGGTCGCGGGTGGGGGGCATGGACGCTCTTGCGCGAATAGACGATTGACGCGTGCGATACAGGATATGGGTTATGCAGATCCTGACGCTCGGCGCTTCAGCGGCGCGGCCTCACGGCGCACCCGATCCATCGTCCTGGTGAGGGTCTGATAGAAGGAAGACCACGGCGCTCCGCAGTGCCGGAAGCTCGTCCACGACGATGCCCCAGATGATGCGGTCGGACAGGCTATGGTACTCGTGCCGCAGCACGTTTCCGATGCCGCGGATCTTGCGCCAGGGAACTTCCGGTCGGCGTGCCTGAATGTCGACCGGCACCGCGCCGCTGGCCTCGGAGGTGATCTCGATGCCCGGTTGCACACCGTGTTTCAGCAACCGATCGCCGACGTCATCCGTGAGGTCTTTGCCTGCCGTCGCGCGTCGAGTGCCGTCGATGGCTGCAAGCCTGTCGTCGAGTGCGTGGCGGAATTCGCGCGGAGCCATCAAAAAACCTTCACCGCGGACCGCTCGATGCGCTCCCGTAACCGCGGATGCAGGCTGTCGCGGGTGGTCGCGTCGACCTCGGTTCCCAGCCGATCCTCAAGGAAGAGCTTGATGCCGACGAGGTCGAGACCGTTGAAGCGGCTCTCGGGATCGTCATCGATGAACAGGTCGAGGTCGCTGTCGGGCCGGGCGTCATCTCGGGCGGTCGATCCGAACAGATCGAGCGACGTGGCGCCCATGGCCCGCACGCTGTCGGCCTGCGCCGTGAGCTGGATGATGGCTTCGCCGCGAGTCATGCGCGCATGATACCGCGCGGTCCGGCGCGAGGCCACAGGTCGCGAGCGGGGGCGCTCAGGCCAGAGCCTCCCGCCTCCCCATCAGCCGCGCCTTCCACCCCAAGGCCGGCCGCTCGACGAAGCGCCAGGACAGGGCCGCGACCGCGAGGGTGAGGACGAGCGACGGCCCGAGCAGCAGCCAGGCGGAGGCCGTGGGAAACAGCGCGTGCAGGCTCTGCTGCACCGGCCAGCCGTAGAGATAGCTGCCGTAGGAGAGGTCCGCCCGCGGGTCGAGGGCCGGGTGGCGGATCGGGAGGCCGAGGCCGAGGCAGAGCACGCCATAGGCCTCCGCGAGGAAGAGCGCGGGCGGGTAGAGGGCGGTGCCGTGCAGGAGGCCGGCGAGGGCCAGCAGCGCCAGCGCCAGCGGCCAGCTCAGGCGGGCGCGGTCGGCGTAGAGGAAGAGGGCCGCGCCGGCGGAGAAGATCAGCGGCAGCCGCAAGGCGGTTTCGAGGGCCTTCGGCATCTCGCCGCCCCGCAGGCCGGCGAGGGCGAGGGCCACCGCGAGGCCGGCGACGAGCAGGAGGCCGAGCCGGCGCCGGCGCAGAGCTCCGACAAGCCCCGCCGCCAGCAGGCCGCCATAGCACAGGACCTCGTATTTCAGGGTCCAGACCGTGCCCATCGGGAAGCGGAACGGGTTCTCGGAGAAGACCCCCGGCAGGGCGGCGTTGCTCTTGAAGGTGGTGAGCGTGCCCTGGATGAACCGCCACAGGCCCGGATCGCCCCAATAGGCGGGAAGGCTGACGGTCGTCATCACGCTGCCGAGGCCGAGGGCCACGACGAGCGTCGCCGCCGCCAGCCCGGGGACGATGCGCAACGCCCGCGCGACGACGTAGTCGCGGGAGCCGCGGCGCATCAGGCTCATGGTGACGAGGAAGCCCGACACGGCGAAGAAGCCGTTCACCGCGTGCTCGCCCAAGGTGTAGCCGGTGAGGCGGGTGAGCGGCTCGTCGAGGATGGCGCCGGTGGTGACGCTGAAGGCGTGCGAGACCACGACGAGGAGCGCCAGCGCCAAGCGGACCGCCCCGAAGGCGTTGTGCGGCTGGCCGAGGCCGGCGGCGACCGTCACCATGCGCCGGCCCCCGGCTGCTCGGCCAATCCCTCCCGCGCCAGGGCGGTGCGGCCCTGCCGGGCCGCCCAGGCGCCGGCGACCGAGCCGCCGTAGCGCTCGATCCCGGAGCGCCGGAAGGACAGCGCGGACAGGAGCGCCTTGAACCCGTTGGTCGCCAGCATCGCGGCGGTCGGATCGGGCAGGCCGTATTTCCGCGCGACGTAGGATCGCGACCAGGCCTGGTGCCAGCGCGACCGGTGCACGCGGCCGCGCTCCGGCGCGCTCGACGCGCCGCGCCCGTGGAGCGCCACCGCGCCGTGGACGTGGACGAGTGCTCTGCCCGCATCGGCGATCCGGCGGCAGAGGTCGTCATCCTCGTAGAACAGGAAGATGTTGGGGTCGAAGCCGCCGAGCGACAGGAACAGGTCGCGGCGCACCATCAGGCAGGCGCCGGACAGGAACGGCGCGCAGGCATCGCCCTCGGGAAGATGACGCTTGCCGCGCGGATTGGTGAGGTAGGGCGCGAGCAGCGAGCGCGGCTGGTAGAAGAAGCGCCCGTCGGGCTCGACGATGCGGGGCGCGAACAGCCCCGCATCCGGATAGGCCTCGGCCGCCGCCAGAAGGGCGTCGGCCGCGCCCGGCTGAAGCTCGACGTCGGGGTTGACGATGAGCGCGTATTCCGCCCGCCCCGCCGCCCAGATCCCGGCATTGTTGGCCCGGCCGTAGCCCTCGTTGCGGGGGAGCCGCAGCACCCGCGCCCCGAGCGACGCGGCGAGGTCCGCCGAGCCGTCGCGGCTGGCATTGTCGACGACGAGGGCCGGGACGTGCTCGCGGGCGAGCGCGGCCAGGCAGGCCGGCAGCACGCCGGCACTGTCATGCGCGACGACGACCGCGACGAGACCGGGCACGTCCGCCGATCAGCCCTGCTTCTGCGGCAGGTTGAGGCGGATATGCAGCTCGCGCAGCTGCTTGGTGGTCACCTCCGAGGGCGCGCCCATCATCAGGTCCTCGGCGCGCTGGTTCATCGGGAACAGCACCACCTCGCGGATGTTCGGCTCGTTGCAGAGCAGCATCACGATGCGGTCGACGCCCGGCGCGATGCCGCCGTGCGGCGGCGCCCCCAGCTTCAGCGCGTTCAGCATGCCGCCGAACTTCGCCTCCAGAACCTCCTTCGGGTAGCCGGCGAGGCCGAAGGCCTTCTCCATCACCTCGGGACGGTGGTTGCGGATCGCGCCCGACGACAATTCGATGCCGTTGCAGACGATGTCGTACTGGAACGCCTTGATGCCGAGGATCGTCGCGTGGTCCTCCGGGTCGAGGGCCATGAAGGCGTCGTGGTCGAAATTCGGCATCGAGAACGGGTTGTGCGAGAAATCGACCCGCTTCTCGTCCTCGTTCCACTCGTACATCGGGAAGTCGGTGATCCAGCAGAAGGCGAACTGGTCCTTGTCGGACAGGTTCAGCTCGTCGCCGACGCGGATGCGGGCCTTGCCGGCGAGCCCCGCCGCCTTGGCCTCGGGGCCGGCGGAGAAGAACACCGCGTCGCCGGCCTTGAGGCCGGCCTTGGCGGCGATGGCTTTCTGAATCTCGAGCGGAATAAATTTTGCGATCGGGCCTTTGCCGACGATCGGTGCACCGCGTTGTGCTAGCTCCGCACGCATGTCTTCTGCTGATATCGGTCCCTCGCTGCTGTCGCGAACAACCGCATTTGCCTGTTCATAATCGAAAATTATGTAACCGAGGCCGGCTGCGCCCTCGGAGCGGGCCCAGTCATTGAGCTTATCGAAGAACGAGCGTGGCTGCCCGGCGGCACCAGGGGCAGGGATTGCCCGTACTACTCCGCCGGCCTTGATAACGCTCTTGAATGCCTTGAACTCGACTTCGTCGCGGGCGAAGTCCTCGGTCACGTCGGCGATGACCAGCGGGTTGCGCAGGTCCGGCTTGTCGACGCCGTATTTCAGCATCGCCTCGGCGTAAGGAATGCGCACGAAGCTCGGCGAGACCCGCTTGCCTTCGGCGAATTCCTCGAAGACCGAGCGCAGGACCGGCTCCACCGCCTGGAACACGTCTTCCTGGGTGACGAAGCTCATCTCGATGTCGAGCTGGTAGAACTCGCCCGGCGAGCGGTCGGCCCGGGCGTCCTCGTCGCGGAAGCAGGGCGCGATCTGGAAGTACCGGTCGAAGCCGGCGATCATCGTCAGCTGCTTGAATTGCTGCGGGGCCTGCGGCAGGGCGTAGAACTTGCCCGGATGCAGGCGCGACGGCACCAGGAAGTCGCGGGCGCCTTCCGGCGACGAGGCGGTGAGGATCGGCGTCTGGAACTCGAAGAACCCGCCCTCGCGCATCCGCCGGCGCAGCGAATCGATGATCGCCCCGCGGCGCATGATGTTGGCATGCAGCTTCTCGCGGCGCAGGTCGAGGAAGCGGTACTTGAGCCGCGTCTCCTCCGGATAGTCCTGGTCGCCGAAGACCGGCATCGGCAATTCGGCGGCGGCGCCCAGCACTTCGAGGTCGGTGATGTAGACCTCGACCGCGCCGGTCGGAAGCTCCGCGTTCTCGGTGCCGGCGGGCCGCTGGCGCACCCGCCCGTCGATCCGGATCACCCACTCGGAGCGCACCGCCTCCGCCGCCTTGAAGGCCGCGGAATCGGGATCGATCACGCATTGCGTGATGCCGTAATGGTCGCGCAGGTCGATGAACAGCACGCCGCCATGGTCGCGGACGCGGTGGCACCAGCCGGAGAGGCGGACGGTCGCGCCGACGTCGGACGGGCGGAGCGCCCCGCAGGTATGGGAACGATAGCGGTGCATGGGCGTGTCTTCGCTGTCCAGAGTCTGGGCTGTCTCGACCGGGCCGGCAGGCCGGGCGCGCGGGCGGTCGGCCCGCGCGCTAAAGCGTGCGGCACCCATTCGCGAAGGGGGGAGCGAAGTCAAGCGCGGGGCCTCGGCGCGGGTGCGTCCACGCTTGCGGAACAAACAATGAACAATTATATTATCCCCATGGACCAGCACAGCTTTTTCGGCTCCTTCGAGCCCCACCCCGATCCCTTGCCCGACACCCTGCCCGACCCGCCGCGGGACGTGCCCGCGGCGGGTCGGACGCCGCAACCGGAGGCCCGCGCCATGCCCGCCGACCATCACGATGCGTTCGTCGAGCGCCAATTCGTCGAGCGTCAAGAGGGCGCTTGGCGGGTGCTGCCGATCGAGGGCCGGTTCGAACTGGTCTACGAGGACGGCAACGGCGCCTGGAGCGTCCGCCGGCTGCAGGCGCACGAGCTCAAGATCGGCCCGGGCCGCGTGCTGGTCGGCGGCACCGACCGCGACCGGGACGGCTATCGCGGCTTTCGCGCCGACCGCATCCACCGCCTGACCGACCGGGACACCGGCGAGCGGGTGGAGCGCAACATCCTCGACTGGCTCACCCGCCGGGCGGAGGGAACGCGGCGGGCGAGGGCCAAGGCCAGCGCGGGCGCCCTGCGCCGGGCGGCGCGCCGGAGCGGGCCGCGGGCCGCGTGATTTCCGGTGATCACGCCGCCCAATCCCCATAACCCACGCTGACGGCGTCTCGCCCTCGGCGGCGCGCTCCGCTATAGCCGGACCTATGAAGCTGATTACTTCGACGGAAGAACTCGCCTCCGCCTGCGCGCGCTTCGCCACGCAACCCTTCGTGACCGTCGACACGGAGTTCATGCGCGAGACGACCTATTATCCGAAGCTGTGCCTGATCCAGATCGCGGCACCGGACGGGTCGACCGCGCTCGTCGATCCGCTGGCGCCCGACATCGACCTCGCGCCGTTCTTCGCGCTGATGGGCGACGAGCGGGTGCTGAAGGTCTTCCACTCGGCACGCCAGGATCTCGAGATCATCTGGCTGCTCGGCGGGCTCCTGCCCCAGCCCTTCTTCGACACGCAGGTCGCCGCGATGGTCTGCGGCTACGGCGATTCCGTCTCCTACGAGCAACTGGTCAACGACGTCGCCAAGGCGAAGATCGACAAGTCGTCGCGCTTCACCGACTGGTCGCGCCGCCCGCTCTCGGACGCGCAGCTGAGCTACGCCCTGTCGGACGTCACCCACCTGATCAAGGTCTACGAGGCCTTGGGGAGGGAACTCGTCGCCACCGACCGCGGCGCCTGGCTCGACGAGGAGATGGCGGTCCTCACCTCCCCCGACACCTACCGGGCCGATCCGGACCAGGCCTGGCGCCGCTTGAGCTCCCGGATGCGCAAGGCCCGCGAGATCGCGGTGCTGATGGAGGTGGCGGCCTGGCGCGAGCGCGAGGCGCAGACCCGCAACGTGCCGCGCGGGCGCATCCTGAAGGACGAGGCGGTGATCGACATCGCCACCTCCGCGCCGCGCAGCGTCGAGGCCCTGGGGCGGCTGCGCACGATTCCCGCCGGGTTCGAGCGCTCGCGCACCGGCGCCGACATCCTGGCCGCCGTCGAGCGCGGCCTGTCCCGCGAGCCCTCGACAGTGCCGGTGCCTGAGCGCGGCCGCGCCCGCAGCGGTGGCAACGGGGCGCTCGTCGAACTCCTCAAGGTGCTGCTGAAGGCGGTCTGCGAGGAGGAGCGCGTCGCGCCCAAGATCATCGCCACCGTGGACGACCTCGAGGCCCTGGCCGAGGACGACGCGGCCGACGTGCCGGTGCTGCACGGCTGGCGCCGCGGGCTGTTCGGCGAGAAGGCCCTGGCGCTCAAGTCCGGCCGCCTGGCGCTCTCGGCCGAGGGCGGGCGCGTGGTGGTGCGGGAGCTGCCGCAGGAGGCATAGGCTCGACCTCGGGGAGAGACACATGCGTGCCTCCCCCGGACGCCCGGAGCGACGAGACGCGTCTTTCTCGCTCGAGGGAAAGTCAAACAGCTTGCGCGTGATCGCTCAGGGCCTGCCTGACTGGTTCTCACTCGATTGACGCCCGCCCTGTCATTCCGGGCCCCGCTGCGCGGCCCCGGAATG
>NZ_LABZ01000170.1 GCF_001043955.1 Methylobacterium tarhaniae | reverse complement strand
CTGTTGGGGGAGCGGGGTCGGGTCTCGGGCTTGACCGGGCGGGGCACGGCGGGCGTCCAGCGCCGCTCGCCGGCATCGCCGGTGCGCAGGAGGTCCATCTGGAAAGCGTAGCGATCCGGCCGGTAGAGCGCGTGCAGGTGCTCGACACCGCGACCGGAGGGGTCGAACACCACCCGGGTCAGGTCGATGAGCGCCGAGCCGACCTCGAGGTCGAGGGCTTGCGCCACCTCGGGGCCGGCGAGCGTCGCGCCGATCGCCTGCGTCGCCCGGTCGGCGATGACGCCGGAGCGCTCCATCAGCTCGAGCAGCGGCGTCGCCGCGAGATCCGCCTCCGAATAGGACAGGCCGACCCGCTCGGGAACGTGGGTGGTGAGGTAGGAGAAGGGCTGGCCGTCGATCAGGCGGACGCGGACCGAGCGCTGCACCCGCTCGCCGGGCTCCAGCAGCAGCGCCTCGGCGATCGCCGCCGGGGCGGCGACGTACTCGAAGGACAGGAGCCGCACCCCGGTGGCCCGCCCCATGGCGATCAGCCCCGACAGCAGGTTCGGCAGGTCGCCGACGACCGGCCGGGCGCCCGCCGGCCCCTGCACGAAGGTGCCGGAGCCGGGCCTGCGCCGCACCAGCTCCTCGCCCGCGAGCAGGTCGAGGGCGCGCCGGACGGTCACCCGCGCCAGCCCGTGCTCGGCGGCGAGAGCCGGCTCGCCCGGCAGCCGGGCGCCGGGGGGCAGCCGGCCGCTGGTGATCTGGTCGCGCAGCAGCAGGTAGAGCCGGCGCGCCTTGTGGGGCTCGATCGCGGAGGTCACGGGGCCATCCCTGGCTCGTGTCTTGCACGGAGCCGTCCGCGGTTATCCGCCGACGCTCACCTGTCCGATTATGCAGACAGGTAGCTGTCCGTCAATTGGGACAGGTAGCAAGAGCGAACAGGAATTTTCGGGCGCCGGGCAGGGGTGGGCGCCCGGTGGATCGTCTGGTTGACCGCGACGACGAGATCGGCGCGGGATCCCCTCTCCGGGCGATCCCGGGCTTGCCCGGGATCGCGGCAAGGTGCGGGCGGGGCGATCCGGCGAAAGCAGTGGTGCGTCGCCCTCTCCCACTCGAGAGAGCGGATCTCGCGCGCGATCCTGAAGGGATTTTCCCCGGACGACCCTGCCGCCCGCGGCAGGAGGGCGTTCGCGTCGGGCGAAGCGGTCCTCGCTTACCGCGACGGCACCCATTGCCGCGACAGCGCGTAGAGCCTGTGCCCGAACGACCATGTCCGCAGGAAGCGCTTGGCATAGCGCAGGGGGTCGTCGGCGAGGCGGCAATGCCGGCGCAGGATGTCGCGCGCCGCCTCGGCGTCGCCGACGTCGAGGAGCTGGCGGGCATATTCGAGCATCAGGAAGTTGCGGTAGCGTCCGGCCGAGCGGACGAGCCGGGGCGGCACCGCGCCGTGGCGCAGGAGGGCGGTGAGCGTCCGGTCGAAGGGCGGCGGCAGCGGGCGCTTGCGCATCTGGTGGGCGAGCACGCTGGTCGGATGGCCGTCGCGGTAGACGGCGGTGGGCTCGGCCACGTAGCGGAAGGGGCCTTCGAGGGCGAGGCGGCACCAGGTGTCGGTATCCTCGCCCATCACGGCGCCGACCGGGAACAGCCCGGCCCGGAGCAGGGCGGCCCGCTCCACCAGCACGCTGCTCGAATGCACCGCGTAGGGGTAGGTGGCGAGCAGGAAGGCGAAGACGTCGTCGACGCGCTGGTCGGGCAGGTCGGCCTTCATCACCGGCGCGGCGCGGCTGGCGAGCAGGTGGTTGGCGAAGACCGCGACCGCGTCGCCCCGGGAGGCCGCCGCCATGAGATTCTCGAGGTGCCGGCCGGCCCAGAGGTCGTCGGCGTCGAGGAACGCGATCCAGTCCGTCCGCGCCGCGGCGACGCCCCGGTTGCGGGCCGCCGCGCTGCCGGCATTGTCCTGGCGGATCAGGCGGATGCGGGGATCGGCGAAACCCGCGACGACGTCGCCGCCGCCATCCGTCGAGCCGTCGTCGACGACGATCAGCTCGAACGGCTCGAAGGTCTGCCGGAGCACCGCCTCGATGGTCTGCCCGATCACGTCCCCCTTCTGGAACAGCGGGATCACGATGGAGACGCAGGCGCGCGGGGAGGTGGGGGAGACCATGGCGGGGTGTCCGGGCTCGCGCGGGCGGTCGCGCGGCTCCTGATTAGCAGGCAGGCCCCGGCCGGAGAGCCGCGCCTTCCGGTGCAACGGGCACCGGCCGGAGGGCGAACCGCTACGGCGAAGGGTGGAGGCCGGCGGGATGCGGGTGGGCAGGCCCGCGCCCGCGCGCGAGCGGGGGCGCAACTCCATCGCCCCGAAGGGTCGACCGGGACCGCGATGGCCATGCCGGGCCTTGAGGCCGGGCGCCGGACGTGGGATTCTGGGACAAGAGATTGGGACGGAGTGGCGTTTCCCGCATCCGGCATCCGTGTTTGTACTAACGCCGTCGCCCACCTGCATCGGCACACGGACCATGTCGAAGAAAAGCTCCTCCCCGATCCCGGCCTGGCTGCGCCGCCGGGGCTACTCCCCGCGCGCGATGCTGGCGATCGCCTCCGCCGTCGAGCGTACGGCCCGCCGGCGCGGCGCGGCAGCGGAACCGGAGAGCCGGTGCCAGATCATCCCGTTCCCGAAGCGTCCGCTGCCGCCGGTCCACACGGACGCGCTCCGGGCCGCCGGGGCCTGAAGGCCGCACGGCCGGAGCGCCGGGCGCGACGCTCCCCGCGCCCCGTCATACGGTCCCGGACCGATGCGGTGACCACGCGCCGGCGAGACTTCACCGGGCATTCTGAACCGGATCCGGATCGTCGATCGGAGCCACGAAGCTGCCGAGCGAGAGGCCGAGCCGCTTCGTGACGACCGGGCGCACGGCCTGCCAGGCGCGCGGGCCCATCGCCAGCTTGGCGTTCTGAAGCCACCACAGGCGCGTGCGGCGCACCGCCGGGCTGAGGCCGGCGGCGTGGCGCATCATGCGCTTCGCACCGTCGACGTCGCCCCGGTCGAAGGGCTGGCTGGCATGCCGCACCGCCGACATGGCGAGACCCAGCCGCATCGGCTCCTCCATGTCCGCCACGACGGCGGCTTCCGGATAGCCGAAGACGGTGTCGAACATCAGCTTGCGCTGGTTGATGTCGCGAAGCATCTCCTCGTAGTAGTACGACGACATGTTGCTGCCGTGCCGGCGCCAGACGCCCTGCGGCCGGTCGATCCGCGCGACCGGCCCGTGCAGGGCGAGCCGCAGCCACATCTCCTGGTCGCCGGAATGGGTCAGCTCCGCCCGGTAGCCGCCGACCCGATGCTGGATCGCCGTGCGCACCACCGCCGTCGAGGTGTGGATCGGGTTGACGTACCGGTTGAGCGCGAAGAACTGCCGCGTGTCGTAGATGGCGTGTTCCGCGTCGAGGTCGGACGGGGGCATCTCCGGACGGGGCTGCCCCTCCTCGATGCTGACGAACGGGCCGTAGACCAGGCTCAGGTCCGGCCGTGCCTGCATGAGGTGCGCGGCCCGCGCCAGGGCGCCGGGCGTGACGAAGTCGTCGGCCGAGAGCAGGAGCAGGCATTCCGCCCGCGCCCAGTCCAGGCCCTCGTTGTAGGTGGCGATGTGGCCGCGATTGGTCGCATGCCGGATGTATTCCACGCGACTGTCGGCCCGGCGCAGGGCCTCGGCGACCTCCGGCGTGTGGTCGGGCGAGGCGTCGTCGAGGATCAGGACGCGGACGTCGCAGCCTTCGGTGGCCAGGACGCTGCCGACGCTCTCGGCGAGGAAGTCCGCGTAGCGATAGCAGGGAATGATGACGTCGACGCTCGGCATTTCCGACCTCGGCATGTCCGACCTGACGGGCAGGTCGCGGCTGCATTTCTCGGCTGCGCGGGTGTCGCGGAGTGTCAGCCGTGCGCGACGTCGAACCGCGGCTCGCGATCCTGCACGCAGGCCGCGATCAGACCATGGGTCGCGGGCGGAGCAACCTTATCGAGTCGGTGGAACCGGACCGCATTTCGAGGGCGGGTCCCTACGCCGATCGGTCCCGTCGGGCAGAGGAGCGGTTCGTGCGGGGGGAAGCCGATGCCGGCCGGATCGGGCCCGTCCCGCATCGGGATCCGCGGGCGTCCCTCACGAGGCTTCCGCGCGGCGGGAGCCTCGTGAGCGGCACTCAGCTCCCCGGATTCACGAACAGGGTATCGAACTCGCCCGGCTCGTAATGGCGGCCGGTGATGTCGGTGATCACGATCCACTCGTGGCCGTCCGCCGCGAGTTCGTCCGCCTTCTCCAGAGCCGCCTCCGGCGAGGTGCGCTGGTACGAGAGGTGCCCGTCCGGAGTGTGGGCCGTCACGACGAGATGCATGGCTCTCCTTGCCTATCGGAGGAGCCATACTACAGGATCATGCCTCCCGGGGCGAGTCGGGCCGCGTCGCGCGGGGGTGGAGGCCTCCCCACGCTGTCCTGCCCCGTCGTCACGGAGCGGCCTCACTCCGGTGCGAGGATGCCCCGTCGCCGTTCCTGTGGAGGTCACCCGATGCCCGTTCTGCTCGCCGCAGCCTCGTGCCTCGCCCTCGGGATCGCCCTCGTGGTGCTCCTCGGCCTCAGCGCCTGACCGGGCAGGCGCTCAGAGCCGGCGCTCAGAGCAGGGCCCGCGCCGCCTGCGAGACCTGGCGGATCGCGCTGTCGACCGCACCGGCCGAGCCGGTGATCCCCTCCATGTTCCGGCGCACCGCGGCGATGCTCTGGGCGGCATTCTGCATGTTGGCCGACATGTCGCGGGTCACGGCGGCCTGCTGGACGATGGCGGCGGAGACTCCGACCGAGATCTCGCTGACATGGCCGATCGCCGCGACGATCGCCTCGATCGCCGTGACCGCTTGAGCGGTCGCGCCCTGGACGGCGTCGATCTGTGTGCCGATCTCCTGGGTCGCCCGGGCCGACTGGCCGGCCAGCGCCTTGACCTCGGCGGCCACCACCGCGAAGCCCCGGCCGGCCGGCCCCGCACGGGCCGCCTCGATGGTGGCGTTGAGCGCCAGGAGATTGGTCTGGTCGGCGATGGAGCGGATCAGCGACACCGCTTCGCCGATCCGGTCGGCCGCCTGGGTCAGGCTCGCCACGATGCCGCCGGCATCCTGCGCCTGGCGCACCGCCTGGTCTGAGGCGGTGCGGGCATCTTCGGCGTGGCGGCCGAGCTCGGCGATCGAGGCGGCGAATTCCTCCGTGCCGGCCGCCACGGCCTCGACGTTGCCGGAGGTCCGGGCCGTCTGCTCGGTGGTGGCGCGGGCCTGGTCCGAGACCTCGGAGACCGCGACGGTGATCGCCGCGATATCCGCCTCGATCGCCCGCTGGCCCGCATTCCGGCGCTGGCGGTCGAGCACCTGCCGGGTGATGTCGGTGGCGAACTTCACCACCGCGCAGGGCTTGCCGTCGAGGTCGAGCACCGGGTTGTAGGCGCCGAAGATCCACACCTCGCGGCCGCCCTTGGCCAGGCGGTGGAACTCGCCGGCCTGGTGGCGGCCGGCGGCCAGCGCCTGCCAGAACGCCGCGTAATCCGCGCTCCCCCGCTCGGCCTCGGGGACGAACAGGCTGTGGTGGCGCCCCACCACCTCGTCGCGCGTGTAGCCCATCGTGGCCAGGAAGATGGCGTTGGCCTCGGTGATCACGCCAGCGGGCGTGAAGTGGATCGCCGCCTGCGAGCGGTCGAGGGCGGCGACCTGGCCTGCCAGGTAGGCGTCGCGCTCCTTGCGGGCGGTGATGTCCGAGGCGAGCTTCACGATCCGGACGACGCGGCCGCGCCGGTCGAGCACCGGGTTGTAGGAGGCCTGGATCCAGATCGACCGGCCGTCCTTGGCGATGCGGCGGAACTCCCGCGTCTCGAACCGGCCCTCGCGCAGGCCCTGCCAGAACGCGGCGTAATCCGGGCCGTCGCGCTCGGCCGGCGGCATCAGCAGGCTGTGATGCCGGCCCTGAATCTCGGCCAGGGTGTAGCCGGTCAGGCCGAGGAAGCACGCATTCGCGTCCAGGATCGTGCCGGACGGATCGAACTCGATCCGGCCCTGCGACCTGTCGACGGCCGCGAGCAGAGCGGCATGGCGCGGTTGGAGAAAGGACACGGCGGGGGTCTCTCGCAGGGCGTGTCGCGCACGATGCGCCCCGATTATTATCAATGAATGAAGAAAAGGGTCATCGTTAGAATACTGAATGTGAAACCACCCCACCTCGGGCATATTTCGTCAGAAACGGCCTTAAAAAACAACCCAAAGCAATGACAATCGTCCGCACTACTCTCATAGGTCTGCGCCGATCACGCGAAATGTCCTGGAGCGCAGACGGGGCACTGCATAGAACCGGCCAGCAGAATCGCGGGGCCGGTGAGCCATGAGCGAGCGATGAGGGCGCGACCGCGACTGCCGGCTCCGCCCTGAACACGCGGCCCGCGCAGCGGCGGACCATGCACGAACCGAATACTTTGTGCCCAATAATATTGCTTGTGAGCAAATCGATGTGCGTGGGGGGATGCCGCCCGATCGCGGGGCGATCGGCGTCGGGGGCATCTCGGTCGCGGCGGCGAGTCCGGCCCCGCATCCCGTTGCGGAGGGCGCCGGGCCTTCGCCCTCAGCCCCTGCGCTGCGCCTTCACGTAGCTGGTGATCGCGGCCTGGCAATTCGGCGACAGCTTGGCCTTGTTCTGGCGGAAGCAGGCCTGCACCTCCGGCCCGTCCGGCGAGAGGTTGCCGCAATAGGTCAGGTAGTCGCCGGTGCAGTACTGCTTGAGCACCGAGCGGTCGACCGCGACGGGTTCGGCGAGGGCGGCGCCCGCGGTCAGGGCGAGGATGAGGGTGGAGCGCAGAAGCAAGACGTCTCTCCGGGAGAGCGGATGAAGGATGGTTCCTGAACGGCCGGCGCGAGGCCGGGGCTCCGGATTCCCGGGCGCCGGACTCTCGACGGACGATCCCGGCCGCAGCGGTCTGCCTCGGCCGTTCGCATGGCTTTTTAGCGGCCCGGGTGCCGCCGGCAAGCTTCCACTGCGGCAAGCCCGAGACTTGAGATCGAGCGGGAGTCGCACATCGCGCCGGGCGACGATCTTCGACTGTCCGTCGAGCGGAACGATCCGCCCGGATCCGGAACGCCGCCAAGACGAGGCGGCACCGGAACTGGACGGATCGATGATCGTCTTGACCGCAGACTGTTGCCGGAAGATTGCTTCCGGCGGCGGGATCCCGATGCCTTGGCCCGGCTGCCGGTCAGAGGCGGCTGAGGCGCACGCGGGCGACACCCGATATGCCGATCGCCCGGGCCGAGGCCTGGGACAGGTCGATCACCCGGCCGCCGACATAGGGACCGCGATCGTTGATGCGCACCACGACCGAGCGGCCATTCGTCGTGTTGGTGACCCGGACCCGGGTGCCGAAGGGGAGGCGGCGGTGAGCCGCCGTGAAGGCGTGCGTGTTGAAGCGCTCGCCATTCGCAGTGCGCCGGCCCTGAAATCCGGGGCCGTACCAAGAGGCAGCACCGGACTGGGCTTCGGCGGGCGTGCTGGCTTGTAGCGTCCCTCCGACGGCACCCGCCGCCACGAGACCAATGATTGCCAGCTTTGCCTTCGAAACCATCTCGCATTCCCATTTTGTTGCTTGACGGCGTGCAACATAAAACCGAAGAAGGCGACATTATGGAACAGTGTAAATAAAGATAATCTAGCGTATACTGCACAATATTTATTTTGGCCGGATTCGTGGTTTACATCGGTTAACAGTTGTCGCCGGTCAACCCGCGGCCGACTCGCGGTGGCACCTGCGCCACGGTACGGCCAAGGTTCGTCCGGCCCGATGCGGCGCGCCCGGTCACGAGGTCCGCGCCACCTCCCGCAGGGCGATGCGGATCAGGTCGGCGAGGGTACGGGCGCCGAGCTTCCGGCGCAGCTGCGTGCAGGCATTGGCGATGGTCTTGTAGCTCAGGCCCAGCTCCTCGGCGATCGCCCCGTGCGAGCGGCCGGCGCCGAGGCGGGCCAGGATCTGCCGCTCGCGCGGGGTGAGGGCGGGGCCTGCCGGCGCCTCGCTCCGCAGCCGGGCGACCTCGGCGGCGAGCGAGGGCGCGACGTAGGTGCCGCCATCCCTCACCCGCTCGAAGGCGAGGTGCAGCTCGGAGGAGGCGGTGTCCTTCAGGACGTAACCCGCCGCGCCGCTCTCGAGGGCACGGGCGGCGATCTCCGGGTCGTCGTGCATGCTGAAGACCAGGATCCGGGTTCCCGGCGCGACCGTGCGGATCCGCCGGATCAGCGCGAGGCCGCTCAGGGACGCGCCCTGAAAGGTGAGGTCCGCCACCACGAGGTCGGGGCGGTGGCGGCGGAAGCGCCGGTAGCCGGCGGCGATGCCGGTGGCCTCGTGCACGGTCTCGACGCCGGCATCCTCCAGCACCCGGCGGCAGCCCTGCAGCACGATCGGATGATCGTCGACGACGAGCACGTTCACGAGATCGGTCCCTGCACGAGGTCAGCCCGGAGGTCGGACCATGAGGATGGGGCCCGCGGGCCGGCCGCGGGCCGGGACGGCGTCAGTTGGTCGGCTGGCCGGACGCCACCTTGGCGGTCCAGTCGTCGAAGGCCACGATGGTCTGGCGCTGCTCGCCCAGGCCCTCGATGCCGAGGGTGACGACCTCGCCGGGCTTCAGGAAGCGGGCCGGCTTCATCCCCATGCCGACGCCCGGGGGCGTGCCGGTGGTGATGACGTCGCCGGGCTCGAGCAGCATGAAGTGCGACAGGTACGAGACGATCTGCCGGCAGTCGAAGATCATGGTGCGGGTCGAGCCGGTCTGCATCCGTTGGCCGTCGACGTCGAGCCATAGGCCGAGATTCTGCACGTCGGCGATCTCGTCCGGGGTGACCAGCCACGGCCCGAGGGGACCGAAGGTCGGGCAGCCCTTGCCCTTGGTCCAGGTGCCGCCGCGCTCCAGCTGGAACTCGCGCTCGGACACGTCGTGGCAGACGCAGTAGCCGGCGACGTAGTCCAGCGCCTCGTTGGCGTGGACGTAGGAGGCCCGCTTGCCGATCACGATGGCGAGTTCGACCTCCCAGTCGGTCTTGGCCGAGCCCTTGGGCAGGATCACGTCGTCGTTCGGGCCGACGATGCAGGACGGCGCCTTGTTGAAGATGATCGGCTCGGAAGGGATCGGCGAACCGGTCTCGGCGGCATGGTCCGCGTAGTTCAGGCCGATGGCGATGAAGTTGCGCACGCTGCCGACGCAGGGGCCGAGCCGCGTGCCGGCCGGCACCGCCGGCAGGGTGGCGGGGTCGATCAGGCGCAGGCTCGCGAGGGAATCGGCGGCGAGGGCCGGGCCGGCGATGTCGCGGATCACCCCCGACAGGTCGCGGATCGCGCCATCCCCGTCGACGAGGCCCGGCTTCTCCGCCCCACTCTCACCCCAACGCACAAGCTTCATCGGTCGTCTCCTCGGAGGTCCCGTTCGGGGATCTGGTCGGCCGGGACATTGGCGCCCGCGCGGGACCGCCGCAAGCCGGGACTCGGCCGGGCCGGGCGCCAACCCCGTTGCAGTTTCGTCACATTCGGGGCGGAACCGTGTCGAAGCAGCGACCCCGGCTTCGTCGGAACATCCTTCACACCGCCCCCTTATACAATCGATGATAACATGTTGACCAATTTTATCTTGGTTACCCAAGACATCAGGAAGATTTGCTGAATGCCGTAGGTGCGGCGTGCGCCGGCGCCGGCAGGATTGCGTCGCGGCTGCCTGCTGCCGCATCATTCCGCTCAAGCTGTGGGCGTCCAGAGAAGCCGCGCGGCACGGAAGCTTGGGTGTCGAGGGAATGTCATGACGGGTTCGAGGAGGGCAGCGCTGCTGGCCGGCGCTTCGGCGATGCTGCTGGCCGGCGCCAGCGGGGCGGCTCAGGCGGGGGCGTTCGGCCTGCGCGAGCAGAGCGCCCAGGCGATGGGCCTGGCCTTCGCGGGCGCGGCCTCCGGCTCCGGCGGCTTGTCGTCGATGTTCTGGAACCCGGCCGTGGTGACGATGAAGCCGGGCTGGAACTCGGACTTCAACGCCACCCTGGTGGCGCCCTCGGCCACCATCACGCCGACGACCGGCACCTTCCCGCCGCTGATCGGGCTCGGCGGCTCGGGCGATATCGGCCAGGCGGCCGTGCTGCCGGCGACCTACTCGAACTACCAGATCAACGACCGCCTGTTCATCGGCCTGTCCGGCGCCGCACCGTTCGGGCTCATCACCAAGCCGAACACGGTCTGGGCCGGCCAGACCTACAGCCGCTCGTCGAAGATCTTCACCCTGAACTTCAACCCGGTGATCGGCTACAAGGTCAACGACTGGCTGTCGGTGGCGGCCGGGCCGGTGCTCGAATACTTCAAGCTCACCCTGCGCCAGGCCACCGGCATCACCCCGACAGCGCCGACGGCGTTCCTCAAGGGCGACGATTGGGGCTGGGGCTTCACCGCCGGCGTGGTGGCGCGGCTCTCCGAGGGCACCACGGTCGGCATCGGCTACCGCTCCTCGATCAACCACCAGATCGAGGGCTCCGCCTTCGGCATCGGCCAGGTCCGCGCCTCGCTGAACACCCCCGAGAAGGTCTCGGTCGGCCTCACCCAGGCGATCACGCAGGACTTCCGCCTGAATTTCGGCTTCGAGTGGGACAACTGGACCCGGATCGCCTCGCCGGCGATCATCTCGCGGGCCCTCGGCCGGCCGGTGACCGCGCTGCCGCTGAACTACAAGGACGGGTTCTACTACTCGGTCGGCGCCGAGTACGATTTCACCCCGCAATGGACCGGCCGCGTCGGCTTCGCCTACGAGCAATCGCCGATCGACCTCTCGAACCGCTCGACCCGCCTGCCCGACGGCGACCGCTACTTCGCCTCGGTCGGCGCCAGCTACCGCTACAGCGAGAAGATCCAGTTCGACGTCTCCTACCAGCACCTGTTCTCGGTCGGCGGCCGCAACCGCATCGCGATCGTGCCGGGCGAGCCGCTCTACACCCCGCCGCTCGCCTTCCTGGCGACCGGCGACACCAGCGCCGACATCGTCTCGGTCGGCCTGAAGTACCGCTGGGACAACCCGCCGGCCCCGGCGCCGATCCCGGTGCCCCTGGTGCGGAAGTACTGAGGGGGATGCCCGTCGAGGGGCGGTCGACTGCTCCTCTCGATGGCGTTTCCACACAGCACGTCATTCCGGGACCGCGCAACGGAGCCCGGAATGACGTATCGGCTATGATTTCCGACTGCTGAGCGGTTCAAGCGTGTCGTCAGGATCCGACTGGCAACCATGACGACTCCGCCGCCAACCCCAATCCCCGACAATCGCAAGCTCGTCACCAACGAAACCGCCAAGCTGTTCGCGAACAATCTCGACCGAGCATCCACGGCGTGTTTCACCGTCGGCGCAGCCACGCCTGTGACTGGCTGGCTCTTCGGAGTGAGCGGACTGAACCAAGTGCCATGGTGGTTTCTGGCAGTCATCGTCTCCTGTTGGCTCGGAGGCTCCGCGCTCCTACATTACTTGGCACGACGCGCTCTCAGAGGGCTCATCCCATGAACGAGTATGCGGTCCTCGCCCTGATCGTCCCCTTCGTCGCGGTCGGCGTTGCCTACGTCGCGGTCCGGGTTCAGGAGCGGCAGATTGCCCGCCTAAGACGGGACCTTGAGGCCGAAGCCGAGCAGGCGCGGCGCGCAGCTCTCGGCTAGGGTCGAAAGCCGGTCGTCCTGATAATGGGAGAGGTTGGTCGCGACCCGATTTGGACGGCCCTGTGCCGCAATCAACAATCGCGACGGCCATGACCCACGAACTTTACCGCATGACACGCCTGCTCGAACGAGAGCGGATTCACTATCATCGTGATCGCCACCGCGACGACAGCATCATGGTTACGGCAACCTTGGTCGGGGAGCGGATCGAGATTGATGTGTTCGAGGACGGGCACATCGAATACTCTCGCTTCCACGAAAGCAAAGATGTGGAGGATGATGTCGCCTTGCTCGAAGCGCTGTTTCGCAAGGGTGGCAAGGATTGATGGTCTTTCTGCTTCTTACTTTCGATAGTCCATCACGCTGTCAAGCTCATTGACTTCGGACCTTGAGCACCGCTCCGGAAGAGAGCCCCCGGGATCATCTCCCGAGGGCCTCGTCTCATCTCACGCCTTCTCGAGCACGTAGGTCCCTGGCGCCTGACCGAGCGAGGGCAGCGCCCCGCCGCCGGGCTGGCGCGCCGGCACCCGCTCGCCGTTCTGCCGCTCGAGCCAGGAGAGCCAATAGGGCCACCACGAGCCCGGATGCTCGGTCGCGGCCGAGATCCACTCCTGGAGCGAGCCGTGGGCCGGTCCGCCGGTCCAGTACTGGTATTTCGGCTTGGCCGGCGGGTTGACCACGCCGGCGATGTGGCCCGAGCCCGCCAGCACGTAGTCGACGGGGCCGCCGAAGGCGCGGCAGCCCTCGAAGACCGAGATCGCCGGGGCGATGTGGTCCTCACGCGTGGCGAGGTTGAAGACCGGGATCGTCACCTTGCCGAGGTCCAGGCGCACGTTGCCGAGCACCATCTCGCCGCGCGACAGCTTGTTGTCGAGATAGCAGTTGCGCAAGTAGAACGAGTGGTTGGCGGCCGGCATCCGGGTCGCGTCGGAGTTCCAGTACAAGAGGTCGAAGGGCAGCGGCGCCTTGCCCTTCAGGTAGTTGTTGACGACATAGGGCCAGATCAGGTCGTTCGGCCGCAGCATGTTGAAGGCGTTGGCCATCTTGGCGCCTTCGAGGTAGCCGCGATCCTTCATGCCGGCCTCGATCGAGCGGACCTGCGCCTCGTCGACGAAGACCTTGAGGTCGCCGGCATGGGTGAAGTCGACCTGGGTGGTCAGGAAGGTCGCGCTGGCGATGCGGTCGTCGCCCACCGCCGCCATGTAGGCGAGGGTCACGGCGAGCAGCGTGCCGCCGACGCAGTAGCCGACCGCCGAGACCTGGCGCTCGCCGGTCGCCCGCTCGATCGCCTCGAGGGCCGCGAAGATGCCCTCGCGCATGTAGCTCTCGAAGTCCTTCGAGGCGTGGCGCGCATCCGGATTGACCCAGGAGATCACGAACACCGTCAGGCCCTGGCTCACCGCCCAGCCGATGTAGCTCTTGTCCTTGTTCAGATCGAGGATGTAGAACTTGTTGATCCAGGGCGGCACGATCAAGAGTGGGCGCTTGAGCACCGTGTCGGTCTGCGGCGCGTACTGGATCAGCTCGATCAGGTCATTGCGGAAGACCACCTCGCCCGGGGTGTTCGCCATGTTGACGCCGACCTGGAACTGGCCCTGGTCGGTCTGGCGCACGCGCAGCTCGCCGCCGCCGGCCTCGACGTCCTCGGCCAGCATCTTCATCCCGCGGACGAGGTTGGCGCCGTTCTCCCGGAAGGTCTCGCGGATCAGCTCCGGGTTGGTCGCCAGGAAGTTCGACGGCGACATCGCCCCCGAGATCTGCCGGACGTAGAACTGCGCCTTGGCGCGGGTGTGGGGATCGAGCCCCTCGGCCTCCTCGACCAGGACCTCCGCCCAGCGGGTGGTGATCAGGTAGCCCTGCTTCAGGAAGTCGAAGACCGGGTTGGTCGTCCATTCGGGGGCGGAGAAGCGCTTGTCCTTCGGGTCGGGCAGGGCGACGGGGGTCACCGTCTCGCCTTGCATCCGCTGCAAGGTGGAGCCCCACAGGGCCAGGAACTGGCCGCCGATCAGGGACTGGGCCTCCAGCGCCTTCTGCGGATCGGTGAACCACTTCTCGGCCACGGTGCCCAGCGTGCGCACGACCTCGGTCACCGATTCGGCCAAGGCCGTGTTCGGCTTGCCCTCCTCGAGGGGCTTGGCGTAGGCGGCGAGCGCCCGGCTGAACTGCTCGGTCATCAGGCCCGCATTGCGCGACAGGGCCTCCACGTCCGCAACCGGCGCCGTACTCCTCTCAGATGTCACGCGCGTTCTCCTCCCTCATGTCGGCGGTCCGCCGCAGCAAGCCGCCTTTCCGACAAAATATCGTCGCAAACCGCCGGTTCCGCCAGATGACCGGACCGGGTTTCCTCACCGCCACGGTGTCCTTGCGCAAGGTTTCCCAGACGTCATGCCCGCGTTCCCCGCTCTTTCACCCACCCTGGCCGGCGCCGCAACGCTCCTGGCCTGCCTCCTGACCGGCGGCTGCGTCCTCGACGGCGCCGGCGTGCGCGACGCCGCGAAATCGGCCGGCTTCGGCCCCAAGGAGGTCGCGGCTCCCGACTTCGTGGCCCAGACCCGCCGCGAGGGCGGGGACTTCCTGCCGGTCGGCGTCTCGGCCCCGCCCCGCGAGACCCGTGCCAAGTCGGCCGCCGGGGTGAAGGCGCTGGAGGCCGAGCTCGATGCCAGCCGCCAGCGCAACGAGGCGCGGGGCCGCGACGCCGCCAAGGTCGGCGGCGCGGTCAAGCCGCCGGCTCCGCCGCAAGTGCCTCCAACTAAGGTCCCGCCGGCCGAGTGAACCTGAGTCCCCCCGCGAACTTCCTCTCGCCCCAAAACCCCTCTAGACAGCGTGTGTGACACGCGCGTCGCAGCGGCGGCGCCGATCCAGGACCCGGCCATGACCGATTTTCATCGCATCAAGCGACTGCCCCCCTACGTCTTCGAGCAGGTCAACCGGATCAAGGCCGCCGCCCGCGCCAACGGCGCCGACATCATCGACCTCGGCATGGGCAACCCGGACCTCGAGGCGCCCCGCCACGTGATCGAGAAGCTGGTGGAGACCGCCGGCAAGCCGCGCACCGACCGCTACTCGGCCTCGAAGGGCATCGCCGGCCTGCGCCGCGCCCAGGCGAACTACTACCAGCGCCGCTTCGGCGTCTCGCTCAACCCCGACACCCAGGTGGTGGCGACGCTCGGCTCCAAGGAAGGCTTCGCCAACATGGCGCAGGCCATCACGGCGCCGGGCGACGTGGTGCTGGTGCCCAATCCCAGCTACCCGATCCACGCCTTCGGCTTCCTGATGGCCGGCGGTGTGATCCGCTCGGTCCCGGCCGAGCCGACCCCGGCCTTCTTCCCGGCGGCCGAGCGGGCGATGCAGCATTCGATCCCCAAGCCCGTGGCGCTCGTGGTCTGCTATCCCTCGAACCCGACCGCCTACGTCGCCTCCCTCGACTTCTACCGCGACCTCGTCGCCTTCGCGAAGAAGCACGAGCTGATCCTGCTCTCCGACCTCGCCTATGCGGAGGTCTATTTCGACGACGACAACCCGCCGCCCTCCGTGCTGCAGGTGCCGGGCGCGATCGACGTGGCGGTGGAGTTCACCTCCCTGTCCAAGACCTTCTCCATGGCCGGCTGGCGGATGGGCTTCGCGGTCGGCAACGAGCGGCTGCTGGCAGCCCTCACCCGGGTGAAGTCCTACCTCGATTACGGCGCCTTCACGCCGATCCAGGTCGCCGCCACCGCGGCGCTCAACGGCCCGGAGGAGTGCATCCACGAGATGCGCGCCACCTATCGCCGCCGCCGCGACGCGATGGTCGACGCCTTCCAGAAGACCGGCTGGGACATCCCGGTGCCCTCCGCCTCGATGTTCGCCTGGGTGCCGATCCCGGAGCGCTTCCGGGGTCTCGGCAGCCTCGAATTCTCGAAGCTCCTGGTCGAGAAGGCCGACGTGGCGGTGGCGCCGGGCATCGGCTTCGGCGAGCACGGCGACGATTACGTGCGCATCGCGCTGGTCGAGAACGAGCAGCGCATCCGCCAGGCCGCCCGCAACATCCGCCGCTTCTTCGACAACGCCGACCGCACCCTGCACAACGTCGTGCCGATGCAGAAGGTCGGCTGATCGCGGTCGCGCTTGTGGCCGGGGGGCGACAGGGGGAGAGCAATCGCATCCTCCATCGGCCGCCCCGGCCCCGCTTCGGGTTGATCCGGACGGTGCGGGGCGTCAGGGTGCGGTCAAGGTTTCGCTCCACCCTGGGTATCCGATGCGTCGCTCGCTGAAGCTCGTCGTTCTCGCCGCCGCGGCCGCCCTTCCGGCCGCCTGCGCGCCGAACCCGATCATCGCCCGCGATCCCGTCCCGGCCCCCGGTCCCGACGTCGCCTATCGCTGCTCCTCCACCCCCGCGCTCCTCAACGGCTACTGGGCGGATTGCGAGCGGGTGCGGCGGGAATCCGAGGTCGTGGTCCGCACCAAGGGCTGATCGAGAACCGATACCGCAGCACGTCCGAACCGACATGTTCGAGGGGGCTGGCCGAGCCCGAACGGGTCCGCGCCCCGGGCCGTGAGGCGCCCGCCCCGGACAGCACGCCGCGCCCCGGAACCGGACGCCATTCCCCATGCGTTAACCGGCATCCGTCACCGGAGGATGCCCCGCGTGGTCCGTCGTCTCATCCTGCCGCTCGCCGCCCTGACCTGCCTCTCGGGCCCGGCTCTCGCACAAGCGCCCCTCGGGGTGCGGGTGCGGCCACCGGTCGCCCCGGACATCTACAACCGCGCCGCCGCGCCCGGCCCCACCGTGCTGCAGGTCTCGCCCGACGTGGTCATTGGGCCGATGCCCGCCGGCCCGACCGGCCTGGTGGCGATCCGCGCCGTGCCGGTCGCCGCCGTCACCAATGGCGGCGCCTTCGGGCCGACCGGCTTCGGTTATTACAACGATGCCGTGAGCGAGGGTCCGCTCAACCGCCCGCACCGCATGGCCGAGTACATCCTCGGCAGCCGGGCCTACTGACCCTCACCCCCCAAGGAAGGAACCGTCCATGCGTGCGCGCCTCCTCGCGGCGGGCCTCTTCGCCGGCCTCGCCACCCTCGCGACATCCCTGCCGGCCGCGGCCCAGAGCGTCGGCTACGTCACCGGCTTCCCGGGCAAGGACCCGGCCGGCGACGACGAGATCGGCTGGGGCCCGGCCTACCGGCCCGAGACCACCTTCTCGCAGCCCGGCACCCCGCCGACCCCCGGCGACTTCGCCGGCGCGGCCTATCGGGCGCGCACCGGGCGCGGCCCCTACGACGCGATCCAGGCCCCGATGCGGCCGGTCCGCGCCTATCAGTACCAGGCGCCGGGCTATGGCGACGCGCCGGCGGGATATTACGGCGAGCCCGGATACGCCCCACGGATGCGGAGCGTCCGGGCCCGGCACGGCGTCAAGCACCGGCATCACGCCAAGGCGAGGATGCATCGGGCCTATCGGCAGGTAATGCGCTGAAGGCGCGCGAGGCGTTCGCACGACGTTCTTATGTTCGCCGGGTCATTCCGGGGCCGCGGAGCGGAGCCCGGAATCCAGAACCACAGGCGATATGGGAAAAGTCCGAACGCTTCGGTTTTCTTCCGAGCCCTCAGCAGTTCTGGATCCCGCGTGGTGGCTATGATGCGCTGAACCTCGACCGGATCCGGTGGATCAGGCCCCCGGCAAGAATCCGCTCAGGCAAACCCCTCCAGCACGATCTTCCCCTTCGCCCGGCCGCTCTCCAGCAGCGCGTGCGCCCGGCGCAGGTTGGCGGCATTGATCGGGCCGAAATGGTCGGCGAGCGTGGTGCGCAGGCGCCCGGCCTCGACCAGCCGTGCCACCTCGTCGAGCAGGTCGCCTTGCGCCGCGATGTCGACGGTGCCGAACATCGGCCGGGTGAACATGAACTCCCAGTGCAGCGACAGGCTCTTGCGCTTGAGGAGCGACACGTCGAGCGTCGCCGGGTCGTCGATCAGCGCGAGCCGTCCCTGCGGCGCCATCAGCTCGGCGATCGCCGCGAGATGCGTGTCGGTGTGGGTGGTCGAGAAGACCAGGCCCGGTGCGCCGAGGCCGAGACCGGCGACCTGGGCGGCGAGCGACGCCCCGTGATCGACCACGTGGTGGGCGCCGAGTTCGCGGCTCCATTCCTGCGTTTCCGGCCGCGAGGCCGTGGTGATGACGGTGAGATCCGTGAGCTGGCGCGCGAGCTGGGTCGCGATCGAGCCGACGCCGCCGGCCCCGCCGACGATCAGCACGGCCTTCGACGCCCCCGGCACGGGCTTTCGCACGTCGAGCCGGTCGAACAGCGTCTCCCAGGCGGTGATCGCGGTGAGCGGCATCGCCGCGGCCTCCGCGAAGGAGAGCGAGGCGGGCTTGCGGCCGACGATGCGCTCGTCGACGAGGTGGAACTCGGCATTGGTGCCGGGGCGCTCCAGGGCGCCGGCATAGAACACCGCGTCGCCGGGGCGGAACCGCGTCGCCTCCGGTCCGGTGGCCACGACGATGCCGGCGGCATCCCAGCCCAGCACCTTCCAGCCCCCCGCTTCCGGGGCGGCGCGGCGGCGCACCTTGGTGTCGACGGGGTTCACCGACACCGCCCGGACCTCGACCAGGAGGTCGCGGCCCGTGGGCTCGGGACGGGGGAGGGCGATGTCCTGGAGGGCGGCCTCGTCCGTGATCGGCAGGGAGGTCTGGTAACCGACGGCGCGCATCTGCGGGCTCCTCTGCATCATTCGCCGACATGGTCACCGGCTCGGCGAGAGAAAGGGTGCGGAACACGAATCCGAGCAGGCCTGCGCGGGCAGGACGGCTCGGCGATGACGCGGCCCGAGATGACCGCTACCATCACGGCGCGCAAGAACGCACATGAAACGCCCATAGTGTCGAAAAGGATACCGTCATGGCCCGCACCCGGCACCGCAGCCTGGATTGCAGCCCGGGCTGCGCCGTCGAGGCGACGCTGCAGCTGATCGACGGCAAGTGGAAGGGCGTGATCCTCTATCACCTGCTGGCGGAGGCGCCGGAGCCGGAGGGCGCCTTGCGCTTCAACGCCTTTCGCCGCCGGATGCCGAACGTCACCCAGCGCATGCTGACCAACCAGCTGCGGGAACTCGAGTCGGACGGGCTGGTGCACCGCACGGTCTATGCCGAGGTACCGCCCCGGGTGGAGTACCGCCTGACCGAGCGCGGCCGCAGCCTCGAACCGGTGATCCGGGCGCTCAAGGCCTGGGGCGACGCGCATGCGGCCATGGCGCCGGAGGTGGCGGCCTGACGGTTCGGCGGGACAGGCTGCGGACGATGCAGACCCGGCCGCGATCCTCGTCGCCGGCCGGGCATTGCGCCACGCAGGCGCCGGCGGCGAATGTGAGGGGAGGGCGGCAAGTACCCTCCTGCTGCGCCCGCACGGATGGCGGCCGCAACAGGCTGACCGGGATCGTCACGGCGGCGGTCAGGATGATCCCGCAGGGCACGAGGCGCCGCACGGATCCGCGCTCCTGCTATGAGCGCGGCAAGCCTATCTGGGGCACCGGCCGCACGCACCCGCAGGGTCGCGCTCGGACAAAGACCCGGGAAGGACGGGCCCGGGAGGGACGGGCTTGGGACGAAGGGGCTCGGCAGGAAGGGGCTTGGCAGAAAGGGGCCTGGGGATGGCGCCGTGCGGCATCCTGGCTCCGCCTTCCTGCGTGCTTGACCCGCCCCGGCAGACGTGGCCCCACTCAGCGGCACCGTATCGGCCACGCTGGCGGCATCGTCCCAAGCACGGCCCCAAGCACGGATCCCGCATCTCGCGCAGGGAAAGGACAGGATTTCAGACGATGGCGGAGCTCAGCCGTCCGGATCTCGATTACCGCCTGAAGCAGCAGAAGATCCTGTCCGAGTTCGGCGTCGAGGCCCTGCGCGCCGACGATCTCGGCCGGCTGCTGCAACGCGCCACCGAGTTGTGCGCGGAAGGCATGTCGGCCCAGTTCTGCAAGGCGCTGGAATACAAGTCCGGGCACGACACGCTGCTGGTCATCGCGGGGGTCGGCTGGGGTCCGAACGTGGTCGGGCAGGCGGTCGTCGGAGCCGACCTCGCCTCGCCGGCGGGCTATGCCCTCAAGACCGGGCAGCCGGTGATCTCGAACCACCTCGAGAACGAGCGCCGCTTCCGCACCCCGCAGCTGATGGCCGATCACGGCGTGCGCCGGGCGCTGAACGTGCTGATCCGCAACCGCGAGGGCGATTTCGGCGTGCTGGAAGTCGACGACACCCGCGAGGGCCAGTTCGACGAGGCCGACATCGCCTTCATGCAGGGCTTCGCCAACCTGCTCGGCGGCGCCATCGAGCGCCAGCGGTCCGAGGCCCGGCTCCAGGCCGCCCTCGACCGGCAGGAGCTGCTCACCCGGGAGATGAGCCACCGGGTGAAGAACAGCCTCGCCACCGTGGCGGGCCTGCTCTCGCTCCAGGCCCGCACCACCGAGAGCCAGCAGGCCCGCGACGCCCTGGCGGATGCCCGCTCGCGGGTCGAGGCGGTGGCGCAGGTGCACGACCAGCTCTGGCGCCAGCCCGACCTCGCGGCGGTGGAGCTGAAGGGCTTCCTCGGCTCCCTGTGCGAAAAGCTGCGCGAGAGCGCGCCCGGCCACGCCATCACCTGCGAGGCCCCGGCCATGCCGATCCCGGCCGACCTCGCGATCCCGCTCGGGCTGTTCGTCAACGAGCTCGTCACCAACGCGATCAAGTACGCCTATCCGGGCGGCCACGGCCCGGTGCGGGTCGCGGCCGAGCCCGAAGGCGAGGGCCGGGTCCGCCTCAGCGTCTCGGATGACGGAGTCGGGCTGCCGGAGGGGTTCGACACCGGGGCCGCGCGCCGCAGCCTCGGCATGCGGGTGATCCACGGCCTCGCCCGCCAGCTCGGCGGCGAACTCGCGGTCTCGGGTCATGCCGGGGCCTGCTTCGCCCTGACCCTGGACCTCGCCCAGGCCTGACCCGCCTCCCGGCGGATTTTTCGGGCTCGTCACGGTGAGCGGCTTCCCACGGCCGCGCGTCTTGCACTACGCTCGCGGCAGCGCTGCCGCTCGCGACGCCAACCAGCGGCGCGGCGCGACGGGGACCGGGGAACCGGCCCCGCCCCGAACAAGCCCGGGCACCAGATCCGGGCAGATCCCGAAGGGCAGGAAACGATGGGCGAGATTTCCCGCGGCGGCCCGACCCGCCGCCGCATCCTGGCATCCGGCGCCGCCGCGGCCGGCCTCGGATTGATGGGCGCGCGCCCGGCCTTCGCGGCCGTGGACTGGAAGCGCCACGCCGGCACCACCCTCGAGGTCAACCTGATCAAGGGGCCGCGGGGCGACCTGCTCCAGCGCCACGCCGCCGAGTTCACGGCGCTCACCGGGATCAAGGTCTCCTCCGAGGTGATCCCCGAGCAGCAGCAGCGCCAGAAGATCGTCATCGAGCTGACCTCCGGCCGGCCGAGCTTCGACGTGGTGCATCTGAGCTACCACGTGCAGAAGCGCCAGTTCGACAAGGCCGGCTGGCTCGCCGACCTGTCGGGCTTCCTCAAGGACCCGAACCTGACCGAGCCCTCCCTCAAGGAGGCCGATTTCAGCTCCGCCGGCCTGCAATACGCCAAGGCCCAGACCCCCAAGGCGCCGAACGGCGAGATGCGCTCGCTGCCGCTCTCGGTCGACTACTTCATCCTGTACTGGAACAAGGAGCTTTTTCAGAAGAAGAACGTCGCCTTCCCCGAAACCTTCGACGACATGATGCGGGCGGCCGAGACCCTGACCGACCCGAAGGCCGGCACCTACGGCTTCGTCGGGCGGGGCCTGCGCAACGCCAACATGGCGCTCTGGGGCGCCTTCTTCCTCGCCTATGGCGGCCGCTTCCTCGACGACAAGGGCAACCTGCTGATCGACGGCCCGGAGGCCGTGGAGGCGACGAAGCTCTACCAGCGCCTGCTCACCAAGACCGCGCCCCCCGGCGTCGTCGGCTTCAACTGGATGGAGTCGATGGCCGCCTTCACGCAAGGCCGGGCGGCGATGTGGCTCGACGGCGTCGGCTGGGCGCCGCCGCTGGAGGATCCGAACGCGTCGCGGGTGGTCGGCAAGGTCGGCTACGCGGTGGTGCCGAAGGGCCCGAAGGACCACGCCTCGGCGACTTACGGCGACGGCATCGGCGTCGCGGCGGCAAGCACCAAGAAGGAGGCCGGCTACCTCTACTGCCAGTGGGCGGTCTCGAAGCTGATGGGCGCGCGCCTCCTCCAGGCCGGCGGCGGCGTGCCGTTCCGCGACTCGATCCTCGGCGACGCCGAGGTGCAGCAGGGCGTGAAGATGCCGCGCGAGTGGCTGGATTCGGTGATCGGCTCGGCCAAGATCAGCAAGCTCGGCCTGCCGGTCGTGGTGCCGGTGGCGGAGTTCCGCGACATCGTCGGCTCCGCCGTCACCGCCACCCTGTCGGGGGCGGATCCGGCGACCGAGCTGAAGAAGGCGGCCGAGCAGTACCGGCCGATCCTCGAGCGCAGCGAGAAGGCGTGATGGCGCGGGCCGGCCTCGCGCCGCCGGTCACCGCGACCGACGAGCTGGCGCCCACCGAGGCGCCGGCTTCCCGCTGGCGCCCGCCGGGCTATTGGCCCTTCGTGGTGCCGGCCCTCGTCGTCGTCGTCGGGGTGATCGTCTTCCCCTGGGCCTTCACCCTGTGGATGAGCCTGCACGAATGGAAGGTCGGCGCGGACCCGGCCTTCGTCGGCCTGTCGAACTACGCGCGGTTACCCACCGATCCGCGCTTCCTCGACGCGGTGTGGCAGACGCTGGTCTACACGGCGCTCTCGGTGGTGCTGCCGCTCATCCTCGGCACGCTGGCGGCCTGCGTGTTCCACGCCAGGTTTCCCTTGCGCGGCTTCCTGCGCGGGGTGTTCATCCTGCCGATGATGGCGACGCCCGTCGCGATTGCCCTCGTCTGGACCATGATGTTCCACCCCCAGCTCGGGGTGCTGAACTATCTCCTGTCGCTCGTCGGCATCCCGCCCCAGCTCTGGGTCTTCCACCCGGCGACCGTGATCCCGTCGCTGGTCCTGGTCGAGACCTGGCAGTGGACGCCGCTCGTCATGCTGATCGTGCTCGGCGGCCTCGCGGCGCTCCCCACCGAGCCCTACGAGAGCGCACAGATCGACGGCGCCTCGATCTGGCAGATGTTCCGCCACATCACCCTGCCGCTCGTCGCGCCGTTCCTGTTCGTCGCCGCGATGATCCGGATGATCGACGCGGTGAAGAGCTTCGACATCATCTTCGCGATCACCCAAGGAGGGCCGGGCACCGCCTCGGAGACGATCAACATCTACCTCTACAGCGTCGCCTTCGCGTATTACGACGTCGGTTACGGCTCGGCGATCGCCGTGGTGTTCTTCCTCCTGATCATCGCGCTCGCCGCTGCCCTGCTGGTGGTGCGCAAGCGTACGCAGGGCGCCGTCGCATGAACTGGCGCTGGCTCCTCAAGCAGGCCGCCCTGCTCTTTTCCGTCCTGGTCATCGTCTCGCCGGTGATCCTGTTCTTCGTCTGGATGCTGTCGCTCTCGGTCAAATACGAGATCGACAACGCCGCCTATCCGCCGGTGCTGATTCCCGAGCGCTTCGCCTGGAAGAACTATCTCGACGTCCTCGAATCGAACCGGTTCTCGACCTACTTCGTCAACAGCCTGCTGGTGACGGGCACGGCGACGTTGCTCGCGCTCCTCGTCGGCGTGCCGGCCGGCTACGGCATCGCCCGGATGAAAGCCGCCAAGGCCGCGGTGGTGATCCTGGTGGCGCGCATCACGCCCGGCCTGTCCTACCTCATCCCGCTCTTCCTGCTGTTCCAGTGGCTCGGGTTGCTGGGCACGCTCTGGCCGCAGATCATCATCCACCTCGTCGTCACGGTGCCGATCGTGATCTGGATCATGATCGGCTACTTCGAGACCACGCCGCTCGAACTGGAGGAAGCCGCCGTCATCGACGGGGCGAGCCGCTGGCAG
>NZ_LABZ01000017.1 GCF_001043955.1 Methylobacterium tarhaniae | reverse complement strand
CCGCGGGCGGGGAGAGGGCCGTGTCTCCGTTCGGGAGACGCGGCAAGCGGAGGCGTAAGCCGGAGCGAGGGTTAAGGGGGGCTCGACGAGTGAGGCTCTTCCGGAGACACCCCCTTCACCCTCGCGCTGAACCTGCGGTTCGCTGCGGGCCCGCTGCGCTCCTTGGACGGGAGCGCAGCCCTCTCCCCACCGGCGGGAAGAGGGGGAAACCCGCACGATCCGGTGTGCAAATCGATCGGCCCGCCCCGCCTCAGAACATCCGCGCGGTGGCGAGCGGCACCACGACGAGGTCGAGGGCCGCCACCGCGGTACCGAGGGCGAAGGCCCAGCGCAACCCGGGCGTGCGGGCCGCGGCGGGCTGCGGGGTGACGGCGAGGACGAGCATCGGGATCAGGGGCAGGAGGTAGCGCCCCTGCGGGCCGTAGATCCGCACGTCGCCGACATCGGTCCAGGACAGGTATTGCGACAGCAGGACGAGCCAGATGGCGACGAGCGCCGCGGCGGCGAGCAGCGCCAGGTCGATCCGGCGCAGCCGCACGCTCCGTCCGCACAGGAGTGCGAGCCCGACCAGCCCGGCGCCCCAGGCGGCGTAGACCGCCGCCGGCAGCATCTTGTCGAGCAGGCCGAAGATCCCGATCGCCCCGGCGGCGAGCATCAGGGCCCGCTTGAGGCTGAACAGGCATTGCGCCGGCAGGGTGAGGAGCAGCCGCGGATCGGAGAGGAGCACCTGGGCCTGCGCCCGGGTGTCGGTGCCGAGGAACTGCGCCGGGCGCGGGCCGGTCCAGAGCGGGCCGGCCTCGTAGGCGAGGCGCGGCACCGGGGTCGCGATGCCGGCGGTCGTGTAGAGGATCCACAGCACCCCGGGCAGCACCGCCAGCACCATGATGCCGACCCGGCGCCAGAAGACCGGGCTCGCCGGGAAGCGCGGCGGCAGCGGCACCAGCAGCATGGCGGCGATCGCCGCGTAGGGAGGCTTGGCCAGCACCACGAGGGCGATCAGAGTGGCCGCGAGGCGCCGGCGCCACGGTTCCTCTCCGGTGAGGAGCGCGGCGGCCAGCGCGCAGGCGGCGATCATCAGGCCGTCCTGGTTGAAGGACGCGGCGAGCGACAGGCTCATCGGCAGAACCAGGACACCGAAGAGCAACGCCCGGCCGTGCCGGGCGAGCGCCAGCGCTGCGAGCCCGAAGGCGCCGTAGGCCGCGATGTTGGCGAACCGTCCGAGGAGGGCGGCCCCGGCCTCGGTGAGCCCCAACGCCGTCCCGGCGCCGATCCCCAGGGCGGCCGGGACGTAGAAGCCCGGGAAGTAGGTGGCGATGGTGTAGAGCGGCAGGAAGGCCGGGCTTCCCGGGGCGGGCATCGGCTCCGGCACCGGAACGACCTGGGATGCCGGGGACTGGCGGCGGCTCAGGATCTCCCAGGCCGGATCGACGGTGACGCCGGCGGCCGGGCGCCGGACGCCGTCGGAATAGGTCACGGTCTCCCGGTGCCCGACGACCTGGCCGTCGAGGAGGGCCACGGCCCGCAGCAGGTGGGAGGATTCGTCCGCCACCCCGCCGAGCGGTACGAGGACGGCGAGGAGCAGGCAGAGCGGCAGGCCGAGCGCCGCGAAGGCCGCGAGCCAGAGCCGCTTCCCCGACCGGTCGATGCCGCCGATCACCGTTGCTCGCCCCTCAAGGCCGCCTCGGGAGCCGGGGGCTGCTCGGGTGCGGCGCGCTCGGGGGCAAAGCCTCGGGCGAGCCGCTTCAGCTTGCGCAGCAGCAGTACCGTGGCGCCGAGACCCAGGACCAGGACGGCGCCGCGCAGCCACTCCGCCTCGCCGGCGAGCGCCGTGCGCCCGAGCGCGCCCAGCATCACGTAGGCGAGGAGCGCCGGCAGGGCCGCCAGGGTGCCGAGGAGGTAATCCACGAGGCGCACGCTGCTGAGGCTGAGCGCGTAGCTCGTCGGGGCGAAGGGCATCACCGGCGAGAGCCGCATCAGGCAGACGAGGCGCCAGCCCTCCGCCGCCACCGATCGGTCGAGGGCCGCCGCCCAGCGGCCGCCGGCGAGGAAGCCGGGCCGGCGTCCGCGCAGCAGCCCGCGGCCGATCGCGAAGCTCACGAGAGCCCCCGCCATCGTGCCGGCCGCGGCCGCGGCGAAGCCCGCGCCGGTGCCGAGCAGCGTGCCGGCGGCGACGCCGAGGAGGGAGGCCGGCAGCACGCCGCTCGCCGCGATCAGGGTCTGGGCCGCGACGAGCACGGCCGGCCCGGCGGCGCCCTGGCGCTCGCACAGGGCGGAGAGCCAGGCGACCACGTCGCCCGGGGTGCCGGGCGCCACCAGGCCGAGGCCGAAGGGCAGCAGCGCCAGGGCGGCGAGGCCCGCCAGGAGCCCCACCGAGACCCCCGCCGAGATCAGGCCGCGGCGCATCACGGCTGCACCCGCACGGCGCTCGCGGCGGGGGGGCCGAAGAGCGGGTCGGCCCGCAGGCCCCAGCGGTGCAGACGGTAGGCGAGGGAGGTCTTCAGCACGCCGAGGCCGTAGACGACGCTGCGGCGGAAGTTGATCGAGGAGGCCTCGGGGAAGTAGCGCGTCGGGCAGGAGATCTCGCCGATGCGGAAATCGGCGTCCATCGCCTGGGCCAGCATCTGGTTGTCGAACACGAAGTCGTCCGAGCAGCGGTCGAGGGCCAGCCCCTCCAGCACCGGGCGGCTCCAGGCGCGGTAGCCGCTGTGGTACTCGGACAGCTTCTGTCCCATCAGGATGTTCTGCACGAAGGTGAGGCCGCGATTGGCGACGTACTTGTAGAGCGGCATGCCGCCGACGAGCGCCCCCTTGCCGAGGATGCGCGAGGCCAGCACCGCGTCGTACTCGCCCGAGACGATCATCGAGGCCATCGCGGTGACGAGGCGCGGGGCGTATTGGTAGTCGGGGTGGAGCATCACCACGATGTCGGCGCCGCGGGCGAGCGCCGTGCGGTAGCAGGTCTTCTGGTTGCCGCCATAGCCGCAATTGCGCGGGTGGAGCACCGTCGTCAGGCCGAGTTCCTGCGCCACCGCCACGGTCTCGTCGCGGCTGGCATCGTCGACCAGGATGACGTCGTCGACGATGTCGAGGGGGATCTCGGCGTAGGTGCGCCGCAGCGTCGCCGCGGCGTTGTAGGCCGGCAGGACGACGGCGATCTTCTTCCCGTGAAGCATGGAGAGTCCGAGGTTTTCGTCCTTGTCCGGAGCAGCGCCCGATCGTGCGACGGCCGGATGCTGCGCCAGGGTTGTCGATCGTCGCGCCTTGCCTGCGGTGGGCCGGTCTTCACTGCGTCGAAGGAAGCTCTAGGCAGCCCGGCCCCGGCTTGCCAGAGCGGCACCTGCTCCCGTGCGCGATTGCTCGCCGGCTGTTGCGGGAAAGCCGTAGCCGACTGGATTCAGCGGGCGGGGTGCGCATGGACCGCCCGCATGAGGCCGGGCAGCGCCCGGGCGAGGAGGCGCGCCGCGCGCAGGACCTCGCCGGCCTCTGCCCTCGAGCGCCGCGCCAGCGCCTGGACGAGGCGCAGGGGCACCTGCGCGCCGAAGGCCGTCGCCACGAGCGCCAGCGCCGTCGCCCGGCCGTGATGCTTGGCGGCGTAGCGGATCTGGCTCTCGAGGAAGCAGGCGAGCCGGTGGGCCTTGGCCGCCCGGGTGGTGCCCTGGCCCTCGTGCCGCACCGTGATGCCGGCGAGATGGCGCACCGCGAAGCCCGCATCCCAGGCCCGGGCGCAGAGATCGACATCCTCGTAATAGACGAAGAAGCGCTCGTCGAAGCCGCCCAGGGCCTCGAAGAGCGACCGGCGGATCATCAGGAAGGCGCCCATCACCTGGTCGACCGCCCGGTCCTCGGCATGGTCCCACTCGGTCATGAAGTGGGAGGGCACCAGCCGCGCCCGGTCGAGGAGGAGCGCCTGGCCGACCAGCGAGAGGGCGTTCGGCCGCCGGGCGCAGGAGCGCTGCACGCGGCCTTCCTCGTCGAGGAGCTGCGCGCCGACGATGCCGGTCTCCGCCTCCACCATCAGGGCCGCGTGGGCGCCGGCGAGGCTCTCGGCCGTGACCCGCGCGTCGGGGTTGAGGAACAGGATCGCGGGGGCGGTCCCCCGCGCCGCGCCGGCATTGCAGGCCCGGCCGAAGCCCTGGTTGTCGGGATTGGCGATCACCGCCGGGCCGTGGCGCAGGCGCGGCAAATCTTCCAGCGAGCCGTCGCGCGAGGCGTTGTCGACCACGACGACCCGCAAGCGCAAGGCGTCGCCGAGGCCGTCCTCGGCCGCCGACAGGCTGGCGAGGCAGGTCCGCAGCAGGGCGCCGCCGTTCCAGTTGACGATCACCACGTCGAGGGCGGGGGAGGTCTCGGGCATCGCGGCAATCCTCGTCATGGCAGTCCTCGCGGCTGCCCGAGCCGGCCGCGCAGGCCGTCGAGCACCCCGCCGGCCAGATGCGCGAGCACGCTCGGGCGATAGCCGGCATCGGCCCAGTAGAGCAGGGCCTGGAGGGGCAGGTAGGCGGCCTGGCGCAAGCACCAGCGCCGGGGCACGTGCGGCAGCCGCCAAGCATAGACGCTGTTGCGCAGGTAGGCCGCCATGCGGAACGGCGGCTGGCGCGGCATCTCGATGCCGAGGAGGCGCGACCGGATCACCCCGGCCCCGACCCGGTGGGGGAGGGCGGTGCCCGTCTCCATCCAGCAGCCATAGCCCCGCTCCCAGGCGCGGAAGCACCATTCGAGATCGACGCCGTCGATGAAGAAGTCGCTCCGGAACGGGCCGATCCGCGCATAGGCCGCGAGGTCGACGAGCGAGCCGGAAGTGGCCAGGAACTCCACCGGCACGAGCGAGCCGCTGTCCGGAATGTCCGGCCGGCGCGGATAGGCCGGCGCCTTGCGGCCCGGCGCCGCTTCGGGCCGCGGGCCGACTACGGCGGCCGGTCGATCCAGGCCCCGCAACCGCGCCAGCGCCGCCTCCAGCTCCGAGACCTGCCCGGGCGAGAACGCGGCATCCTGGTCGAGGAGCAGCAGGCAGGCCGCCCCCGCCTCCGCGGCTGCCCGAGCGATCGCGTCGAGGGCGCCGCCGACCCCGATGTTCCGGCCCGCCGACAGCACCCGGGCGCCGTGCCGGCGAAGATGGGCGGCGTCCTCCGCGGAGAGGCCGCCATTGTCGAACACGATGGTGGGGCGAGCCTCCGCCTCGACCCGGGCGCGCAGGGCCGCGGCCTGCGCTGCGTCAGGCCGGAACACCGTGACGCCGATGGCGACGGACGGGGGAGGGGAAGCGGGAGAGGTCGACAGGATCGTCTCGGCGATGGGCTGGCACACGCACCGCCTGGCGCGGCGCCGGGGGGATCATGGTGACCTCGCCGCCCTGGAGCGGCCGGGTCGGGCGGATCGATACACGACCGCGGCAGCGAAAATGGGGCAGCCGCCGCAACAATCGGCCGGACCGACGCCCATGCGGGGATGTCTCCCATGCTCCAGGGGCCGGAGACGCCCGAGAGCCCCGCCGCGCCTTGCCAAAGCTTGACCGGTAACCCAAGCGAAAGCCAGGTTCCGTTGATCCAGATGATCCCTATCGTGCCGTGGCAATGGTTTACGATTTCGACACCATCCGCCTTCCCGCCGCCTGGCGGGGCTTGACCGACCCCCTGGAGGCGGCCTCCGACGCGCTGGTGCGCCTCGACGAGCGTCTCGCCCGGGCCGAGCCGGTGCTGGCCGACGGCGCACGGGCGCGGGCGCACCTGTTCGACGCCCAGGCGGCCCTGCATCTCGACGGCGAGCTCGTCGCCCTGGAGGACCTGGTGCTGCACGAGGCGGCGATGGACGTGCGCCGCCCGACCCTTGCCCTCGGCCGCGCGGTCGCGGTGCTGGCCGACCGCCGCCGCCTCGCCGCCGCCCCGCCGGGCTGGGCCTTCTCCGGTCCCGGCTGGGCGCTGCTGGCCGGGCCCGGGCCGGGGCCGGGCGCGCCGGAAGCCGGGGAGGAGGGCAATCCGGTGGAGGTCGCGGCGGAGGAGCCGGATCCCGACTTCGCCGTCATCGACCGGCTCCTCGCCCGCACCCGCCGCACCCTCGCGGATTACGAGGCGGGTGCGCCGGCCCCACGCCCCGCGGCCGACGATCCCGTGGCCGCCTGGCGGCGCGTCATCGACGGGACCCGCGACCTGCCGGCGGTGCTGGCCGCCGTGATCGCCCTCGATGCCTGGCTGGTGCTCGATCCGGCCCCGCGCCGGGGCCATCGCGGGCCGCTCGCGGCGGCCGCCCTGCTGCGGGCCCGGGCCAAGGCCAACGCCCATCTGCCGGCCCTGGCGCTGGGCCTGCGCGACAGCCGGGCGCGCTGGTCGCGGGCCCTGCCGCTCACCGACCGCCTGGCCGGCCTCCTCGACGCGATCGAGGCCTCCGCCCGCCTGATGGGACGCGACCTCGACCGCCTAGCGCTCGCCCGCGAGGTGATGCTGCGCGCCTGCACCGGGCGGCGCCGGACCTCGCGCCTGCCCCAGCTCGTCGACCTGTTCGTCGGCACGCCCCTCGTCACCGTGGCGAGCGCCGCCCGGGCGCTGTCGGTCAGCCCGCAGGCGGTGGAGACGATGCTGGCGGAACTGGGATCCGCCCGGCCGCGGGAACTGACGGAGCGGCGGCGGTATCGGGCGTGGGGGATCGTTTGAAGGGGTGCCGTTCACCTCGGCGGTCGTCGGCCTCGACGCCTTCGTCGGCCGAGGCGGAGCGGCCGCTCGCGACCTGACCGGCGGTGGATGCGACGAGATCGTCGTCGAGGCCGATCGTCAGGATCCGTGTCATGACCCACCTCTGCACCCGATCAGTGCAGACGACGGGGGCGACCCGCGCCACCCGATTGCGCCCGGCCCGGCTTGCCCCGACAATGCCCGCCCCCGCGGCCTTCGCGGGCAAGACCAAGGCATGCGCGTCGTGATCGACCAGGTTTCCCAGCGCCAGCAGGACATCCTCGCCCTCGCCCGCCTGCACGGGCGGGTCAGCGTGGAGGACCTGGCGGCGCGCTTCGAGGTGACGCCGCAGACGATCCGCAAGGACCTGAACGAATTGTGCGACAGCCGGCTCCTGTCGCGCATCCATGGCGGCGCCGTGGTGGCCTCGGGCGTCGAGAACGTCTCCTACGAGGCGCGCCGCCTCGTCGCCCATGGCGAGAAGCGGGCGATCGGCGAGGCGGCGGCGCGGCTGATCCCCAACAGCGCCTCGCTGTTCATCAATATCGGCACCACCACCGAGGAGGTGGCCCGGGCGCTGGGCGACCACGAGGACCTTCTGGTCATCACCAACAATCTCAACGTGGCGACGCTCCTCTACCGCCACCCGAAGATGAGCCTGATCGTCGCCGGCGGGCCGGTGCGGCGGGCGGACGGGGCGGTGATCGGCTCGGCGGCAGTCGATTTCATCAACCAGTTCAAGGTCGATTACGCGGTGATCGGCGCCTCGGCGATCGACGAGGACGGCACCCTGCTCGATTTCGACTACCGCGAGGTCCGCGTCGCCCGCGCCATCATCGAGAATGCCCGCCGGGTGATCCTGGTCGCCGACAAGCTGAAGCTCGAACGCTCGGCGCCGATCCGGGTCGGCCACCTGCGCGAGCTCGACTACTTCGTCACCGACGCGCTGCCCTCCGGTGCGTTGCGCGAGATGTGCGCGGTCAACCGCGTCGCGCTGGTCGAGGCGGGAACGGGCGCGCACGAGACCTCCGACGCCGCGGAGTGACGCGAAACCGAAAGTCATAGGCTTTCGTTCGCACCTCCCTGCTTTCGGTTTCGCTTGCGTCAGCGTTCGCCGGCGTCTAGATTCGCAGTCGGATGCAAACGAAAGAGCCGAAAGGCTCCGACAGGGAGGTGGCCTTGGCCCCCAGGCAGCAGCCCGGCGACGAGCGCGGGGTGTTCGACCTCGCGGTGATCGGCGGCGGCATCAATGGCTGCGGCATCGCCCGCGACGCGGTGGGCCGCGGCGCCTCGGTGGTGCTGTTCGAGCAGAACGATCTGGCCAGCGGCACCTCCTCGACCTCGACCAAGCTGATCCATGGCGGCCTGCGCTACCTGGAGCATTACGAGTTCCGACTGGTCCGCGAGGCCCTGATGGAGCGCGAGGTCCTGTGGGGCATGGCGCCCCACATCGTCTGGCCCCTGCGCTTCGTGCTGCCGCACCATTCGGGGCTCAGGCCGGGCTGGCTCCTGCGCTTGGGGCTCCTGCTCTACGACAATCTCGGCGGCCGCAAGCGCCTGCCCGGCACCCGCACCCTCGACCTCACCCGCGATCCCGCCGGCCAGCCGCTGAAACCCGGCTTTCGCCGCGCTTTCGAATATTCGGATTGCTGGGTCGAGGATTCGCGCCTCGTGGTGCTGAATGCCCGCGACGCCGCCGAGCGCGGCGCGGTGATCCGCCCGCGCACCCGGGTCGTCACCGCCACCCGCGCCGGGGGCCTGTGGGAACTGACGGTGGAGGACCGCCAGACCGGCGCCCGCGACACCGTGCGGGCCCGCACCCTGGTCAACGCCGCCGGTCCCTGGGTCGCCAACGTGCTGACGGGCGTGGCGCGGGCCAACTCGACCGAGGGCGTGCGCCTGGTCCAGGGCAGCCATATCGTGGTGCGCCGCCTGTTCCAGCACGACCGGGCCTACATCTTCCAGAACGCCGACCAGCGCATCATCTTCGCGATCCCCTACGAGCGCGACTTCACGCTGATCGGCACCACCGACCGCGACTACACGGGCGACCCCGCCGACGTGAAGGCGAGCGAGGAGGAGATCGCCTATCTCTGCGCCGCCGCGAGCGAGTACTTCCGCGATCCCGTCACCCGCGACGAGGTGGTGTGGACCTATTCGGGCGTGCGCCCGCTCTACGACGACGGCGCCTCGAAGGCGCAGGAAGCCACCCGCGACTACGTGCTGACCCTCGACGCGCCGGAGGGCCAGCCGGCGATGCTCTCGGTCTTCGGCGGCAAGATCACCACCTATCGCCGCCTCGCGGAATCGGCGCTCGACCGGCTGAAGGACCACCTGCCGGCGGCCCGTAGGAGCCCCTGGACCTCCGGCGCCACCTTGCCGGGTGGCAACTTCCCGAAGGAGCGCTACGACGAGGTGGTGTCGGGCCTCGTGCGCCTGCATCCGGGCGTGCCGGAGGCGCTGGTCGCCCGGCTGGTGCGGGCCTACGGCACCGAGGCGCGGGAGATCCTGAGCGGCGCCCGCTCCATGGCCGATCTCGGCCGGACCTTCGGCGCGGACCTGACCGAGCGCGAGGTGCGCCACCTGATGCGGCGCGAATGGGCCACCGCCGCCGACGACGTGCTCTGGCGCCGCTCCAAGCTCGGCCTTAGGGTCGGCCCCGCCGAGGCCGCCGCCCTCGACGACTTCATGCGCCGCGCCGCCGCCGCCCAGACGGCGGCCTGACAAGAAAAGAGACGGGAGGGCGCCATGACCCTGATCCTGGAGAGCGTCACCAAGCGGGTTGGCCCTGAGACGCATATCCGCGACGTCAGCCTCGCCCTGCCGAAGGGCTCGCTCAACGTGCTGCTCGGCCAGACGCTGGCCGGCAAGACCACCCTGATGCGCCTGATGGCCGGGCTCGAGGCGCCGAGCGAGGGCCGGATCCTCGCCGACGGCAAGGACGTGACCGGGCTGCCGGTGCAACGCCGCAACGTCGCGATGGTCTACCAGCAATTCATCAACTACCCGTCGCTCTCGGTCTACGAGAACATCGCCTCGCCGATGCGGGTGGCCGGCGTCGCGAGGGCTGAGATCGAGGCGCGGGTCCAGGAGGCGGCGGCTCTGCTGCGGCTCGCCCCCTACCTCAAGCGCAAGCCCCTCGAACTCTCCGGCGGCCAGCAGCAGCGCACCGCCATCGCCCGGGCCTTGTGCAAGCGCGCCGACCTCGTGCTGATGGACGAGCCGCTGGCCAACCTCGACTACAAGCTGCGCGAGGAACTGCGCGAGGAACTGCCGCGCATCTTCGCGGCGACCGGCGCGATCTTCGTCTACGCCACCACCGAGCCGGCGGAGGCGCTGATGCTCGGCGGGCGCACCGCCACCCTGCACCAGGGCCGCGTCACCCAGGTCGGCCCGACGCCGGACGTCTATCGCCGGCCCGACGACCTGATCACCGCGAAGGTCTTCTCCGACCCGCCGCTCAACACCTTGAGCGTCCTGAAGGCCGGCGGCCGGGTCACCCTGCCGACCGGCGGCCAGGTGCGGGCGACCGGCACGCTCGCGACCGTCCCGGACGGTGCCTACACGATCGGCTTTCGCGCCCATCACCTCGCCCTCGACCCGCTGCCCGTCGAGGCGATCGCCCTGCCCGCCACCGTCTCGGTCGCCGAGATCACCGGCTCGGAGAGCTTCGTGCACATCGATGCCGGCGAGAGCCGCCTGATCGCCCTCGTGGCCGGGGTGCGCCGGCTGGAGCCCGGCACGGCCGTGACCGCCTGGCTCGACCCGCGCCACGCCCTGGTCTTCGACGCCGCCGGCCGCACCGCCGCCTTCGACCTGCCGGCGGCGGCCTAGAGAGGAGAGGGGGACATGGCCCGCATCACTCTCGACCACCTCGCCCACGCCTACGGCCCGAACCCGCAAGGGCCGCAGGATTACGCGCTCAAGGAGATCGACCACGTCTGGCGCCAGGGCGGCGCCTACGCGCTGCTCGGGCCGTCGGGCTGCGGCAAGTCCACCCTCCTCAACATCATCTCGGGCCTCGTGGTCCCGACCCGCGGCCGCATCCTGTTCGACGACCGCGACGTCACCACGGTGCCGACCGAGGGGCGCAACATCGCCCAGGTGTTCCAGTTCCCGGTCGTCTACGACACCATGACGGTGCGGGAGAATCTGGCCTTCCCGCTCAAGAACCGCCGCGTCGCTCCGGCCACCATCCGGTCGCGGGTGGAGGAGATCGCCGGGCTGCTCGACCTCACCCGGGTGCTCGACCGCCGCGCCAACAACCTGACGGCGGACATGAAGCAGAAGATCTCGCTCGGCCGCGGCCTCGTGCGCCCGGACGTGGCGGCGATCCTGTTCGACGAGCCGCTCACCGTCATCGACCCGCACCTGAAATGGCAGCTGCGCTCGACCCTCAAGGAGCTGCACCGCAAGCTCGACCTGACGATGATCTACGTCACCCACGACCAGACCGAGGCGCTGACCTTCGCCGACACGGTGGTGGTGATGCATGACGGGGCGGTGGTGCAGACCGGCACGCCGGACGAATTGTTCGAGCGCCCGGCCCACACCTTCGTCGGCCACTTCATCGGCTCGCCGGGCATGAACCTGCTTCCCGCCGAGGTCCGGGGTGCGACCGCGACCATCGAGGGCCACGCCATCCCGCTCGCCCGCCACTATCCCGACCTGCCGAAGGGGAAGCGCATCGAACTCGGGGTGCGGCCCGAATACGTGCATCTGACGCCGAAGGGCCTCGGCAAGGGGTTCACGTTGCCCGTCCAGGTGCGGCGCATCGACGATATCGGCCGCCAGCGCCTCGCCCGGGTCGAATTGGGTGGCCGGCCCCTCGTCGCGACGGTGGCGGAGGGCCAGAGCCTCGACGGCACCGAGGCCGCGCTGACCCTCGATCCGCGTCAGATCCACATCTACGCCGATGGCGCCCTGGTGCCCGGAGAGGCCGCATGACCAAGACCGTCAACCAGAAGGCCTGGCTCCTCGTCCTGCCGGTCTTCGCCGTCGTCGCCTTCTCGGCGGTGCTGCCGCTGATGACGGTGGTCAACTATTCGGTCCAGGACACCTTCGGCAACAACCAGTTCTTCTGGAACGGCCTCGGCTGGTTCCAGGAACTGCTCGATCCCACGAGCCAGTTCGGCGAGCGCTTCTTCGATTCGCTGTGGCGCAACCTGCTCTTCTCCGCGATCATCCTGGCGATCGAGGTGCCGCTCGGCATCGCGGTGGCTTTGTCGATGCCGCGCGAGGGCCGCTCGGTCGCCTTCTGCCTCGTGCTGATGGCCCTGCCGCTGCTCATCCCGTGGAACGTCGTCGGCACGATCTGGCAGGTCTTCGCCCGCAGCGATATCGGCCTGCTCGGCTCGTTCCTGAACAGGATCGGCATCGATTACAACTACGCCGGCAGCGCGCTCGCCGCCTGGGTCACGATCGTGACCATGGATGTCTGGCACTGGACGAGCCTCGTCGCGCTCCTGTGCTATGCCGGCCTGAAGTCGATCCCCGACGCCTATTACCAGGCGGCCCGCATCGACGGGGCGAGCCAGTGGGCGATCTTCCGCACCATCCAGCTGCCGAAGATGCGCCGCGTCCTGCTGATCGCCGTGCTGCTGCGGTTCATGGACTCGTTCATGATCTACACCGAGCCCTTCGTGCTCACCGGCGGCGGACCCGGCAACGCCACGACCTTCCTGTCGATCGACCTCGTCAAGCTGGCGCTGGGACAGTTCGACCTCGGCCGGGCGGCGGCGATGTCGCTCGTCTACAACCTGATCATTCTCAGCGTCTGCTGGGTGTTCTACACCGTGATGACCAATGTCGATGCCGGCAACCGCACGGTGCTCACCGAGAGCGACCCGGCGGATGCCGCCGCTGCCGCCGGCAGCCTGCCCCAAGCCACCACGATCCCGCTCGACCGGAGGGCCGCCTGATGCGCCCGCGCCACGTCGTGATGACGCTCTACCTGCTGTTCCTGATGGTGCCGATCTACTGGCTCGTGAACATGAGCCTGAAGACCAACCAGGAAATCAATTCCGGCATGACGCTCTGGCCGCATGCCATCACGTTCGACAACTACATCCGGATCTTCACCGATCCGAGCTGGTACGGCGGCTACCTGAACTCGCTGTCCTACGTGGCGATCAACACGGTTCTGTCGATCGGGCTGGCATTGCCTGCGGCCTACGCCTTCTCGCGCTACAGCTTCATCGGCGACAAGCACCTGTTCTTCTGGCTGCTCTCGAACCGGATGGCGCCGCCGGCGGTGTTCGCGCTGCCGTTCTTCAACCTCTACTCGGCGGTCGGCCTGTTCGATACGCCCTGGGCGGTGGCCCTCGCCCATTGCCTGTTCAACGTGCCGCTGGCGGTGTGGATTCTCGAAGGCTTCATGTCGGGCGTGCCGCGGGAGATCGACGAGACCGCGGCGATCGACGGCTATTCCTTCCCGAGATTCTTCGTCAAGATCTTCATGCCGCTGATCGCCTCGGGCATCGGCGTCGCCGCCTTCTTCTGCTTCATGTTCTCCTGGGTCGAGCTGTTGCTCGCCCGCACCCTGACCTCGGTCGACGCCAAGCCCATCGCCGCCACCATGACCCGCACGGTCTCGGCCGCCGGCATGGATTGGGGCCTGCTCGCGGCGGCGGGCGTGCTGACCATCGTGCCGGGCGCCCTCGTGATCTGGTTCGTGCGCAACTACATCGCCAAGGGCTTCGCCCTCGGCCGGGTGTGATCGGGGAGAGCCAAGATGCCTGATTTCGCCTGGATGGCCTGGACTTGGCAGACCGCGATCTTCTTCGCGGTCATCGCCGGCCTGCTCGCCCTGATGACCACCCTCGCCGTGTGGCGCCCGGAGACCGAGGCGGTCGGGATCCTGCGGATCCCGACGACGCGGGGCGACCGGCTGTTCCTGACGCTCATCGGCACCGCCTTCATCAACCTCGCCTGGCTCGGCTTCGTCGGCCCGAACCTGGAATGGGCGCTCGCGCTCTCGCTCGTTTACGGGGCGGTGATGTTCCGCTTCGCTTGAAAAGCCCGCCGCCACGTCCGGCATGAGCCGGCATCAGGCGGGCTTCGTCACTACCAGAGGGAGGACCACCATATGAAACGCCATCGTCTGCTCACGGCTGCGAGCGCCCTCGCGCTCAGCCTCGCCGCCGGCCACGCCTTCGCCGGCATGGAGGAAGCCAAGCGCTGGGTCGATACCGAGTTCCAGCCCTCGACCCTGTCGAAGGAGGAGCAGCTCAAGGAGATGCAGTGGTTCGTCGATGCGGCGAAGCCCTTCGCCGGCATGGAGATCAACTTCGTCTCCGAGACGATCACCACCCACGAATACGAGGCCCGTACCCTCGCCAAGGCCTTCTCGGAGATCACCGGGATCAAGCTCCGCCACGACCTCCTCCAGGAGGGCGACGTGGTGGAAAAGATCCAGACCCAGATGCAGTCGGGCAAGAACATCTACGATGGCTGGATCAACGATTCCGACCTCGTCGGCACCCATTTCCGCTACGGCCAGACCGTGGCCCTGTCCGACTTCATGAAGGGCGAGGGCAAGGACGTCACCTCGCCGACCCTCGACCTCGACGACTTCATCGGCAAGTCCTTCGGCACCGGCCCGGACGGCAAGCTCTACCAGCTGCCCGACCAGCAATTCGCCAACCTGTACTGGTTCCGTTACGACTGGTTCACCCGGGCCGATCTCAAGGAGAAGTTCAAGGCCAAGTACGGCTACGAGCTCGGCGTGCCGGTCAACTGGTCGGCCTATGAGGACATCGCCGACTTCTTCACCAACGACGTCAAGGAGATCGACGGCGTCAAGGTCTATGGCCACATGGACTACGGCAAGAAGGACCCGTCCCTCGGCTGGCGCTTCACCGATGCGTGGCTGTCGATGGCCGGCAACGGCGACAAGGGCATCCCGAACGGCAAGCCGGTCGACGAGTGGGGCATCCGCATGGAGGGCTGCCGACCGGTCGGCTCCTCGATCGAGCGCGGCGGCGACACCAACGGCCCGGCGGCGGTCTATTCGGTGACGAAATACGTCGAGTGGCTGAAGAAGTACGCGCCCCCGCAGGCCGCCGGCATGACCTTCTCGGAATCGGGCCCCGTCCCGTCGCAGGGCAACGTCGCCCAGCAGATGTTCTGGTACACCGCCTTCACCGCCGACATGGTCAAGCCGGGTCTCCCGGTGATGAACCAGGACGGCACGCCGAAATGGCGCATGGCGCCCTCGCCCAAGGGCCCGTACTGGAAGGACGGCATGAAGCTCGGCTACCAGGATGCCGGCTCGCTCACCCTGCTGAAGTCGACCCCCCTCGATCGCCGTAAGGCGGCCTGGCTCTACCAGCAGTTCATCGTCTCGAAGACGGTCAGCCTGAAGAAGAGCCATGTCGGCCTCACCTTCATCCGTGAGAGCGACATCTGGGACAAGTCCTTCACCGAGCGGGCGCCGAAGCTCGGCGGCCTGGTCGAGTTCTACCGCTCGCCGGCCCGCACGCAGTGGACCCCGACCGGCGTGAACGTGCCGGACTACCCCAAGCTCGCCCAGCTCTGGTGGCAGAATATCGGCGACGCCTCCTCGGGCGCCAAGACCCCGCAGGCGGCGATGGATGCGCTGGCCGCGGCCCAGGACGACGTGATGGCGCGCCTGGAGCGCTCGAAGGTGCAGGGCGAGTGCGGCCCCAAGCTCAACCCCAAGACCTCGGCCGAGCACTGGTACGAGCAGGCCAAGAAGGACGGCACGCTGGCTCCCCAGCGCAAGCTCGCCGACGAGAAGCCGAAGGGTGAGACGATCGACTACGACACGCTCATCAAGAGCTGGCCGGCCTCGCCGCCGAAGCGCGGGTGACCCTGAGGGAGCCGGGGCGCGTCGCCCTGGCTCTCCTTTCCGCGGACGGCCGGATTCCGCTATCCTGGCGGCAAATGCCGCCACGGAGGTTGTCATGGCCTATTACAGGATGGAAGACGCCATTGCCCGCCTGCCCGAACTCCTCGCCAAGGCGAGTGCGGGTGAGGAGGTGATCATCATACGTCTGGATGAGGATTTGACTCAGCTCATTCCGACTGAGCCGCGGCCAGTGACGAAGGAGGAGATGGATCGGCTGCGCGAACGGCGAGTCACTCTTTCAAAGCCGGTCGATATCACTGCCGTCGTCCGTCAGATGCGGGACGAGGGGCTGTGAGCCGTATCTATTGCGACACTAACGTCCTGCTTCCGGATTTCGTCAAGGAAGCCGAAAGCTCGAGAATCGAGGCATGGCTGCTTGATCCGGCGGTCCAGACCGTCTTCTCCGATCTCGTCATTCTGGAATTCTCAGCGACACTCTCCCGGTTAGTGCGTGAGCGCAAAGCGAAAGCCGAGGAAGCCCGCGAGGTCGTTGGACTGTTCACTTCTTGGCGCGAGGCCCGCGGCCGTCCGCTGACCATCACACGCCAGATGTTCGCGATTGCCCGCACCATCGTCGAGGATGCCGCCCTCGGCGTGCGCGGTCCCGACGCCCTGCACCTCGCGCTGCTTCAGGTCACCGGCCTGCCCTTCGCCACCTTCGACGCGCGGCTTCGCCGGGCGGCCGACACGCTCGGCCTCGCCACGCTGGAGCCGCCACCCCTCTAACGCACCGCGCGAAAGACCCTCCGATGTCCTCCCTCATCCTCGCCATCGACCAGGGCACCACCTCCTCGCGCGCCCTGCTGTTCCGGCCCGACACCTCGATCGCCGGTCTCGCCCAGGCCGAGTTCCCGCAGCATTTCCCGGCCTCGGGCTGGGTCGAGCACGAGCCGGAGGACCTCTGGCGCACGACGCTCGAGACCTGCCGGGCGGCGATGGCGCAGGCCGGGGTCACGGCCCGGGACGTGGCGGCGATCGGCATCACCAACCAGCGTGAGACGACCCTGGTCTGGGACAAGCGCACCGGCGAGGCGGTGCACCGCGCCATCGTCTGGCAGGACCGGCGCTCGGCCGGGATCTGTGCCCGCCTCAAGGAGGCCGGCCACGAGCCTGCGGTGACCGCGAAGACCGGCCTGATCCTCGATCCCTATTTCTCCGGCACCAAGATCGCCTGGATCCTCGACAACGTGCCCGGCGCCCGCGCTCGCGCCGAGGCCGGCGAGCTCGCCTTCGGCACCGTCGATTCGTATCTCCTGTGGCGCCTCACCGGCGGCCGGCTGCACGTCACCGACGCCACCAACGCCTCGCGCACGCTGCTCTTCGACATCCATCGCGGCGCCTGGGACGAGGAGCTGATGGGGCTGCTCGGCGTGCCGGCCTCGATGCTGCCGGAGGTGCGCGATTCCTCCGGCGATTTCGGTGAGACCGACCCGGAGCTGTTCGGCGCCGCGATCCCGATCCGGGGCGTGGCCGGCGACCAGCAGGCCGCGACGGTGGGCCAGGCCTGCTTCCGGCCGGGCATGGTCAAGTCGACCTACGGCACCGGGTGCTTCGCCCTCCTCAACACCGGCACCCAGCCGGTCGCCTCGAAGAACAAGCTCCTCACCACCATCGCCTACCAGCTGAACGGGCAGCGCACCTACGCGCTGGAAGGCTCGATCTTCGTGGCGGGCGCCGCGGTCCAGTGGCTGCGCGACGGGCTCGGCGTCATCGAATCGGCGGCCGAGACCGGGGCGCTGGCCGAGCGGGCCGACCCGGCGCAGGACGTCTACCTGGTGCCGGCTTTCGTCGGCCTCGGCGCGCCCTACTGGGAGCCCGATGCCCGGGGCGCCCTGTTCGGCCTCACACGCGGCACCGGCCCGGCCGAGCTCGCCCGCGCGGCCCTGGAGAGCGTCTGCTACCAGACCGCCGACCTGCTCGCCGCCATGCGGGCCGACTGGCCGGACGGCGACGGAAGCGCCACGGTTTTGCGGGTCGATGGCGGCATGGTCGCCTCCGACTGGACGATGCAGCGCCTCGCCGACCTGCTCGCCGCCCCGGTCGACAGGCCCGAGGTGAAGGAAACGACGGCCTTGGGGGCGGCCTATCTCGCCGGCCTCGCCTGCGGCCTCTACCCGGAGCCCGAGCACTTCGCCGACCATTGGCGCCTGGAGCGCCGCTTCGTCCCGGCGATGGAGCCGACCTTACGCGAGCGACGGCTCGCCGGCTGGCGCAAGGCGGTGAGCTGCCTGGTGGGGAAGTAGAGGCGAACTTTCTAGCTCTGACTAAGAACTGGACTGCGCGGGATCCCCTCTCCCGTTTGGGAGAGGGGAGGGAGCTTCGTCTTGTCATCGACGATGCCGCGCCGACGTTTTTACTTCTCCAGCCGGGCGATCAGGCTCGACGTGTCCCAGCGCCCGCCGCCCATGCTCTGCACCTCGGCGTAGAACTGGTCGACGAGGGCCGTCACCGGCAGCTTGGCCTTGTTGCGGCGCGCCTCGGCCAGGACGATCGACAGGTCCTTGCGCATCCAGTCGACGGCGAAGCCGAAATCGAACTTGCCCTCGTTCATGGTCTTGCCGCGGTTCTCCATCTGCCAGGAGCCGGCGGCGCCCTTGGAGATCACGTCGAGCACCGCCTCGATGTCGAGGCCGGCCTGCTTGCCGAAATGCACCGCCTCCGACAGGCCCTGGACCAGGCCGGCGATGCAGATCTGGTTCATCATCTTGGCGAGCTGGCCGGCGCCGACGGGCCCCAGCAGCCGGCAGGCGCGGGCATAGGCCGCGATCACCGGCTCGACCCGCGCGAAGGTGTCGGCGTCACCGCCGCACATCACGGTGAGCACGCCGTTCTCGGCACCCGCCTGGCCGCCGGAGACCGGGGCGTCGATGAAGCCGAACCCGGCCTTCCCGGCCGCCTCGGACAGCTCGCGGGCCACTTCCGCCGAGGCGGTGGTGTGATCGACGAAGACGGTGCCTTTGCCCATCGCCGAGAAAGCGCCGTCCGGGGCGGTCGTGACCTGGCGCAGGTCGTCGTCGTTGCCGACGCAGGCGAAGACGATCTCCTGGCCTTCCGCCGCTTCCCGGGGCGTCGCCGCCGCCCTGCCGCCATGGGCCTTCACCCAATCGTCGGCCTTGGCCTTGGTGCGGTTGTAGACCGTGACGTCATGGCCCTTGGCGGCGAGGTGACGGGCCATCGGCCCCCCCATCACGCCGAGACCCAGAAACGCGACCTTTGCCATGCGTTCATCCTCCCACGCCGTTATCCCGGCGATCGGTCCCCGGTGTAGTGAGCCGCGCCTACGCCCGTCAAACGCGTGTCGCGACCCGCGTGTCGTCACTTCGTGTCGAACGGGATAAACTTCGCCCGGATGCGGTCGTAGCGCCCATCCGCGATCAGCGCGGCGAGCGCCCGCTCGAACGTCTCGCGCAAGGCGCCGTCGGCCTTGCGCAGGCCGATGCCGACGCCCTCGCCGAGCAGCGGCTCGCCCGCCGGCACCTCGCCGACGAACCGGCAGCAGGCATCGCCCTCGGGCCTGGCGAGGAAATTGGCGAGTTCGAGCTTGTCGCCGAGCACCAGGTCGACCCGGCCGGCCCGGAGGTCGAGGGTCGCGTCGGCGAGGTTGTCGAAGGTGCGGATCTCGGCGCCCGGCACCCGCTGCTCGAGATAGGCGACCTGCGGCCCGTGCGCCGCCACGCCGATCCGGCGACCGCGCAGGGTCGCCGGGCCCGGATTCGGCAGCGAGGTGTCCCGCCGCGCGACGTAGGCGAAGGGGATCCGCAGATAGGGCCGGGTGAAGGCGATGCGGGCGGCCCGCTTCGGGGTGATCGCCATCGCCGCCATGATGGCGTCGTACTCGCCCGCCTCCAGGCCCTTGATGATGCCGTCCCACTGGTGGAGCACGACCGTGCAGGTGAGCCTGGCCTCCGCGCACAGGGCCTGGGCCAGCTCGACCTCGAACCCCGCCGGCTTGCCGTCCTCGACGTAGTTGAACGGCGGGTGGCCTCCCTCGGTGGCGATCCGCACCGGGGAGGGCGGAGGGGAGGGGGG
>NZ_LABZ01000169.1 GCF_001043955.1 Methylobacterium tarhaniae | reverse complement strand
GCCGAAGCCGCCGCCCCGGAACCCGGCTCCACCGAGACCGCCGCCGTGGAAGCCGCCACCTCCGAAGCCACCGCCGCGGAAGCCGCCGCCACCGCGGGCATCGGCCCCGGCCGTGGACAGGGCGAGAGCACCGGCGGCGAGCGCGGATGCGAGAACGAGATGCCTCATGGCACCATCTCCTGCTTGCAAAAGGAAGGGTTTCCTCAGGGCCGAACAACGCCGGCGAACAGGGGCGGTTCGAGGCACGCATCCGGCGGATCGTCCGCTCGCGGCTTCGTGAGAGCGGACGACATGCGGCGTGACGCAAAGGTGCGATCCAGGCGCTCCCCACCACGCCGACGCGCAGTGCCGGCCTCGGACATGATCCTTTTCGAGTTCCAGCCGAACAACAGAAGAGAGTCTTCCAAAAATTGTCTCTCAAAATCAAAGCTACATCTTCTAAATATTAGCAAATCGCGCCAGATATACGCGGCTTCAGGCAATTATTGATTGTGCAAAACATGCAACAAGTCTCGAAGTTCACTTGCGCCATGCTCACCTACAACAACGTGACCCCGTCCGCCCGGCAATGCGGCGTCCAGTTCGCCGCGGAGCAGGGCGTGCAGATCACGTCGAATCAGGGCAGGGCGACGGTCAAGGGCTTCACCACCGCCTGGAACTACGACCCGTCGGCGCAAACTGTCTCGCTGCAATGCACGGACAGCCCCTTCATCTGGCCATGCTCGATCATCAACAACTTCATCGACAGCACGATGCACAATTGCCTGAGCCGGAAAGACGGCACGATACCGCGGCGGCTCGGGGAGGAGGCGCTCGGCGCCTTCTCCCACCAGCTCGCCGACGCGCTCGGGCTTTCCGCCGGCCTCCCCCGCGAGAGGGCCGAGCGTGCGGCGGTCGATCCGCTCTACCTGCACCGGCTGGTCGCCGGGCGGGATGCCCCGGAGACCATGTCCGGGCCGATCGCGGAATCCCGCGGGAACGAGCCCGCCGAAATGGGCGCCGCGCCCCACGCCGGTGCCGGTGGCCAAGGCCGCGCTCGCCTTGACGCGCTGGGGGGCGGCGGGCTTCGGGCAGGTGAGCCCGCAAACCGCCGAGCGCAGGCGCCGGGCGTGCCGATCCTGCCCGGGGCTGCAGGCACCCGGCGGACACCCGGTCCATCGCCTCGCCGGCCCGGCCGCCAGCGGCCTGTGCAGCTGCGCCATCGAGAAGTAAGGTGATGCTCCCGACCGAGAGCCGCCCGGCGCGATCGCCGGACGACCCGGCGCTCAACCCCTGGGGCGAGGCGCCCGACCGAGCGCGACCGCCCCGCGGAGAGGCGGCCGCCTCCCGCGTCACCCCCGATGCGTCACCCGCGGCTCCGACAGGACCGGCCAGGGATACGCCGCCTCGACCGCGCGGGAGGCCGCGAGCACCCGGGCGTCGGCCCCCATCGGGCCGACGATCTGAAGGCCGACCGGCAGGCCGGCCTCCGTCAGCCCGCAGGGTACGGTCGCGGCCGGCTGGCCGGTGAGGTTGAAGGGGTAGGAGAACGGGGTCCAGTTCAGCCAGTCGTCGCCGAAGCGCCCGTCGGGCGGGGTCAGGTTGCCGGCCGTGAAGGCGGGGGTGGCGAGGGCGGGCGTCAGGAGCAGGTCGTAGGTGCGGTGGAACCGCGCCATGGCGGTGAACAGCGCGCCGCGGGCGTTGAGGGCGGCGACGAAATCCGGCGCCGCGATCTGCCGCCCGCGCTCGGCCGCCGCCCGTAAGGCAGGCTCGACGAGGTCGCGCTTCTCCTCCGGGATCCCCCGCAGCACGCACCAGGCGCCGACCAGCCAGATCCCGTTCAGGGTCTCGACCGGATCGGAGAAGCCCGGATCGGCCTCCTCGACGGTCGCGCCGAGCGCGGCGAAGCGCTTGGCCGCCGCCTCGGTCAGGCGCGCCACCTCGGGATCGACCTGGGTGGCGAAGCCGAGACGCGGGCTCCAGGCGATGCGCAGGCCCCGCACCCCGTCCTCCAGGCCCGCGAGATAGTCCGGCGGCTCGGTCAGCGAGGCCGCCATGTCGCGGGGGTCGGGCCGGGCGATGGCCTGCATCATCCGGGCGGAATCGCGCACGCCCCGGGTCATCGGCCCGAGATGCGCCACCGGCCCGAAGGGCGAGGGCGGGAAGGCCGGCACCCGGCCGAAGCTGGGCTTGAGCCCGTAGATGCCGCAGAACGCGGCCGGGATGCGGATCGAGCCCGCCCCGTCGGTGCCGATATGGAGGAGGCCGAGATTGAGCGCCGCCGCCGCCGCGGCCCCGGCCGAGGAGCCGCCGGTGGTCATGCGCGTGTCCCAGGGGTTCCGGGTCGAGCCGGTATGGGTCGAGTCGCCGAGGCCCTTCCAGCCGAATTCCGGCATCGTGGTCTTGGCGAGCGGGATGGCGCCGGCCTCGAGGAGCCGGTCGACGATCGGGGCGTTCTCGGTGGCGGGCGTGTCGGCGGTGGTCAGCGAGCCGCGGCGCATCGGGTGGCCGGCCCAGGCGATGTTGTCCTTGATCGTGAAGGTCACGCCGTCGAGGGGACCGCGGGGTTCTCCCCTGGCCCAGCGCGCCTCGGAGGCGGCCGCCGCGGCCAAGGCCCCGTCGCGGTCGACCAGCACGAAGGCGTCGAGGTCCGGGCCGTGGCGGTCGATGCGCGCCAGGGCGTCCGACACCACCTCCCGGGGCGAGAGGCTGCGGTCGCGATAGGCGGAAAGCGTCGCGGTACCGTCGAGGTCGCGGATCTCGGTCATGCTGTCTCCCTCTTCAACTCACCCGGCCGGATAGGTGCGCCCCTTCCAGGTGGCGACCCCGGCTTGGGCCGGGCGCAGGAGCGCGTTCCATTGCAAGGCCAGCGCCAGTGCCACGGTGAGGGGATGGAGCGGGATCGTCCAGGGGTCCTCGCGGGTGGCGAGCGTGATCGCCGCCCGCGTGAGGAGCGAGACGGCGAGGGCTGCCCCCGCCATGGGCAGGCTGCCGGCGCCCAGCAGGGCGGCGATCGCGAGGAGCAGCGGCAGCACGTGGCCGCCGCCGAGCAGCAGGGTCCAGACCGGCAGGGCGCGGGGCGTGGCCAGGCCCTCATGGGCGTTCTTCGAGAAGCCGGCCCAGGACTGGGCGAAGTCCGTGTACATCCGGCAGGTCGCGAGGCCGGAGGCCGCCACGAGGTCGGTGGCGAGGCCGGCCTTGCGGAACACCCGGGGCAGCCGCACGCCGTCATGCAGGCTCTCGCGGATCGCCCCGTGGCCGCCGACCCGGCGGTAGGCGTCGGCCTCCACCAGCACCAGCTGGCCGCAGGCGGCCCCGAGGGCGGGATCCTTGAGGCGGCGCATCAACGGGACCGGCAGGTAGCCGAGCAGCAGGAAATTGATCATCGGCACGGTCAGGCGCTCGCCCCATGTGCCGGTGATCTGCCGGGGCACGCCGCTGACGAGAGCCGCGCCGACCGTCTCGGCCGCCCCCGCCAGCGCCGCGGCGCCGTGGGGGGCGAGGCGCACATCGGCGTCGATGAACAGCAGGTGGCGCCCTGTCGCGGCCTGGCCGAGGACGTGGCAGGCGTGGTTCTTGCCGGTCCAGCCCGGGGGCAGCGGCGGCACCGCGATCAGGCGGAGACGCGCATCGCGGGCGGCGAACTCGGCGACGATCGCCGCCGTCCCGTCGGTCGAGTGGTCGTCGGCGACGATCACCTCGATCGGAACTCCGGTGCTGGCGAGCGCCGCCGCCAGGGTCGGGCCGATATTGGCCGCCTCGTTGCGGGCCGGGATCAGGATCGAGACCAGGCCGTCCGGCGCGGGTGTCCCGGGCGCCGCCCTCCGCAGAGCGAAGAGGTTGGCGAGCGCCAGAAAGGCCGGCAGCAGCGCCAGGGCGACGGCGAGGAGCGCGAGCACGGTCACGGCGCCCGGCCCTCGCGATGGCCGGCCACGAAGCGGCGCCCGGTGAGCGCCGCCGTCAGCCGATGCCACGCATCGTAGATGCCGCCGATGCCGCGTCGCCCGTCGAGCAGGGAGGCGAAGCGGGCGGGATCGCGGCTCCGCACGTCGGTGGCGAGGCGATCGAGGGTGGCGGTCAGGTCGGCCTCCAGGCGGGCGAGGCGGTCCGGGCGGGGCAGGGCGAGGAGGTCGCGGGCCGGAATGCCCGGCCCGAAGGCGGTGCAGGCCTCGGCTCCGCGCTCCTCCCAGAAGGCGTAATCGAGGGCGAGCGGCACGAACAGGGCGTCGGGCGCGAGTTCGGCGAGGCGCGCGACGCCGGGGCGCAAGCCCAAGGGCCGCTCGCGCACGTCGCTGAAGCGCCCTTGCGCGGTGATCCACATCACCCGCCCCGGCCGGCCGAGGATTGTTCGCGAGGCGGCCATGAAGGCGGCCGCGCCGCGGGGCGAGTCGAGATCGACCCCGAAGGCGCCCATGCGGGAGAAGATGCGGTAGCGGGCGAGCATCGCGGCGTCGAACGGCGCGTAACTCTCGGCTTCGGGAAAGAAGCGCTGGGCGAGGAGGATGATCACCGCGGCATCCCACCAGGCCGGGTGGTTGCAGTAGATCACCACCGGTCCGCCGGCCGCCGCCGCCGGGGGCCGGCCCCATTCCGCCAGCCGCAGGGCGTTGAGGTGGCGCCTCGCGTAGCGGGCGAAGTACACGCCCATGAAGCGCCAGATGGCAGGGGAGCGGGCCGCGACCGGATCCGGCGGCAGGGCCCGCCGGGACGGGATGGCCCGCCCGCTCACGAGGCCGCCTTCAGGGCCTCGGTGGTGCCGCGGGCGTCCTGGTCGAGGGCGTCGGCGGCGATCCAGCCCGACATCATCACCATCGGCATGCCGGGCCCCGGATGGGCGGCGCCGCCGGCGAGGTAGAGGCCGCGCACCTCCCGCGAGCGGTTGCCGGGCTTGAACGCGCCCATGATCCGGCCGTGCGAGGCCAGACCGTAGATCGCGCCGTTGAGCACCTTGTAGCGGGAATGGATGTCCGCCGGGGTCAGGTGACGCTCGACCACGATGCGCTCCTCGATGTCCGGCATGCCGGCGGTGCGCTTCAGCTTGTCGAGGATCTTCTGCCGGTAGGCCGGCAGCATCTTGGACCAGTCGTGGTGCGGGCGAAGGTACGGCGTGTGGACCAGCACGTAGAGCGCCTCGCCGCCCTCGGGCGCCACCGACGGGTCGGTGCTGCTGGGAGCCGCCAGATAGGCGGTCGGGTCCGGCGCCGGCTCGCCCTTGCGGTAGATCGCGTCGAACTCCTCCTCGGGGTCGCGCGAGAACACGAAGTCGTGGTGGGCGAGGTGGTCGTAGCGCTTGTTGAGGCCGAGATAGAGCACCACGCCCGAGCAGGCCGGCTCGAAGCTGCGCTTCTCGTAAGTGCGGCCGACCTCGCCGCCGACCAGCTCGCGGTAGGTGCGCACCGCGTCCATGTTGGAGATCACACGATCGTAGGGAACCACGCTCCCGCCGACCCGCACGCCCTTCACGGCGCCGTTCTCGATGGCGACGCCCTCGACCTCGCTGTCGGCCTTGAGGGTGGCGCCGAGATCGCCCGCGAGCTTCATCAGCCCCTCGGCCACCGCCCGCGTACCGCCCATCGGGTACCAGACCCCGTCCGCGGTCTGCATGTGGGCGATGGCGCAGAGCACCGCCGGCGCGCCGTAGGGCGAGGAGCCGACATATTGCACGAAGTGATCGAGCATCTGGGCGAGGCGGGCATCCCGCACCTTGCCCCGGATGGTGCCGGCGACCGAGGCGTGCATGCGAAGCGACAGCACGTCGCGCAGGGTGCCGGGATTGAGGTTGGCGCGGATGTCGATCGTGTCGAACAGGTCCTGCACCGGCTTCCAGAAGAAGAACTTTTCCGAGACGCCGTGCAGGTGCTCGGAGAGCGCCAGGAAGCGCTTGTAGCCCTCGCCGGCATTCTGGCCGGGGGCGAAGCGGTCCATCTCGGCCGCCATCGCCGAGACGTTCTCCATCAGGTCGATGCGGCTGCCGTCGTCGAAGAAGCAGCGCCATTGCGGGTCGAGGCGGCGCAGGTCCATGTAGTCGTGCACCGAGCGGCCGGACTCGGCGAAGATGCGCTCGAGCACGCGGGGCACCGTCAGGATGGTCGGCCCCATGTCGAAGCGGAAGCCGCCCTCGTGCAGGACGGCGGCCTTGCCGCCGATCCAGGCATTCTTGTCGTAGAGGGTGACGTCGTGCCCCCGCGAGGCGGCCACGCAAGCCGCCGCCAGACCGCCCAACCCGCCGCCGACCACCGCGACCGAGGTCCCCGCCATCACGCCTCTCCCGAGCGGGCGACGCGCCCGTTCCGGACAAGCTAGGCTCAACGAGAGGCGGGTCAACGCGCCGGGAGCCGCACATGTTGCCGCGCCGGAGGCATGCCTCACGGTCAAGAACCGGCGTCGGAGCCGGGGCGTTGCCCATGCAACCGTCACCGTCCTCTCGGAGACACCATCATGAAGACGACGCTCGCCCTCGTCGGCCTCCTCGGCCTCACCCTCGCCGGCCCGGCTTTCGCCCGGGACGCCCTCGACATCACGGTCAGCCCGCGGGCAACTCGAGCCGACCCGCTCGCCACCGGCAGCGTCCGCCCCTTGCGGCCGAACCCGAACGTCACCCCGAGCAACCCGATGGGCGTCGTCGGCTTCGACGGACCGCCCGGCGGCACGACCAGCGTGATCGGCGACGACGGCCCGCTGGCCCCCGGCTCGCCCGCCGCGACCCCGGACGCGCCCTTCGCGCGACCCTGACCCGACCCTGGCCGCGACGTTTTCGCCCCCGTCCGGTTGACTTGTCGGGCCCCCGCCGGGTAAGTCACGCGCCTCCGCACGGGCGGTGCTCCGCATCGCCCGGCGTCGGCGTTCGTCCAAGACATGCTTCGCCCTGGACGACCGCCGCGAGCCCGTTTTTCCATCCGCGCCCGGGCGTTCCGGCGCACCGACGTGAGACCAGACCGATGAAGATCCGTAACTCGCTGAAGTCGCTCCGCGGCCGGCATCGTGACAACCAGCTCGTGCGCCGCAAGGGCCGGGTCTACGTCATCAACAAGACCCAGAAGCGCTACAAGGCCCGCCAGGGCTAAAGGGCGCGGGGCCCGCTGGTCCTCTGGACCGCGGCAAGCCATCGCGTTGACGGGATCGCGCCGGCGCCGGACAGTGCCGGCATGCGCCGTCTCTCCTTTCCGATCTGCATGATGGCCGGCCTCCTCGGAGCGCCGGCTTTCGTCGTTGGGACGACCGCCCCGGTGGTCGCGGCCCCGAAGGAGGCGCCCAAGGAGGCGCCGCGCCCGCCCGTCACCCTCGACGACCTGTTCGCGCGGCTGAAGGCGGCCAAGGACGATGCCGAAGCCCGCGGCGTCGCCCAGCTGATCGAGCGTCGCCTCGACCGCTCCGGCAGCGACACCGTCGACCTCCTGGCGAGCCGCGCCGCGGAGGCGATGCAGGCCAAGGATTATCCGCTCGCCGTGGAACTCCTCGACCGGGTGACCGTGCTGGAGCCGGGCTGGGCCGAGGGCTGGAGCCGGCGCGCCACGGCCTTCTACCTCCTCGAGGACCAGGCGAGCGCGCTCGCCGACCTGCACAGGACCCTGACCCTGGAGCCGCGCCACTTCGAGGCCTGGGCGGCGCTCGCCCATATCTACATGGCGAGCGACGACAAGAGCCGGGCACTCGCCGCCTTCCGCCGCGCCGAGGCGATCTATCCGCGCATGGGCAAGGTCCACGAGGCGATCGAGCGCCTCGCCCCCGACGTCGACGGCCGCGACCTGTGACCGCCCGGCCGCATGCGCCGGCGTAGAGGACGGATCGCCCGCGTGCTGACCCTGATCGCCGGCCTCCTCGGGGGCGCCGTCGCCGCGCTCGCCGTCGCCGGCCTCCTCGCGACCTGGATCATCACCCTGGTGGTCGAGGCGCGCTACCCCCCGGCGGGACGGCGGATCGCGGTCGAGGGCGGGCACCTCGCGGTGCTGGAGGCCGGGCCGGGCGAGGGCAGCCCGAGCCGCGGCACCGTCGTGCTCCTGCACGGGGCGTCGGCCAACGCCATGGACCCGATGCAGGCGATCGGCCGGCGCCTCGCCGGCGACGGCTTCCGGGTGCTCTCCTTCGACCGGCCCGGCTTCGGCTACAGCGACCGCATCGCCCCGGACGCCGCCTCGCCGGCGGTGCAGGCGCGGTTGATCAGCGAGGCGCTGGCGGGCCTCAAGGTCGGCCCGGCCCTGATCGTCGGCCATTCCTGGTCCGGCGCGCTCGCCACCGCCATCGCCCTCGATCACCCGGAGCGCGTGGCCGGCCTGGCCCTGCTCGCCCCCGTCAGCCATCCCTGGCCGGGCGGCGGGGTGGGGGGCTATGCCGGCTGGTACCGCTCGCTCCCCGGGCGGATCCTCCTCACCATCGCCACCTACACGGTCGCGGCGCCGCTGGGCCTGACCTATCTCGACCGCTTCGCCGAAGTGGTCTTCCGCCCGCAGGGCCTGCCCGAGGGCTATCTCGACGGCGCCCGGGTACCGCTGGTGCTGCGGCCTTCGACCTTCGGGGCCAACCTGCGCGACCTCGACGGGCTCTACGCCTTCCTGGAGCGGCAGAGCCCGCGCTATCGGGACATCACCGCCCCGACCGTCGTCATCGCGGGCGACAGCGACCCCGTGGTCAAGACCGACGTGCACGCGAGAGCGCTCGCCCGCGAGGTGCCGGGCGCCAAGCTCGTGGTGCTGCCGGGCGTCGGCCACATGCTCCAATACGTCGCCGCCGACACGGTGGTGGCGGAGATCGAGGCGCTGGCGGCGCGGGAGCGGGTGGGGGCGCAGTAGCCCCTATGCCTTCGCGGCATGCTCCGGCGTCACCGTGGCGATCCGCACGAGGTTCGTCGCCCCCGGGGTGCCGAAAGGCAGGCCCGCCACCACGATCACCCGGTCGCCGATATCGGCGAACCGCTCGCGCACCGCGAACTTGCAGGCGCGGAACGACATGTCGTCGATGTCGCTGGCGTCGTTGGTGACGATCGGGTGGGTGCCCCAGGCGAGCGCCAGGCGCCGCGCCGTCTCGCGCTTCGGGGTCAGCGCGATCACCGTGGCGTCGGGCCGGGCGCGGGCGAGCCGCAGGGCGGTCGAGCCGGAGGCGGTCCAGGCCATCACGGCGTTGAGCCCGAGCGTGCCGGCGATCTGGTGGGCCGCCGCCGCGATGGCGTCCGAGGCGGTCGATTCCGGCTGGTTGCGCTGGGCCGCGATGATCGACCAGTAGATCCCGTCCTGCTCGACCTGCTCGGCGATGCGGTTCATGGTCGAGACCGCCTCGACCGGGAAAGACCCCGACGCGCTCTCGGCCGAGAGCATCACGGCATCCGCCCCCTCGTAGACGGCGGTCGCCACGTCCGAGACCTCGGCCCGGGTCGGCACCGGGGCGGAGATCATCGATTCGAGCATCTGGGTCGCCACCACCACCGGCTTGCCGAGGCGGCGCGCCCCGCGGGTGATGCGCTTCTGCACGCCGGGCACCTGCTCCAGCGGCATCTCGACCCCGAGATCGCCGCGGGCGACCATCAGCCCGTCGGCCACCGCCATGATCGCGTCGAGGGAAGCCACGGCCTGCGGCTTCTCGATCTTGGCCATCACCAGGGCGCGGCCCTGCGCCACCGCCTTCACCTCGGCGACGTCCTCCGGGCGCTGCACGAACGACACCGCGATCCAGTCGGCCCCGGCGGCGAGGCCGGCCTCGAGGTCGAGGCGGTCCTTCTCGGTCATGGCCGCGACAGGAATCGTGGTGTCGGGCAGGGACACGCCCTTGCGGTTCGAGACCCTGCCGCCGGTCACCACCCGGGTCACCGCCCGGCCGGGCCCGACCTCGGTGACGACGAGGCGCAGCTTGCCGTCGTCGACGATCACCGCGTGGCCGGGCTCCAGGGCCGAGAGGATCTCGGGGTGGGGCAAGTGGACCCGGGTCGCGTCGCCCGGGGTCGGGTCGTCGTCGAGGACGAAGCTCTGGCCGTTCTCGATCATCGCCGCATCCGCGGCGAAGCGCCCGACCCGGAGCTTCGGGCCCTGGAGATCGACCAGCACGGCGATCGGCCGCCTCAGCTTCTGCTCGATGCCCCGGATCGTCGCCACCCGCTCGCTCAGCCGCTCGCGGGGCAGGTGGCTCATGTTGATGCGAAACACGTCGGCGCCGGCCGCGAACAGCGCCTCGATCACCGCCGGATCCTCGGAGGCCGGGCCGAGGGTCGCGACGATCTTGGTGCGGCGGGCGCGCTTCATGGGGTGTCGTCCGGGGATGAGCGATGGGCGGAGGTTGGACCGTACGGAAAGCCGGTCGGCGGGCCCGGGTCAATTGGCGTTTTGGCGTCGGGCAGGGGGCGGACGATGGGGTTAGGATCGGGGGCAGGATCGGGCGGACTCGCGCATCCTCGTCCGGCGCGATTGTCGTAGATACGAAAACCGTGACGATCATGTTCAACGAGCTGAAGCGCCAAGCGCACCTCGCGAAGCATGGCCACGACTTCGCCGATTTCTGGCGCTGCTTCGACCGCGAGCGTGCGATGGAGCCCCGACACGGCCGAGTGCAACGGGAAGGCCCCGCTTCAACCTCATCGGCCACTGGAACGACGAAACCGTCGTCCTCGCCGTCGTGTCACCGCCCGGCAGTTGCGGGTGGCTTGAGCCGTTGATGCACTTGTTCCGTGCATCGGTGGGGAGCACATCGAGGATATTTTGCGGGATGGTTCATCCCCGCGCCTGCGGGGAACACTCCTCCACCGCGGCCAGATGCTCGCCCTTGAGCGGTTCATCCCCGCGCCTGCGGGGAACACGGCACCTCCGGGACCTACTACCCGGAGGGCCGCGGTTCATCCCCGCGCCTGCGGGGAACACTCAAGGCCGCCGAGCTTCTTAGGCCGTGGTGGCGGTTCATCCCCGCGCCTGCGGGGAACACGACTCCCTCCACGGGGATCAAGGGATTCTCTTCGGTTCATCCTCGCGCCTGCGGGGAACACGGGCGCTGGTTTAGCGACCTCGCGCAGGCGGGCGGTTCATCCCCGCGCCTGCGGGGAACACTAGGTTGTTACTTAAGTGGCTCTATAGGAGCACGGTTCATCCCCGCGCCTGCGGGGAACACGATCTCGGCATTGTCGGCGATGCGACGGGCGTCGGTTCATCCCCGCGCCTGCGGGGAACACAATGGAACTCCGAGGTAGCATTTTAGTGCCGCCGGTTCATCCCCGCGCCTGCGGGGAACACCGGTTAGCGCACTAGTCTGGGGGAAAAGAGGGCGGTTCATCCCCGCGCCTGCGGGGAACACAATTCCGGCGCCACCCCGGCCGATGTGGCCGCCGGTTCATCCCCGCGCCTGCGGGGAACACGCCTGCACCTGGGCCTGCCGGTAGAACCCGCGCGGTTCATCCCCGCGCCTGCGGGGAACACCGTGGCGATGGCCGCCTGTTGTGTCGCGCCGGCGGTTCATCCCCGCGCCTGCGGGGAACACTCACCCTCAAAAGGTTAGAAATCAGCCCGGCGCGGTTCATCCCCGCGCCTGCGGGGAACACCGGCTGGAGTGGATTTTGGCCTGATCCGCAAGCGGTTCATCCCCGCGCCTGCGGGGAACACGTCGCACCTGATGTCGCGGTTCCAGAACACAGCGGTTCATCCCCGCGCCTGCGGGGAACACAAAGCTCGCCGATGAGCGGCGCCGCCTAACCCCGGTTCATCCCCGCGCCTGCGGGGAACACCCTCAAGCTCCTGTACCTCTTCCCGGATAAGCTGGTTCATCCCCGCGCCTGCGGGGAACACCCCCGGCCCTCGTTGTCGAACGCCGCGCCGATCGGTTCATCCCCGCGCCTGCGGGGAACACCGCACCAGCCTCGGACGGGAACGCCGACAGGACGGTTCATCCCCGCGCCTGCGGGGAACACTGCGGCAAGGCCTGCTCGATCATGGCTTTAATCGGTTCATCCCCGCGCCTGCGGGGAACACCTACCTACGGCCTCGCTCTCCCCGCCGCCCGGCGGTTCATCCCCGCGCCTGCGGGGAACACTCCTTCTGGAAGTGATTGATGCGCTTGGCGTTTCACGATGTCAAACAGCGTACCGGCGTTCCGCACCCGTTCTGGGCCGCCTCAACCGGCCCAGACCCCCACCCCTCCAACCCGCCTCACGGCCCCGCCCTGCCCGGATCCGTCAGCTGGATCGTCCAGCTCTTCTGCTCGCCCGTATCGACCTCGAAGAAGCCGTTGCGGTCATAGCCGCGGGCGAGGCAATCCTCGACGCCGCGGATGGTGAACTCGCGGTCGCGGGTGCACATCAGGGAGCGGCCGCTCCACTCGCCGCCGCGGTCGTAATCGACCGCGAAGACGTAGTAGTAGCGGGCGGCCAGCGCTCCCTTGAGCAGGGTCTCGCAGCCTTTGGCGGAGAGGTTCCACCAGCCCTCCGTCACCCAGCCACCGGAATCCCGGTAGCCGAGCGCGATGCCGATGCGGCTGCCGGTCATGTTGCACATCCGCAGGTCCGCCCGCGCCGGCCCGGCCCCGAGCAGGGCGAGGAGCGGGACCGAGAGCAGCGCGGCGCGGCGGAGGGACAGGAAGTCAGCCAACCAGGATGATGCGGAGGTCATTGACGTTCGTGCGGGTGGGCCCGGGCCGGACGAGGTCGCCGATCCGGTCGAAGAACGGTGTCGAGTCGTTCTCTCCCAAGCTTGCCCGCGCGTCGAGCCCCGCCGCCGCCGCACGGGCCAGCGTCGTGGGGTCGATCATCGCCCCGGCCGGGTCGGTGGCCTCGCCGCGGCCGCCATCGGTGCCGTCGGTATCGGCCGAGAGGGCCGAAATCCCGGGGGCGCCGTCGAGGGCGAGCGCCAGCGCCAGGGCGTATTCCTGGTTCGGCCCGCCCTGGCCCTCGCCGCGGATCGTCACGGTCAATTCGCCGCCGGAGATCAGCGCCACCTTGCGCCCGGCGGCCTTCATCTCGCGGGCGAGAGCGGCATGGGCGGCCGCCACCTCGCGAGCCTCGCCCTCGAGGTCGGCCCCGAGCAGCACCGGCTCGTAGCCGGCGGCGTCCGCCGCCGCGGAGGCCGCGTTCAGCGCGTCGACCGGCCGGGCGATGATGCGGAACTCGCTGTGGGCGAAGGCCGGGTCGCCGGGCTTCGGGCTCTCGTTGGCGGGGTCGTTCAGCAGCGCCTCGGCGGAAGCCGGCAGGGGAATGCCCCGGCGGGCGCAGATCGCCCTGGCATCGGCCAGGGTGGTCGGGTCCGGCACCGTCGGGCCGGAGGCGATCACCGCCGGGTCGTCCCGGGGCACGTCGGAGATCGCCAGGGTCAGGATCCGGCCGGCGTTGCGGGCGGCCCCCGCCAGCCGTCCGCCCTTGATGCGCGAGAGATGCTTGCGCACGCAGTTGATCTCGTCGATCGCCGCGCCGGAGCGCAGCAGCGCCCGGGTGATGCCCTGCTTCTCCGTCAGCGTCAGGGCGCCGGCCGGGGCGATCCAGTTCGCCGAGCCGCCGCCGGAGAGGAGCACCAGAACGAGGTCGTCCGGGCCGGCCGAGGCCGCGAGGTCGAGCGCGCGTTGCGTCGCCGCGATGCCGGCCTCGTCCGGCACCGGGTGGCCGGCCTCCACCACCTCGATCACCCCGGCCGGCTCCCCGTAACCGTGGCGGGCGACCGCCAGGCCGGCGATGCGGGAGGGATCGACCCCCAGCGCCCGATAGTGCTGCTCGGCGAGCGCGGCCATGCTGGCCCCGGCTTTGCCGGCGCCGAGGATCACCAGCCGGCCGGCCGGGACCGGGGGCAGGTGCGGCACCAGGCAGCCGCGCGGATGGGCGGCCGTGACGCCCGCGTCGAGCAGGCGCAGCAGCAGGGCGCGGACCTCCGAGGGGGCGGTCTCTCGGGCGGGGGCATCGGTCACGGGGCGGCTCCTCTGAAGGTTGCGGTCACGCTTCGGACCGGCTTCGTGCCGGCCTCGTTCCAGTTTGTTAGAGCTTGATGGCCGGGGCGGAACGCCGGGGGCGGGCGACCGCGATGCCGGCCAGGATCAGGCCGCCGCCGAGCACCTGGAGGGGCCCGATGGCCTCGCCGAGGAGGATCCAGGCGAGGATCGCGGCGGCCACCGCCTCCAGGAAGATCACCAGGGAGGAGAAGCCGGCGGGCAGGCGCCCGAGCGCCACCGCGAGCAGGCCCTGGCCGCCGGCATGGCTGACCAGGGCCAGCGCCAGGAGCCCGGCGGCGGCGCTCCACGATTGCGGCAGCACCGGCCGGGTCTCCAGGACGGCGACCGCGACCAGCAGCACCAGGGCGGTGACGCAGGAGGCCACGAAGGTGACGCGGGCGGCGCCCAGGCCCCGGGCCCGGGCGCGCTCCACGGTCAGGAAGTAGAGGGCGAAGAACAGGGCGGTGATCACCCCGTCCCGGTCGCCGGCGAGGCGGGCGGGATCGACCTGGATCGACTGCCCGACCAGGGTGGCGCCGCCGAGGAGGCAGACGAGAAGGCCCAGCAGCGTGCGGCCGGCGGGCCGGCGGCGCAGGCCGATCCAGGCGAACATCACCACGAAGACCGGCGCCGTGGTGGCGAAGAAGGTGGCATTGGCCACCGTGGTGCCGAGCACGGCGAGGTGCCAGAACAGGAGGTCGCCCGAGAAGGCGAGGCCGGCGAGCAGGGAAGACGGCGTGACGCCCCGGCGCAGGTGCGGCGCCCGCGCCTCCTCCAGCCGCATCCAGCCGTAGAGCACCGGCAGCGCCAGGGCGACGCGCCAGAACGCGCTAGCGAAGGGCCCGACCTCCGGGCTGACGGCGCGCACCAGGATCGGCGAGAGGCCCATCGCCACCGCGCCGGCGACGAGGGCGGCCAGCGCCGGACCGAGATCGGCGGAGGGACCGGCCGAGGCGCCGGAGGCGGCGAGGTCGGGCAGGGGGGTGCGGGACATCGGCAGGGCCTTCGCAGGACGGGATCCCGCTCGGGGATCCGCCAGCGTCCGTCACTATGGCAAGTCGTGCCCGGCGTCACCGTGCGGAGCGGATGGAGGCGGCCCCGCCATTTGGGTATGGGGAAGGGGACAGACACCAGCGCAGCCCCCGATGACAGCTCCCCACCCGCCCCACCCCGTCGAGACGATTCCCGGCGATCCGGCCTGCGGCCTGCTCCTCCTGTGCGACCACGCCTCGAACGCGGTGCCGCCGGACCTCCACAACCTCGGCGTCGCCGCGCCCCACTTCGAGCGGCACATCGCCTACGACATCGGGGCGGCGGCGGTGACGCGCTCGCTTGCCCGGCGGCTCGGCGCGCCGGCGCTCCTCACCACCTTCTCGCGGCTCATCATCGACCCCAATCGCGGCCGCACCGACCCGACTCTGGTGATGCGCCTCTCGGACGGGGCGATCGTGCCGGGCAACGCGAAGATCGGGCCCGAGGGCGTCGCGGAGCGGCTGGCCCGCTTCTACGACCCCTACGACCGGGCGATCGATGCGGGTGTCGCGGCGGCCATGGCGGCCGGGGCGCCGCCGGCCATCGTGACCGTGCACAGCTTCACCCCGGCCTGGCGCGGGGTGGCGCGGCCCTGGCAGGTCGGCATCCTGTGGGACCGGGACGATCGCCTGGCCGGCCCGCTGATCACGGCCCTGAGAGCGGATCCGGCCGGGTTCACGGTCGGCGACAACCAGCCCTATGGCGGCGGCCTGCCGGGGGACACGATCGACCGGCACGCCATGGCCCGCGGGCTGCCCAACGCCCTGATCGAGATCCGCCAGGACCTGATCGGCGACGAGGCCGGGGCCGAGGACTGGGCCGCGCGCTTCGCCGCCCTGCTGGGGCCGTTGGTCGCCCGCGCTTGACCGGGCGGGCGCCCGCCCCGACTTCAACGCAACGGTTTGCAACGCAACGGTTTGACCGAGGGACCACCGATGGACGGCATCGACGAGACCACCCGCACCGAGCTCGAAGCCGCGGTCTTCCGCCGCCTGGTGTCGCATCTCCAGGGGCGCACCGACGTGCAGAACATCGACCTGATGAATCTCGCGGGCTTCTGCCGCAACTGCCTGTCGAACTGGCTCAAGGACGCCGCCGACGCCCGCGGCTTGGCCCTCACCAAGGAGCAGAGCCGCGAGCACGTCTACGGCATGCCCTACGACGAGTGGAAGGCGCGCCACCAGGGCGAGGCGACCCCGGAGCAGGCGGCGGCCTTCGCGGCGAGGGCGGAGAAGCACTGAAGTGTCCGCCCGCGCGGCTGCGGGCGGAAAAACACCGAGGAGCCCGCCCGCGCCTGCGCGGGTGGGGAAGCGCTGACGGGATCAGCCGGGGGAGCGCAAGGACTCGGTAAGGTTGCGCATCTATCAAGATCCGGGAGGGTGAGCCGCGAAGGCCGCCATCCGTCAGTGGGTTGGGGTGCCTGATGGCCGCGTCCGCCCCGGCGGTACGACAGACCCATCGGCAAGGAGACCGTGAATGAACGCGCACAGCATGCCGGACGCCGACGTCGCCTCGTCGGGCGTCGCCGCCGAGGAGCTCAAGCAGTTCATCGAGCGCATCGAGCGCCTGGAGGAGGAGAAGGCCGGCCTCCAGGGCGATATCAAGGACGTGATGCTGGAGCTGAAGGGCCGTGGCTTCGACGTGAAGGCGGTGCGCACCATCCTGCGCCTGCGCAAGAAGGACCATTCGGAGCGCCAGGAAGAGGAGGCCATCCTGGAGCTGTACATGCAGGCGCTGGGGATGGCGTAGGGCCACCGGTTTCCCTGAACGGACGCCACAGACATTTCCCTGTCGCAACGAGAAACGCGGGCGTTCCCCTCTCCCCGACAGATCCCGGGCTTGCCCGGGATCTGCAAGCGAGGGACGAAGTCGGGCAGGCCCGACTTCTCGCGGGGGAGGGGAAACCCGCGCATCTTCTTTTTCAGCACCGCTTTGCGTGACGGGCGGAGCCGAACACCATCGCCCAACCCCGCCACACCCGTTCCCCGAGGAACCGTCACCTCAACTCTGAACGTTTGGGACGGATGGAGACACCGACGCCACCGGAGCCCAGCGGCTTCCGCTACGCCGACCTCACCCCGGCGACCGACTTCCTCAGCATCCTCGACGACGCGCTCTACCGCGCCGTCCCGGAAGGCTGGTGGGTGGCGGTCACCGACGTGGTCGATTCCACCGGCGCCATCGCGGCGGGGCGCTACCGGGCGGTGAACTTCGTCGGGGCGGCGGTAATCGCGGCCCTGCGCAACGCCTTCGGGCGGCGCGACATGCCGTTCGTGTTCGGAGGTGACGGGGCGAGCGTGCTGGTCGCGCCCGACGAGGAGGAGGCGGCGAAGACCGCGCTCGCCGCGACGGTGGCCTGGGCCCGCGACGCGATGGGGCTGACCCTGCGCGCCGCCCTGGTGCCGGTTGCGGCGATCCGGGCGGCCGGCCACGCGGTCGAGGTGGCGCGCTACGCGCCCTCGCCGGACGTCGCCTACGCGATGTTCATGGGCGGCGGCCTCGCCTTCGCGGAGCGCGCCCTCAAGCAGGGCCTCTACGCGATCGCGCCGGCGCCGGCGGGCACGCAGCCCGACCTGACCGGGCTAACCTGCCGGTTCGAGCCGGCCCGGGCGCGCCACGGCCTCATCCTGTCGATCCTGGTGGTCGCGACCGAGGGCGCCGACCGGGCTGCCGCGCGGGCGGCGATCGCCGACGTGGTGCGGCTCGCCGCCGAGGCACCGGCCCGCGGCCATCCCCTGCCGCCCGGCGGGCCCGCCTTGCGCTGGCCGCCGCCGGGCTTTTCCCACGAGGTGCGGGCGCGCGGTCCCCTGTGGGGCTCCCTGCCGTTGCGGCGCCTCCACCTCCTCGGCGCGACGATCGTCGCCCACCTGATCTTCCGCTTGGGATTGCGCGTCGGCGGGTTCTCGGCCCCGCGCTACCTCGACGAGCTGGTGGCGAACGCGGATTTCCGGAAATACGACGACGGCCTGCGCATGACCGTCGATTGCGGTCCCGACCTCGCGGCGCGGATCGAGGCGCGGCTGGAGACGGCCGAGGCGGCGGGGCTGGTGCGGTTCGGCCTGCACCGCCAGGCCGCGGCGCTCACCACCTGCATCACCCCGGTCGCGGCGTTGCGCGACCACGTCCACTTCGTCGACGGCGAGGATGGCGGCTACGCGCGGGCGGCGCAGGTGCTGAAGGCGAAACAGGCCGCGCACCGCGTGGTTGGGAACGCGGAAGAGGC
>NZ_LABZ01000168.1 GCF_001043955.1 Methylobacterium tarhaniae | reverse complement strand
CCGCCGAGCGCGAGATCGTCGAGCGCGCCGTCGTCACCGGCACCCTGGTGCCGCGGGACGAGATCCTGGTCTCGCCGGAGATCGAGGGAAGCCGCATCACCGAATTGCTGGTGGAGGAGGGCGACCGGGTCGCCAAGGGCGCGGTGCTGGCGCGCCTCTCCCGCGAGATGATCGACACCCAGCTCGCCCAGAACGCCGCCGCCATCGCCCGGGCGGAGGGAGCGGTGGCGCAGGCACGCAGCTCCATCGTGCAGGCCGAAGCCGCGCAGGTCGAGGCGAGCCTGTCCCTGGAGCGCGCCCAGAGCCTGGCGAAGTCCGGCAACGCCACCGCGGCGGTGCTGGAGCAGCGGGAATCGGCCGCCAAGGGGGCGGAGGGCCGGCTGTCGGCCGCCCGCAACGGGCTGGCCATCGCGCAGGCCGACCTCGCCCAGGCGCGGGCGCAGCGCAGCGAGCTCGAGCTGAAGCTCGCCCGCACCGAGATCCGCGCGCCGGAGGGCGGCATCGTCAGCCGCCGCACCGCCCGGGTCGGCGCCACGGCCTCCGCTTCGGCCGAACCGCTCTTTCGGCTGATCGCCCGCGGCGAGATCGAGCTGGAGGGCGAGGTGCCGGAGACCGGCCTCGCGCGCCTGCGCGCCGGCGCCCCGGCGAGCCTCGACCTCGACACCACGGACGGGCCGGTCGCGGTCTCGGGGAAGGTCCGGGTGGTCTATCCGGAGATCGACCGGGCGACGCGGCTGGGCAAGGTCCGCATCAAGCTCGAGGCCGATCCGTGCCTGCGCATCGGCGCCTTCGCCCGCGGCGCGGTCGAGGCGGCGCGGCGCACCGGCGTCGCGGTGCCGCTCGCCTCGGTGGTCTACGGCCCGTCGGGCCCGACCGTGCTGGTGGTCTCCGGCGATCGGGTCGAGCTGCGCACGATCCGCACCGGCCTCTCGGCCGGCGGCTTCATCGAGGCCCGCGACGGGGTGAAGGCCGGCGAGGCCGTGGTGGCCCGGGCCGGCAGCTTCCTGCGCGACGGCGACCGGGTGCGCCCGATCTACCCCGCCCTGCCGGCGACCGCCGAGGCCGGGCGTCCCTGACGCCTCCTCTCGTCCCTCTCCTGTCCTGAACGGGCCCGCTCGATGCGCCTGAACGTCTCCGCCTGGGCGATCCGCAAGCCGATCCCCTCGATCGTGCTCTTCCTGGTGCTCGGGCTACTCGGGCTCGTGAGCTTCCGCAGCCTGCCGATCACCCGCTTCCCCAACATCGACATCCCGATCGTCTCGGTGACGGTGACGCAGGCCGGCGCCGCGCCGAGCGAGCTGCAGACCCAGGTCACCAAATGGGTCGAGGATGCGGTGGCGGGGGTGAAGGGCGTCAAGCACATCATCTCGTCGATCACCGAGGGCACCTCGACGACGACGATCGAGTTCCGCCTGGAAGTGAACACCGACCGGGCGGTCAACGACGTCAAGGACGCGATCGCCAAGATCCGGATGAACCTGCCCCGGACGATCGACGAGCCGATCATCACCCGGGTCGAGATCGCCGGCCTGCCGATCATGGTCTACGGCGCCTCGGCGCCCGCGATGACGCCCGAGGACCTGTCCTGGTTCGTCGACGACGTGGTGGCGCGCCAGATCCAGGGCCTGCGCGGCGTCGGCGGCGTCGAGCGCCTGGGCGGCGTCGCCCGCGAGGTGCGGGTGACCCTCAAGCCCGACCGGCTGCTGGCCTTGGGCATCACCGCCGCCGACGTGAACCGGCAATTGCGCCTGACCTCCGCCGACATGGCCGGCGGCCGGGCCGAGGTCGGCGGCCAGGAGCAGTCGATCCGCACGCTCGCCGCCTCCTCGAACCTCGACACCCTCGCTTCGACCTCGATCGTGCTGCCGGGCGGGCGCAAGGTGCGCCTCGACGACCTCGCCACCTTGAGCGACGGGGCGGAGGAGCCGCGCACCTTCGCGCGCCTCGACGGTCAGCCGGTGGTCGCCTTCGCCATCTCGCGCGCCACCGGCGCCAGCGACGCCGCGGTGGGCGAGGTGGTGGCGAAGAAGATCGAGGACTTCGCCAAGGCCTATCCGGGCGTGCGCTTCGACCGGATCGATAGTTCGGTCACCAACACCATCGGCAACTACGAATCCGCCATGCACAGCCTGATGGAGGGCGCGGCCCTCGCGGTGCTGGTGGTGTTCCTGTTCCTGCGCGACTGGCGCGCGACGCTGATCGCCGCGGTGGCTTTGCCGCTCTCGGTCTTCCCGACCTTCTGGGCGATGAGCGCGATGGGCTTCTCGCTCAACGCCGTGAGCCTGCTGGCCATCACGCTCGTCACCGGGATCCTGGTCGACGACGCGATCGTGGAGATCGAGAACATCGTCCGCCACATGCGGATGGGCAAGTCGCCCTACCGTGCCGCGATCGAGGGCGCGGACGAGATCGGCCTGGCGGTCATCGCCATCACCGCGACCCTGATCGCGATCTTCGCCCCCGTGTCGTTCATGGGCGGCATCGCCGGCCAGTACTTCAAGCAGTTCGGCCTCACCATCGCGGCCGCTGTGTTCATGTCGCTGCTGGTGGCCCGCCTCATCACCCCGATGATGGCGGCCTATTTCCTGCGCGACCACGGCCACCACGAGGAGCGCGAGGGCCCGGTGATGCGGGTCTACAACCGGGTCGTGCTGTGGTCGGTGCGGCACAAATACGTGACCCTGGTCGTCGGCCTCGCGCTCTTCGCCGCCTCCATCCTGTCCACCAGCCTCCTGCCCGCCGGCTTCCTGCCGAAGGAGGACGCCGCCCGCACCCTGATGGTGGTGGAGCTGCCCCCGGGCGCGCGGCTCGACGACACGATCGCGGTCACCGACCGGATCGCCCAGCGCATCCGCACCCTGCCGGAAGTGAAGTCCGTCTTCGTCGATGGCGGCCGCCAGCTGCCGGGCAAGAAGGAGGTGCGGCTCGCCACCTTCACCATCAACCTGACGCCGAAGAACGCCCGGGTGCGCAAGCAGGCCGACGTGGAAGCGGCGATCATGGACCTGATGCGCGACGAGGCGGACGTGCGCTACTGGTCCCTGCGCGAGGGCGGCCAGCGCGACTTCACCCTGATCGTCGCCGGCAGCGACACCGCCCAGGTGACCGACGTGGCGGAAAAGATGCAGCGCGAGGTCGCGGCCCTGCCGAACCTCGTCAACGTGATGTCGACCGCGCCCCTCGACCGGACCGAGGTGCGCATCCGCCCGAAGGCCGGCGTCGCCGCCGATCTCGGCGTCTCGACCGACACCATCGCCGAGACGGTGCGCGTCGGCACGATCGGCGACATCGGCCAGAACCTCGCCAAGTTCAACGCCACCGACCGGCAGATCCCGATCCGGGTCCAGCTGCCGACGACCTTGCGCGGCGACCTCCCGGCCCTGGAGAGCCTGAAGGTGCCGGCGAAGAACGGGGCGTCGGTGCCGCTCTCGGCGGTGGCCGATATCAGCCTCGGCCGCGGGCCGACCGCGATCGACCGCTACGACCGGGCGGTGCGCGTGGCGCTGGAGGCCAACATGCAGGGCTCGGACGCGCTCGGCGAGCAGATCAAGCTCGCGATGAACACCCCCACCGCCCGCAACCTGCCGCCCGGCATCTCACTCCGCCAGACCGGCGACGCCGAGGTGATGGGTGAGGTGTTCGAGGGCTTCGCGCTGGCGATGGGCGCCGGGCTGATGATGGTGCTGGGCGTCCTGATCCTGCTCTTCGCCTCGTTCTTCCAGCCCCTGACCATCCTGTTCTCGCTGCCGCTCTCGATCGGCGGCGCGATCCTCGGCCTCCTGATCTTCAACCGGCCGATCTCGATGCCCGTGGTGATCGGCATCCTGATGCTGATGGGCGTGGTGACCAAGAACGCGATCATGCTGGTCGATTTCGCCGTCGAGGAGATGGCCCGCGGCGTCGACCGCGTCACCGCCATCACCCAGGCCGGCGCCAAGCGCGCCCGGCCGATCGTGATGACGACGATCGCCATGGCGGCCGGCATGGTGCCGAGCGCGATGGCCTTCGGCATCGGCGGCGAGTTCCGCTCGCCGATGGCGATCGCGGTGATCTCGGGCCTGATCGTCTCGACCCTGCTCTCGCTGCTCTTCGTGCCGGCGATCTTCCTGCTGATGGACGACCTGTCGCGCCTGATGGGCCGGCTGTTCGGGCGGTTCGTGGGCGCCGTCGACGAGCCGCCGGGGCATGACGCGGCCCACCGGCCGGCGGCGGCGGAATAGGGGAGGCTTGATCGCGCCCGGATCGTCGTGGGACAAGTCGTGACGCTGCCGCAAGGACATCCGACCGACGGTCTTCCAGGACAAAGATGCGCCGATGACCACGCCTCCCCATCCCGCCACGGTGGCGACCATCCGCCAGGAGGATCCAGCGCAACCGGAGATCGTCGCCCTGCTCCGCAACGGCGAGGCCGCTTCGGCGGCGCTCTATCCCGCCGAGAGCAACCATCACCTGTCGCTCGAGGGGTTGCGCGAAGCGAACGTGACCTTCCTCGTCGCGCGCGATGCCGAGGGCCGGGCGGTCGCGACCGGTGCCCTGGTCGCGCATGGCGGCTGGGCCGAGATCAAGCGGATCTGGGTCGAGGAGCACGCCCGGGGACGGGGCCTCTCCCGCCAGGTACTGGACGCGCTGATTGCCGAAGCCGATCGCGCCCGGATCGCCGTCCTGCGCCTGGAGACCGGGATCGTCAGCCACGCCGCGCTCGCCCTCTACGAGAGGACAGGCTTCGTGCGCCGGGGTCCGTTCGCGGATTACGCCGAGGACCCGCTCAGCGTGTTCATGGAGCGCCGGCTGCGCGCCGCGTGACGGGCGGCCGGGCGGCCCAGGCATCTCGCGCTGCCGTGCATCGTGGTTCGGCGATCGAGATCGAGGCAACTCTCACGCGCACCGATCCGATAGGCAAGCAGTCGGCTGCTCAAGGAGCCCGCATCATGAACGAACTTTAACGCAACCGGCCTGAAGACATACAGGTTGACAGGTCTCTGACCGAGAGGAAGAGGCCATGATCAAGCCCCTGATGTCCGCCGCTGTGTGCGCCGCCTGCCTGCTGTCGGTGACGCCGGTCTTCGCCGCCGAGAACACCATCCCGCAGGGCAGGCGAGATGAGATGTCTCAGAAATACACCGAGAACCAGATCAAGCAGCAGAACAAGGAGAATCGGGAGGCCAACCGGAACGTCGACAGCCTGATCACGAACCGAAAGTAGCAAGGCCTGACCCACCTCCGAGCTCACGACCTCATCCTGAGGTCGCGGGTCGGAAGGATCCGGACGAGGCCGGGCTGGGGTCTCGACAGGAGGAAACTGATATACCGCAGCGCCTTCGAACAGACTTGCTCGAAGGCGCTGGCCAAGCCCGAAGGGGTCTGCGCCGCAGGCGCCCGGCGCCGATGCGCCGAACGCTGATGCATCGACGTGGCGATGCATCAGCGCGCGGGTATTACTGCCCCCGCCGCGCCTGCGCGGCGAAGCGCACCGCTTCTTCCGCGGCGCGGAACAGGGCCTTGGCCTTGTTGACGCATTCCTGCTGCTCGGAGGCCGGATCCGAATCGTGCACGATGCCGGCGCCGGCCTGGACGTGCATCCGGCCATCCTTGACGATGGCGGTGCGCAGGACGATGCAGGTATCCATCTGGCCATCGGCGCCGAAATAGCCGATGCAGCCGCCATACGGCCCGCGCTTCTCGCGCTCCAGTTCGTCGATGATCTGCATCGCCCGCACCTTCGGGGCGCCCGAGACCGTGCCGGCGGGGAATCCCGCCGCCAGGGCCGAGAGGGCGTCGTGCCGGGGATCGAGGCGGCCCTCGACATTCGACACGATGTGCATGACCTGGCTGTAGAATTCGAGGAAGAACGAATCCGTCACCCGCACGCTGCCGATCTCGGCGACGCGTCCGACATCGTTGCGGCCGAGATCGAGCAGCATCAGGTGCTCGGACCGCTCCTTGGGGTCGGCCAGCAGTTCCTCGGCGAGAGCCCGGTCCTCCTCCGGCGTCGCGCCGCGGCGGCGGGTGCCGGCGATCGGCCGGATCGTCACCGCGCCGTCGCGCACCCGCACCAGGATCTCCGGCGACGAGCACACGATCTGGAAGGCGCCGAAATCGAGGTAGCACAGGAACGGTGCCGGATTGACCCGGCGCAGGGCCCGGTAGAGCGCCAGGGCGGGGAGGGCGAAGGGCGCCTCGAAGCGCTGCGACAGCACCACCTGGAAGATGTCGCCGGCGGCGATGTACTCCTTGGCCCGCGCCACCATGCCGAGGAAGGCGTCCGGCGCGATGTTCGAGACCTGCGCGGGCGCCGGGATCTCGGTCGGGTTCTGCCGCGCCTCGACCGGAAGCGGGCCTTCGAGGGCGTCGGCGGCGCTCTCCAGCCGCGCAAGTGCGGCCTCGTAGGCGGTCCGGGCGGACAGGCCGGCGATGGGCCGGATCGGCGCCACCAGGGCGATCTCGTCGCGCACGGCGTCGAAGATCACCATCACGGTCGGGCGGACCAGGATCGCGTCCGGCACGCCGATCGGGTCGGGATGGGGCGCGTCGAGCCGCTCCATCTCCCGGACCATGTCGTAGCCGAGATAGCCGAACAGGCCCGCCGCCATCGGGGGCAGGCCGGGCTCGGGGTCGATCGCGCTCGCGGCGATGAGCGCCCGCAGGCTGTCGAGGGGCGCTGAATCCTCAGGGTGGAAGGCCGCGAGGTCGGATGCCACGGCGCGCTCGGCCCGGCCGTTCGCGCAGCGCCAGATCAGGTCGGGATCGAGGCCGATCATCGAGTAGCGGCCGCGCACGGCGCCGCCCTCGACCGATTCGAGCAGGAAGGCCGCGCCCTCGCGGCCGGCCTTGAGCTTCAGGAAGGCGGCGACCGGCGTCTCGAGGTCGGCCACCAGGGTGGCGCGCAGGAGGACCGGGCGGCCCGATTCATAGGCCGCGGCGGCGGCCTCTCGTGAGGGCGCGACGAGCACGGGATCAGTACTCGCCGCCGATGGCGCGGCGGAACGCGCCCTCGTTGACCGAGATGCCGGCCTGCTTCTGCACGTCGGCGATGTACTCGGCGAGGATGTCGTCGGCGAGCGCCGTGCGGTACTGCTGCTCCACCGCGACCGCGGCGGGCGCGCTCGGCACGAAGGCCGGCACCGTGGCGGCGGTGACCCGGAACACCACCCGGGCGGTCTCCTCGCCGGCGGCGGTGCCGGACTTGCCCACCGGCGTCGTGAAGAGGCGGGCGACGCTCTCGGTGGAGAGGCCGTCGCGGCCGCGGCCGCGGGCGATGTCGGTGGCGGTCTTCGCCTCCTGGCCGAGGGACTTCGCCACCTCCTCGATCGCCTCGCCCTTGTCGAGCCGCTCGGTCGCCTCGCGGGCCTTGGCGGCGAGGCGGCGCGACACCTCGTCGGCCTTCCACTGCGCCACCACGGCGTCGCGGACCTCCGCCAGCGGCTTGTCGTGGGCCGGATCGATCTTGGCCACGTCATACCAGACATAGCCGCCGGAGCGGGTGCGCAGGGCCTCGTTGTCGGCCCCCATGTCGCTGCGGAAGATCGCCGCGAGCGTCGCATCCTTGTCGGGGATCGCGTCCACCGCCTTGCCCTGGGGATCGCGGCCCTGCGCGTCGACGGCCGGCACGGTGACGAGGGCCAGGCCCTGCTCGCGGGCGATGTCGGCGAGCGGCTTGGCGCCGGCGCGCTGGTCCTCGATCGCGTCGTGGACCTTCTCGAGCCCGTCCCGGGCCTTCTCGAGGGCGATCTCCTGGCGGACCTCGCCGGCCACCTCCTCGAAGGGCTTGCGGGCGCCGGGCTGCACCGCCGTCACCCGCAGCAGCACCGTGCCGAAGCGGCCCTTGACCGGCTCGCTCACCGCGTTCGGCTCGGCCGCGAAGGCGGCGTCGGCGACGGCCGGATCGAACAGCTCGGACTTGGCGAAGGTGCCGAGGTCGAGCGCCTTGGCGTCGAGGCCGCGCTCGGTCGCGACCTGGTCGAAGGTGACCGCGCCGCTGCGGATGCGGGCCAGCGCCGCCGCCGCGTCGGCGTCGTTCGGGAACACGATCTGCTGGATCGCGCGCTTCTCGGGCGTGCCGAACCGGCTCTTCTCGGAATCGTAGCGGGCGCGGGCCTCCGCGTCGGTCACGGCATCGGGCTTGGCCAGGGTCGCCGGATCGAGCACGAGCAGGTTGACGCTGCGATACTCGGGCGCCCGGAACGCGCTCTTGCGCTCGTTGTAGAAGGTCGTGACCTCCTCCTCGGTCGGGGCCGGGATCTCCCCGGCCGCCGAATCCGGCAGGGTGAAGTAGGAGACCGCACGCCGCTCGGCGGTGTAGCGGTGGATCGCCTCGCGGGCGGCCAGCGGCACCGGCAGCTCGGCGGTGATCGCATCGGCGAGCTGGAGGCGGGCGGCCACGGCGCGCTGCTCCTGCACGAAGCCCTGCTCGGTCAGGCCGGCCTGGCGCAGGGTATCGCGGAAGGTGTTCACGTCGAAGGCGCCGTTCGGGCCCTTGAAGGCCGGCTCCTCCTGGATCAGCCGCACCACCGCGGCATCGGGGATGCGAAGGCCCAGATCCTTCGTCTTCTGGTCGAGGGAGGCCTCGGTGATGAGCTGGGCCAGGACCTGCCGGTCGAGGCCGAGGGCCTTCGCCTGGTCCGGCGTGATCGGCCGGCGGCTCTGGCGCGACAGGCGCTGGAGCTGGTTCTGGTAGGCGGTGCGCAGGGCCTCGGCCGGGATCTGCGTGCTGCCGACGGTCGCGACCGCGTTGCTGCCGCCGCCGCGGAAGATGTCGCCGATGCCGAAGATGGCGAGGCCCGCGATCAGGAGGCCGAACACCACCGTCACCACGATCTTGCCGAGCCAGCTCTGGCTGGCGGCGCGGAACCCCTGGAGCATCGCGATCCTCAAAAACCCGCAGGGCATCGCCCGCGAGGGGATGCCCGGATCCGGCCGCGATACCGCATAAGCGCCGCAAGGCAAAGAGCGACGCCCCACCGGTTTGCCGCCCGGCGGCGGACCTGTTACCCGGCGACGCTTGTCGAACGATCGGGGGAGACACATGACGACCGAACGGCCGCGCCCGCTGGTGGCGGGAAACTGGAAGATGAACGGCCTCTCGGCCTCGCTGAAGGTGGCCGAGGCGGTCCGCGACGGCCTCGAGCCCGGCCTGGCGGAGCGGATCGACGTGCTGGTCTGCCCGCCCGCGACCCTGGTCGGGGCGATGGCTGCCGCCTTGAAGGGCTCGCCCGTCCAGGTCGGCGGCCAGGACGTGCATGCCGAGGCGAGCGGCGCCTATACGGGCAACGTCTCGGCCGAGATGCTGGCGGATCTGGGCGCGCGCTACACCATCGTCGGCCATTCCGAGCGCCGGGCCTACCACCACGAGAGCGACGCCGACATCCGCGCCAAGGCGCTCGCCGCCCGCCGGGCCGGGCTCGTGGCGATCATCTGCGTCGGCGAGACCCGCGAGGAGCGCGAGGCCGGCCGGACGCTTGAGATCGTGCGCGGCCAGCTCGCCGGCTCCCTGCCCGACGGCGCCGACGCCGCCGACACGGTGATCGCCTACGAGCCGGTCTGGGCGATCGGCACCGGGTTGACCCCGACGGTCGACGACGTCGCCGAGGTGCACGCCCTGATCCGGACGGAGCTCGAGGCGCGGCTCGGCGCGGAGGGCGCGAAGGTGCGGATCCTCTATGGCGGTTCGGTGAAGCCCTCGAACGCCGCCGAGCTGATGGGTGTCGCCAATGTCGACGGCGCGCTGGTCGGCGGGGCGAGCCTCAAGGCCGAGGACTTCCTGGGCATCGCGGCGGCGTATCGCTGAACCGACCACCGACGAGATCCCGGGGGGCGGCTCGAAGCGACCCGGGATCCGACGCTGCCGGGAGAGCACCGCGCTCTCGGCAGAGAGATCCCACGCTCCATCGCCACTCCGGGGCCGGGCAGCGGGATCCGGGAACGCGGAAGCCTTCCGATCGAGCCGAACGGGCTCGGGGCTCCGCGTCGCGGCGAGACAGCGGCTTCGGGAGCCTGGGAGAAGGGAACCGCCGGGCGGCTCGACAGGGCCTGCCTGAACGGGCGGACGACCTGTGACGCAAATCCCTGGTGGGCGGTGACGGGCTCGAACCGCCGACCCTCTCGGTGTAAACGAGATGCTCTACCAACTGAGCTAACCGCCCGGGCACGGGCATCGTTAAGGGGCCTCGGCCGCGAGTGCAAGGCTTCGTGCATCCGCAAGGCTTCCAGTCTCGCGTCGCGTGCGCGAGAGGGGACGGGGACGGGGACTGGGACGGGCCGCCGTCCCCGGCCAGGAGGCGCTGTCCCGCACCCCCTCCCGACTTTCTTGAGCCGGCGGCTTGACAGGGTGGGGGCCTCCCCATACACCGCGGCCATCGCAGCACTGCGAGACGCCGGGCGGACGTAGCTCAGTCGGTTAGAGTGCCGGCCTGTCACGCCGGAGGTCGCGGGTTCGAGCCCCGTCGTCCGCGCCACTTCCTTCATCGGAAAGGCGTTTCTGTAGTGCATAGCGCCCTGTGCGGACGTAGCTCAGTCGGTTAGAGTGCCGGCCTGTCACGCCGGAGGTCGCGGGTTCGAGCCCCGTCGTCCGCGCCACTTCCTCGCCCCGAGGAAGGGCAGCCGTAAGGCAGCAGGGTTCATGCGAGCGCGCCGCGCGGGCGTAGCTCAGTTGGTTAGAGTGCCGGCCTGTCACGCCGGAGGTCGCGGGTTCGAGCCCCGTCGCCCGCGCCACTCACCGCAGATCCTTCTACACTTCGACACCGCTGGGCGAAATTCAGTCGATTCGCGCCACGATTCGATCTGACGCTAAGGCAACGTCAAGCATCGCCGTCATAGGGTCTTGCCCGTTATGGGTCGGGGATCGATGATGTCTTGGTCGAACATGAGCGTGAGCCGTAAGTTCGCCATCATGATGGCAGTGGCGGTGATCGGCTTCGGGGCCGTGGTGGCCTACGCCCTGCGGGCCAACCACGACAGCCTGATGGCCGAGCGGGTGGCCAAGATGCGCGCCCTCTCCGACATGGCGCTCGCCGCCGCCACGCAGCTCGAAGGGCAGGTGAAGGCCGGCGCGATCACCCGCGAGACCGCCATGGCGCAGTTCTCCGCCCGCGCCAACGACATGCGCTACGAGGGCGACAACTACATCGCGGTCTACGACTTCGCCGGCACCGCCCTGGTGATCCCGCCCAAGCCCGAATGGGTCGGCAAGGACATGAGCGGCCTGAAGGACGCCGGCGGCATGCTCCTCGTCAAGGCCATCACCGACATCGCCCGGTCCGGCATGCCCGGCACCCTGCGCTACCTGTTCACCCGCCCGGGCGGCACCGCCCATGTTCCGAAGCTCAGCTACATCCAGGGCTTCGCGCCGTGGAAGCTCGCGATCTTCACCGGCGTCTACGTCGACGACATCGACGCGGCGTTCTGGCATCACGCCCTGTGGCTGTGCGTCATCGCGGGCGCGGCCCTCGTCGGCGTCGGCCTCTTCGGCATCCTCGGATGGCGCTCGATCGTCGGAGGCCTGGAAGACCTGAGCGGCTCCACCGCCGCCCTCGCGCAGGGGCGCTACGACCTCGCGGTCCCCGGCACCAGGAGGCGCGACGAGATCGGCGGGATCGCCCGTGCCATCGACGGCTTCCGGGTCGTCCTCATGGAGCGCGAGGCCCTGGCGGCGGAGCGCGATGCCAGCGAGGCGCAGGCCCGCCGGGCCGCGCAGATGAGCCAGGAGGTCCGGAATTTCGAGAGCAAGGTGGCGGACGTGCTGGCGCAGGTCGATGCCGCGGCGCAAGATCTCGACGCGACGGCCCGGGCGATGTCCGGCACCGCCGCCGAGGCCGCGAACCGCGCCGGCACCGCCGCGACGTCGGCCGCCGTGGCCTCGCGCGAAGCGGGGGGACTCGCGGAGGCCGCCGAGGGCCTCGGCCAATCCATCGCCACGGTCGGCGCGGATGTCCGCGAGGCGGCCGCCATGGCGCAGGACGCGGTGACCGGGACCGACCGCACCGCCGCGGTGATGCAGAGCCTCAACGATGCCGCCGCCCGCATCGGCAACGTGGTTTCGGTGATCGCGGGCGTCGCCTCGCAGACCAATCTCCTGGCGCTGAACGCGACGATCGAGGCGGCGCGCGCCGGCGAGGCGGGCCGCGGCTTCGCGGTCGTCGCGGCGGAGGTCAAGCAGCTCGCCGGCCAGACCGACCGGGCGACGCAGGAAATCTCGGCCCAGGTCGCGGCGATCCAGGACACCACCCGTCAGGCGACCGCCGCCATGAGCGAGGTCGCCACGCAGGCGCGCGCCATCAGCGGCGTCTCGGCGCGGGTCGCCGCCGCGGTCGAGGCCCAGGTCGGCGCGACGCAGGCGATCGTCCGCAGCGTCGCCGAGGCCGCCTCGGGCACGGCGGAAGTGAGCGGCTCGGTCGAGGGGCTGGCCCTCGACGCCGAGGCCACCGGGGAAGCCGCCCGGCACGTGCTCGCCGCCGCCGACACCGTCGCGCAGCAATCGGCGAGCATCGGCGCCGAGGTGAATCGCTTCCTCGCCACGCTGCGGGCCGCCTGAGGGCGGCGAAACCGCCCCGAAAATCTCCACAATCGCCCCACAGGTGGCGCCTTCGCGCAAGGCGCCGCTTGTCCAGGGCTGAGAAAGACGATGTCGCATCCGTTCCGTTCGACGGTTCTCGCCTCCCGCGTGGCGCGGACCCCGTGGCGCGGCCATGCGAAAGCCCTTCTTGCCGGCGCCCTGGTGGCTGGGGCGCTGGCGCTCGCCGGGTGCAGCGGCACGGCGCTGCTGCCGGCCCCCGACCTGCCGACCACGCCGGTGATCCTCGACGAAGCGGCCGCGGCCGCCGCGATCTCGCGCTACCGGGCGAGCCACGGGCTCGGGCCGGTGGCGATCGATTCCTCCCTGATCCGCGCCGCCTCCTACCAGGCCGAGGCCAATGCCCGGGCCGGCCTCCTCTCGCACGAGGTCGGCGGCACCTTCGACGCGCGCCTCAAGCGCGCCGGCTTCGGTGGCCGCTACGCCGCCGAGAATCTCAGCGCCGGCTCGAGTACCTTCGACGAGGTGCTGAAGCGCTGGCAGGTCTCGCCCGAGCACAATCGGAACATGCTGATGCCGCAGGTCAAGCGCGTCGGCATCGCCCGGGTCGACGCACCCGGCAGCCGCTTCAAGCGGTTCTGGGCGCTGATCCTGTCGGACGGCTAGGTTGTCCGACGCCGCACCGCAACAACACGGCCGAGCCCGCGGGAATACCCCGAAGGGGAGGGACCTGCGACGATACTCCCCGCCCGGCCCCGGCTTCCCGGCGTTGTGCGCCGGGGAGGCCACCCTATCTGTCGGATTGACGTTCGCGGTTTGTGCGGTGCGAACGCCCCTTGTTTCGTCATACCCGCTCGTTTAAGCCTCGCGCACCTTCCGGGCTTTGGAACCGTTCCGAGAACGGCCCCGGCGGCCCGCGGCGCGGGCCCGCGCCAAGGCCTGCGCTCACCCAAGGCCTCGCGCCAACCCTTGAGGATGCTCGATGAACGGCCTCCTGTCGGATTACCTGCCGCTGGTGATCTTCATCGGCGTCTCCCTCTTCATCGCCGCGGCGCTCCTCGTGGCCCCCTTCCTGGTGGCCTATAACAGCCCGGACCCGGAGAAGCTCTCGGCCTACGAGTGCGGGTTCAACGCCTTCGACGACGCGCGCATGAAGTTCGACGTGCGCTTCTACCTCGTCGCCATCCTGTTCATCATCTTCGACCTCGAAGTGGCCTTCCTGTTCCCGTGGGCGATCACGTTCGGGGACCTCGGCTGGTTCGGCTTCTGGTCGATGATGCTCTTTCTCGGCGTGCTCACCGTCGGCTTCGTCTACGAGTGGCGCAAGGGCGCCCTCGAGTGGGATTAGTCCGGCGGGACGAGAAGCCGACGCGTAGAGCCGCCCCCGAGACGACAGCACCGGACCCCACCATGGCCCTCACCACCGTCCGCGCCCCCGAGATCGCGCCGCAGCCGAAGGGTATCCTCGACCCGGCCACCGGCAAGCCGATCGGCGCCAACGACCCGACCTTCCTGACGATCAGCGACGAGCTGGCCGATCGCGGCTTCCTGCTCACCACCGCCGACGACCTCATCACCTGGGCCCGCACCGGCTCGCTGATGTGGATGACCTTCGGCCTGGCCTGCTGCGCCGTCGAGATGATGCAGATGTCGATGCCGCGCTACGATTGCGAGCGCTTCGGCTTCGCGCCGCGCGGCTCGCCGCGCCAGTCCGACGTGATGATCGTCGCCGGCACGCTCACCAACAAGATGGCCCCCGCGCTCCGCAAGGTCTACGACCAGATGCCGGAGCCGCGCTACGTCATCTCGATGGGCTCCTGCGCCAATGGCGGCGGCTACTACCACTATTCCTACTCGGTGGTGCGCGGCTGCGATCGGGTGGTCCCGGTGGACATCTACGTCCCGGGCTGCCCGCCGACCGCCGAGGCTTTGCTCTACGGCGTGCTGCTGCTGCAGAAGAAGATCCGCCGCACCGGCACCATCGAGCGCTGAGGCGGGGATCCCATGAGCAACGGCATCACCATCCGGGCCCATACCCAGAGCGAGCAGGGCGACGCGGCCCTCCAGTCGCTCTCCGACGCGCTCGCCGCGACGCTCGGCGCCGCCATCACCGACCGGGCGATCGCCTTCGGCGAGCTGACCCTGATCGTCGAGGGATCCGAGATCCTGCGGGTGCTCACGCATCTGCGGGACGATCCCGCTTGCGCCTTCTCGACCTTCATCGACATCTGCGGCGCCGATTACCCGGCCCGGCGTAAGCGCTTCGACGTCGTCTACCACCTGCTGTCGATGCGCCATAACCGGCGCATCCGCGTGAAGGTGCAGACCGACGAGCGCACCCCGGTTCCGTCGGCGATCCCGGTCTTCCCGGCCGCGAACTGGTTCGAGCGCGAGACCTACGACCTCTACGGCATCCTGTTCTCGGGTCATCCGGACCTGCGTCGGCTGCTCACCGATTACGGCTTCGAGGGCCACCCCCTCCGCAAGGACTTCCCGCTCACCGGCTTCGTCGAGGTCCGCTACGACCAGGACGAGGCCCGGGTGGTCTACGAGCCCGTGCGACTGACGCAGGAATTCCGCAACTTCGACTTCCTGTCGCCCTGGGAGGGCACCGACTACGTCCTCCCGGGCGACGAGAAGGCCGACAAGGCACCGGCGAAAGGCTGAGCCGACATGGGCGAGCACAGCATCCGCAACTTCTCGATCAATTTCGGCCCGCAGCACCCGGCGGCGCACGGCGTGCTGCGCCTCGTGCTGGAGCTGGACGGCGAGGTGGTCGAGCGGGTCGACCCGCATATCGGCCTGCTCCATCGCGGCACCGAGAAGCTGATCGAGGTCAAGACCTACCTCCAGGCGACGCCCTATTTCGACCGGCTCGACTACGTCGCGCCGATGAACCAGGAGCACGCCTTCTGCCTCGGCATCGAGCGCCTGCTCGGCATCGAGGTGCCGCGCCGCGCCAAGCTGATCCGCACGCTCTATTGCGAGATCGGCCGGTTGCTGTCGCACCTCCTCAACGTCACCACGCAGGCGATGGACGTCGGCGCCCTCACGCCCCCGCTCTGGGGCTTCGAGGAGCGCGAGAAGCTGATGATCTTCTACGAGCGCGCCTCGGGTGCTCGTCTCCACGCCAACTACTTCCGGCCGGGTGGCGTCCACCAGGACCTGCCGCCGAGCCTGATCGACGACATCGAGGCGTTCTGCGAGACCTTCCCGCAGGTGGTCGACGACCTCGACAGCCTCGTGATGGGCAACCGCATCTTCAAGCAGCGCAACGTCGATATCGGCATCGTGTCGGTCGAGGAAGCGCTGGCCTGGGGCTTCTCGGGCGTGATGGTGCGCGGCTCCGGCATCCCGTGGGACCTGCGCAAGTCGCAGCCCTACGAGGCCTACGACGAGATGGAATTCGACATCCCCGTGGGGAAGAACGGCGACACCTACGATCGCCAGGTCATCCGCATGGAGGAGATGCGCCAGTCGGTGCGCATCATGAAGCAGTGCATCGCCAAGCTGCGCGAGCCGGCCGGCCAGGGGCCGATCGCCACGCAGGACGGCAAGGTGGCACCGCCGCCGCGGCGCGAGATGAAGCGCTCGATGGAAGCGCTCATTCACCACTTCAAGCTCTACACCGAGGGATTCCACGTCCCGGCCGGCGAGGTCTACGCCGCGGTCGAGGCGCCCAAGGGCGAGTTCGGCGTCTATCTCGTCGCCGATGGGACCAACAAGCCGTATCGCTGCAAGATCCGCGCTCCGGGCTTCGCCCATCTCCAGGCGATGGACTGGATGTGCCGCGGCCACATGCTGGCGGACGTGTCGTGCATCCTCGGCACGCTCGACATCGTGTTCGGTGAGGTGGACCGGTGAGGGGGCTCACGCCTGCACCCGTCGGAGACGTTTGAGACATGGCCAACCGCAGACTCGCCCCCGTATCCGAGCAGCCCGAGAGCTTCGCGTTCACGCCTGAGAACGCCGAGTGGGCCAAGGGGCAGATCGCCAAGTACCCGGAGGGGCGCCAGGCCTCGGCCGTAATCCCGCTCCTGTGGAAGGCGCAGGAGCAGAATGGCGGCTGGCTGCCTCGCGCCGCGATCGAGGCGGTGGCCGACCAGCTCGGCATGCCGCATATCCGCGTGCTGGAGGTCGCGACCTTCTACACGATGTTCGCCCTCGAGCCGGTCGGCCGCTACTGGATCCAGGTCTGCGGCACCGCGCCCTGCGACGTCTGCGGCGCCCGCGAGCTGAAGCAATACCTGCACGAGCGGCTCGGCCCGTCCGGCCATGTCAGCCCGGACGGCAACTTCTCCTGGCTCGAGGTCGAGTGCCTGGGCGCGTGCTGCAACGCCCCGATGGCGCAGATCAACCACGACTATTTCGAGGACCTCACGCCCGAGTCCCTCGGCAAGCTGATGGACGACCTCGCGGCCGGCCGCCCGGTGAAGACCGGCTCCCAGATCGGCCGCGTCTCCTCCGAGCCCAAGGACGCGGTCACGACCCTCACGGACGAGACGCTGTTCGACGGCTCGCGCGTCGGCGCCTGGCGTAAGCGCTTCGAGGAGCAGGGGCGGAAGGAGACCGGCGCCGACACGACCGGCGAGAAGGCCCGGAGCGAGGCTTCGGCCGCCGAGAACCCCAAGGCGGCCCGTCCGGATGCCGGCCGGCCGGTCGAGAGCAAGGCCGCCGACACCCCGGTGCAGCGCGCCGCGGACGGCAAGCCCGCCGTCGACCCGGCGGCCGAGAAGGGCCAGGCGGCGCCCGAGCGCACCACCGTCGCCGTGCCGCGGACCGGCCCGGAAGGCCAGTCCGCACCGCAGAGCGGGCGCTCCTACACCGAGACCCCGTCGAAGCCCGAGGACGGCCGCCCCGTCGCCGGCTCCAAGGGCACCACGCCGGAGGCCGGCGCCGAGCCGGCGAACGCCAAGGCGAAGACCGACGGATCGCAGGCCAAGCCCGTCGGCATCACCCCCGCGGACAAGGCGGCCGACAAGGGCCCGCCCGGCCCGAAGGCGAAGCCGTAAAGCACCCGATATGATGTTCCCCGTCACAGCAGGCCTGTAGGACGATCGCCATGCTCGCCGATCAGGATCGGATCTTCACCAACCTCTACGGTCTCCATTCCCCCGGTCTCGAGGCCGCGAAGAAACGCGGCGCGTGGGACGGCACCAAGTTCCTGCTGCAGCAGGGCCGGGACTGGATCATCGAGGAGATGAAGACATCGGGCCTGCGCGGCCGCGGCGGCGCCGGCTTCCCCACCGGCCTGAAGTGGTCCTTCATGCCGAAGAAGTCGGACGGCCGGCCGCACTACCTTGTGGTGAACGCCGACGAATCCGAGCCCGGCACCTGCAAGGACCGGGAGATCATGCGGCACGATCCGCATCTGCTGATCGAGGGCTGCATGCTGGCCTGCTTCGCCATGGGCGCGCATGCCTGCTACATCTACATCCGCGGCGAGTACGTCGCCGAGAAGCACGCGCTGCAGCGCGCCGTCGACGAGGCCTACGAGGCGCGTCTCGTGGGCCAAAGCAACGTCCACGACTACCCCTTCGACATCTACGTCCATCACGGCGCCGGCGCCTATATCTGCGGCGAGGAGACGGCGCTGATCGAGAGCCTCGAGGGCAAGAAGGGGATGCCGCGGCTCAAGCCGCCGTTCCCGGCCAATATGGGCCTCTACGGCTGCCCGACGACGGTGAACAACGTCGAGTCGATCGCGGTGGCGGGCACCATCCTGCGCCGCGGCGGCGCCTGGTTCGCGGGCCTCGGCCGGCCCGGCAACACCGGCACCAAGCTGTTCTGCATCTCGGGCCACGTCAACAAGCCGTGCAACGTCGAGGAAGAGCTCGGCATCACCTTCCGCGAGCTGATCGACCGCCATTGCGGCGGCATGCGCGGCGGCTGGGACAACCTGCTGTGCTCGATCCCCGGTGGCTCGTCGGTGCCGCTGGTGCCGGCTGCCGAGATCATCGACGCGCCGATGGACTTCGACACGCTGAAGAACCTGAAGTCGGGTCTCGGCACCGCCGCCGTGATGGTGTTCGACAAGTCGACCGACATGGTCGCGACGATCGCCCGGATCGCGTACTTCTACAAGCACGAGTCCTGCGGCCAGTGCACCCCGTGCCGCGAGGGCACCGGCTGGATGTGGCGCGTGATGCTGCGCATGGCGGAAGGACGGGCGCAGAAGCGCGAGATCGACATGCTGCTCGACGTGACGAAGCAGATCGAGGGTCACACGATTTGCGCGCTCGGCGACGCCGCGGCCTGGCCGATCCAGGGCCTGATCCGGCACTTCCGTCCCGAGATCGAGAAGCGCATCGACCGCTACACCGCCAACCCGCACCCGACCCCTGTGCCGATGGCGGCGGAGTAACTGCCATGACCGGCGAACCCGACAACCTGGTTCTGGTCTATCTGAGGCGCATCGACGAGAAGGTCGATCGCCTCATCGATGACGTGAACGACCTGAAGCGGCGGGTTCCCGGCGTCGAAGAGAACCTGGCCGGCGTCCATCGCCGGATCGACCGCCTTGAGCTTCGCGTCGAGCGCATCGAGCGCCGGCTCGATCTCGCCGACGCGACACATTGAGCTGAACCGATGACCAAGATCCTCGTCGACGGCATCGAAGTCGATGTCCCGCCGGACTACACCCTGCTCCAGGCCTGCGAGGTCGCGGGCGCCGAGATCCCGCGCTTCTGCTTCCACGAGCGGCTGTCGATCGCCGGCAATTGCCGCATGTGCCTGGTCGAGCTGAAGGGCGCGCCGAAGCCCGTCGCCTCCTGCGCCTGGGCCGTGCGCGATTGCCGCCCGGGCCCGAACGGCGAGCCGCCGGCGGTGTCGACCAAGTCGGCCCTGACCAAGAAGGCTAGAGAGGGGGTGATGGAGTTCCTCCTCATCAACCACCCGCTCGATTGCCCGATCTGCGACCAGGGCGGCCATTGCGACCTGCAGGACCAGGCGATGGCCTACGGCGTCGATTCGACCCGCTACGGCGAGAACAAGCGCGCCGTCGAGGAGAAATATATCGGCCCGCTGGTGCGGACCGCGATGAACCGCTGCATCCACTGCACCCGCTGCGTCCGCTTCCTGGCGGAAGTCGCCGGCGTGCCGGATCTCGGCGCCATCGGCCGCGGCGAGGACATGGAGATCACCTCCTACCTCGAACGCGCCATGGAGTCGGAGCTGCAGGGCAACGTCGCCGACCTCTGCCCGGTCGGCGCGCTCGTCCACAAGCCGCAATCCTACAACGTCCGCCCCTGGGAGCTGAACAAGACCGAATCCGTCGACGTGATGGATGCGGTCGGCTCGGCGATCCGCGTCGACACCCGCGGCCGCGAGGTGATGCAGATCGAGCCGCGGGTGAACGAGGCGATCAACGAGGAGTGGATCTCCGACAAGACCCGCCACGTCGTGGACGGCCTGCGCCTCCAGCGCCTCGACCGGCCGTACCTGCGCGAGAACGGCCGCCTGCGCCCGGCCTCCTGGGCCGAGGCCTTCGGGGCGATCGCGGCGAAGCTGAAGGGAGCCGATCCGAAGCGCGTCGGCGCGATCGTCGGTGACCTTGCCGGGGTCGAGGAGATCTTCGCCCTCAAGACCTTGATGGCGTCGCTCAAGGTGCAGAACCTGGATTGCCGCCAGGACGGGGCCGCGATCGATCCGGCCTGGGGCCGGGCCGCCTACACCTTCGGGCCGGGCATCGCTGGCATCGAGCAGGCGGACGCGATCCTGGTCGTCGGCGCCAACCCGCGTACCGAGGCCTCGCTCCTCAATGCTCGCATCCGCAAGCGGTGGCGGCTGTCGCCGATCCAGATCGGCGTGATCGGCGAGGATGCGGACCTCACCTATCCCCACACCTATCTCGGCGCCGGCCCCGAGACGCTGGCCGAGGTCGCCTCCGGCCGTCACAGCTTCGCCGAGGCGCTGAAGAACGCCGAGCGGCCGCTCGTCATCGTCGGCCAGGCCGCGCTCGCGCGGCCGGACGGCGCGGCGCTCCTCGCCGCGGTCGCCAAGCTGGTCCAGGGGCTCGGGCCCAAGGCCGAGGGCTGGAACGGCCTCGGCGTGCTGCACAACGCGGCTTCCCGCGTCGGCGCCCTCGATCTCGGCTTCGTGCCGGGGGAGGGCGGCCTGACCTTCGCCGAGATGACGAAGGCCGGCGCCCTCGACGTGCTGTTCAACCTCGGCGCCGACGAGGTCGAGGTCGGTCCCGGCGCCTTCGTGGTCTACCAGGGCACCCACGGCGACAAGGGCGCCCACCGCGCCGACGTGATCCTGCCGGGCGCCGCCTATACCGAGAAGTCGGCGACCTACGTCAACCTCGAAGGCCGGGTGCAGCTCGCCAACCGGGCCGCCTTCCCGCCGGGGGATGCCCGCGAGGATTGGGCGATCCTGCGCGCCCTGTCGGACGTGCTGGGCACCCGCCTTCCGTTCGACTCGCTCAACGCGCTCCGCAAGGCGCTCTACACCGCGCATCCCCACTTCGCCGGCATCGACCAGGTGGCGGCGTCCGACGCTGCGGCTGCACTGGCGAACCTCGCGGGCCTGTCGGGCGAGCCCGGCCGCGAGCCGTTCCGCGCGGCCGTCGCGGATTTCTATCTGACCAACCCGATCGCCCGCGCCTCGCGGGTGCTCGCCGAGTGCTCGGGTCTCGCCCGCGGGCGGGCCCTCGAAGCGGCCGAATGAGGAGCGCCGACCGATGACCGTCTGGGAGGTGCTGGGCACCGTCCTCCTCGTGGCCCTGAAGAGCGTGGCGCTGCTGGTGGCGCTGCTGGTCTTCATCGCCTACGCCCTGCTCGCCGACCGCAAGATCTGGGCGGCGGTGCAGCTGCGCCGCGGCCCGAACGTGGTCGGGCCGTGGGGCCTGTTCCAATCCTTCGCGGACCTCCTGAAGTTCGTGCTGAAGGAGCCGGTTATCCCGGCGGGCGCCAACAAGAGCCTGTTCCTCCTGGCGCCGATGATCTTCGCCACCCTGGCGCTCGCCGCCTGGGCGGTGATCCCGCTCGCCGAGGGCTGGCCGATCGCCGACATCAATGTCGGCATCATCTACATCTTCGCGATCTCGTCGCTCGGCGTCTACGGCGTCATCATGGGCGGCTGGGCCTCGAACTCCAAATACGCCTTCCTCGGCGCGCTCCGCTCGGCGGCCCAGATGGTGTCCTACGAGGTGTCGCTCGGCTTCGTGATCGTCACGGTGCTGATGTGCGCCGGCTCGCTGAACCTATCGCAGATCGTGCGGGCGCAGGACACCTCGCTCGGCATCCTCGGCTGGTACTGGCTCTGGCTCTTCCCGATGTTCGTGGTGTTCTTCATCTCGGCGCTCGCCGAGACGAACCGCCCGCCCTTCGACCTGCCGGAGGCCGAGTCGGAGCTGGTCGCCGGCTACATGGTGGAATATTCCTCCACCCCGTACCTGCTGTTCATGCTCGGCGAGTACGTCGCCATCGTCACGATGTGCGCGCTTGGCACGATCCTGTTCCTCGGCGGCTGGCTCTCCCCGATCCCGTTCGCGCCCTTCACCTGGGTGCCCGGCCTGATCTGGTTCGCCCTGAAGGCCAGCTTCCTGTTCTTCATGATCGCCATGGTGAAGGCCATGGTGCCGCGCTACCGCTACGACCAGCTCATGCGGCTGGGCTGGAAGGTGTTCCTTCCGCTCTCGCTGATCATGGTCTTCGTCGTCGCCTTCGTCCTAAAGCTGACCGGCCTCGCGCCGGTCTCGTGAACCAACCGTCGGAGAACGAGCCATGAAGCTCGACCAGGTCGCCCGCGGCCTGCTGTTGAAGGAGTTCGTCACCGGGTTCGCCCTGGCGATGCGCTACTTCTTCAAGCCCAAGGCGACGATCAACTACCCGTTCGAGATGGGCCATCGCGGCCCGCGCTTCCGCGGCGAGCACGCCTTGCGGCGCTACCCCAACGGGGAAGAGCGCTGCATCGCCTGCAAGCTCTGCGAGGCGGTGTGCCCGGCCCAGGCCATCACCATCGAGGCGGGTCCGCGCCGCAACGACGGCACGCGGCGCACCACCCGCTACGACATCGACATGGTGAAGTGCATCTATTGCGGCATGTGCCAGGAGGCCTGCCCGGTGGACGCCATCGTCGAGGGGCCGAACTTCGAGTTCTCGGTGGAGACCCGCGAGGAGCTTCTCTACGACAAGGCCAAGCTGCTGGCGAACGGCGACCGCTGGGAGCGCGAGATCGCCCGCAACATCGCGGCCGACGCGCCTTATCGCTGATCGCAGGCACGGGAGGGCGGCATGCCCTCCCTCGAGACGGGTAAGGGGAGGGCAGTGATCCTGCCCACCCAGACGCCACATTCGCCGCTCCCCCGGTTGTGCGCCGCGGGAGCGGGTTCTATAGACGAGCCGCCGGCACGCTCCGGGGGTCGGGCAGGAGGCCGCCGCCAGGCGGCATGAATTCAGCGCATGACCGCAGCCGCCGCCTTCTTCTATCTGTTCGCCGCGATCACCGTCGCCTCCGGCTTCATGGTGATCGCCTCGCGCAACCCCGTGACCTCGGTGCTCTTCCTCATCCTCGCCTTCGTGAACGCCTCCGGGCTGTTCGTGCTGATGGGGGCGGAGTTCCTGGCCATGCTCCTCGTCGTGGTCTATGTCGGCGCCGTCGCGGTGCTGTTCCTGTTCGTGGTGATGATGCTCGACGTCGATTTCGCCGAGCTGCGCCAGGGCTTCCAGGACTACCTGCCGGTCGGCGGCCTGATCGGCGCGGTGTTCCTGATCGAGCTGCTCCTCGTCGTCGGCTCCTGGGCGATCGATCCCGGCCTGGTCCACGGCCCGCTCGCGGTGTCGCCGGGCAGCGAGACGGTCACCAACACGCAGGCCCTGGGCCTCGTTCTCTACACCAACTACTTTTTCTTCTTCCAGGTCGCAGGGCTGATCCTGCTGGTCGCGATGATCGGCGCGATCGTGCTGACCCTGCGCGACCGGCCCGGCGTCAAGCGCCAGGACATCGCGATCCAGAACGCCCGCACCCAGGCCGACGCCGTCGAGGTCCGCCACGTGCCGACCGGCCAGGGTGTCGAGGTGTGAGGGCCGTCGCGGTCTGAAGCGAGTTCATGCGGGGCTGATCCAGGCCTCGCGAGGCTGATGGCAAGAGCGGCGGGGCCCTGAGCGCCCCGCGACACGAAGGCGGCCGCGCGCGGCCGAGAGGCACGATGATCGGTTTGAGCCATTACCTGACGGTCGCCGCGATCCTGTTCACCCTCGGGGTGCTCGGCATCTTCATCAACCGCAAGAACATCATCGTCATCTTGATGTCCGTCGAGCTGATCCTGCTCGCGGTGAACATCAACCTGGTGGCGTTCTCGACCCATCTCGGCGACATCGTCGGCCAGGTCTTCGCCCTGTTCGTGCTGACCGTCGCTGCCGCCGAGGCCGCGATCGGCCTCGCCATCCTGGTGGTGTTCTTCCGCAACCGCGGCTCGATCGCCGTCGAGGACGTCAACATGATGAAGGGCTGACGCGGCTCTTAAACGAGCCCTCACGCCCTTTCCCGAAAACCAGTGCCGCAGCGGCAAGAGCCACGCGAGGCCGGACCTTAGCATGTACCACGCGATCGTCTTCCTGCCCCTGATCGGCTTCCTCATCGCCGGTCTGTTCGGGCGCCGCATCGGCCCGCGGGCCAGCGAGGTGGTCACCACCGGCATCCTCATCTTCGTGGCGCTCCTGTCGTGGATCGCCTTCTTCGAGGTGACCGGAGGGCACGGCCACGGGGCCACCACGCACCACGTCGCGACGTGGTTCACCGCCGGCGGCCTGACGGTCGACTGGGCGTTCCGGGCCGACACGCTCACGGCGGTCATGCTGGTGGTGGTCAACAGCGTCTCGGCGCTCGTCCACCTCTACTCGATGGGCTACATGCACGAGGACCCGCACCGGCCGCGGTTCTTCGCCTACCTGTCGCTCTTCACCTTCGCCATGCTGATGCTGGTGACGTCGGACAACCTCGTCCAGATGTTCTTCGGCTGGGAGGGCGTCGGCCTCGCCTCGTACCTTCTGATCGGCTTCTGGTACGAGAAGCCCTCGGCCAACGCCGCCGCTATGAAGGCGTTCATCGTCAACCGTGTCGGCGATTTCGGCTTCTCCCTCGGCATCTTCCTCTGCTTCGTGCTGTTCGGCGCGGTCAGCTACGACGCCATCTTCGCCAAGGTCCCCGAGCTCAAGGACGCGACGTTCCACCTGCTCGGCTACGACTGGAACGCGCTGACCATCTGCTGCCTGCTGCTGTTCATGGGTGCCATGGGCAAGTCGGCGCAGTTCCTGCTGCACACCTGGCTGCCGGACGCGATGGAGGGCCCGACCCCGGTCTCGGCGCTGATCCATGCCGCCACCATGGTGACCGCCGGCGTGTTCATGGTCGCCCGCCTGTCGCCCCTGTTCGACGCGGCGCCGAACGCGCTGATCGTCGTCACGGTGATCGGCGGCATCACGGCCTTCTTCGCCGCCACGGTCGGCCTCGTCCAGAACGACATCAAGCGCGTCATCGCCTACTCGACCTGCTCGCAGCTCGGCTACATGTTCGTCGCGCTCGGCGTCGGCGCCTATGCGGCGGGCGTGTTCCACCTCTTCACCCATGCCTTCTTCAAGGCGCTGCTGTTCCTCGGGGCCGGCTCGGTCATCCACGCGATGCACCACGAGCAGGACATGCGGAACATGGGCGCTCTGCGGCGCTACATTCCCTTCACCACCGCCATGATGGCGATCGGGACGCTGGCGCTCATCGGCTTCCCCTTCACAGCGGGCTTCTACTCGAAGGACGCGATCATCGAGGCGGCCTACATGTCGACCCGGCCGGGCCACGTGCTGGCCTTCCTGGCGACCGTCATCGCGGCCTTCTTCACCTCGTTCTACTCCTGGCGCCTGTTCTTCATGACGTTCGAGGGGCCGGCCCGCTGGCAGAACGCCCACGCGCACGGTCATGACGACCTTCACGCCGACGCCCACCACGCGGTCGCCCACGCCTCGGCCCGTCCCTCCTCGGCCCATCCCTCCTCGGCCATCGCCGACGGTGCTCCCGGCCACCACGAGGGGGTCGCGCACGACGATAAGGGTCACGACGTCGAGCCCGCCTCGCATTCGGCGATCGAGCACCACGACCACCACGCCCACACCCCGCACGAGAGCCCGCGGGTGATGACGATCCCGCTCGCGGTCCTGGCGCTCGGCGCGATCTTCGCCGGCCTGGTGTTCAAGAACCGCTTCATCGGCGAGGGCATGGACGAGTTCTGGAAGGGTGCGCTCGCGCACGGCCCCGACAACCACATCATGCACGACATCCACAACGCGCCGGCCTGGGTGCAGCACTCGCCCTTCGTGATGCTGGTCCTCGGCTTCGTGCTCGCCTACTGGATGTATATCCGCCGGCCGGAGCTGCCGAACCAGCTCGCCCAGAGCCAGTCGCTGCTGTACCGCTTCCTGCTCAACAAGTGGTACTTCGACGAGATCTACGACCGGGTCTTCGTCCGCCCGGCCAAGGGCTTCGGCGAGTTCCTGTGGAAGGTCGGCGACGGCCGCATCATCGACGGGATGGGCCCGAACGGCATCGCCGCCCGCGTCGTCGACATCACCCGCGGCGTGGTCCGTCTCCAGACCGGCTACGTCTACCATTACGCCTTCGTGATGCTGGTCGGCGTCGCGGCCCTGGTGAGCTGGTACCTGATCACCGGCGTCTCCGCGGCCACCCACTGACCTGACCGGAGAACAGAGAATCATGCTCGGCCTCGGGATCCTCTCCGGCCTCCTCATCCTGCCGCTCGTCGGCGCCGCCTTCATCCTGACGCTGGGCGGCGACGAGCAGGCGGTGCGGCGCAACGCCCGCTGGGCGGCGCTGATCACCACGCTCGCCACCTTCCTGCTGTCCCTGGTCGCCTGGGGCCGCTACGACGCCACGACCGCGCAGTTCCAGCTCGTCGAGTCCCATGCCTGGCTGACCGACACGATCCGGTTCAAGCTCGGCGTCGACGGCTTCTCGATGCCGCTGGTGCTGCTCACCACCTTCCTGATGCCGTTCTGCATCGGCGCCTCCTGGCTCTCGATCGAGCACAGGGTGAAGGAGTATTTCGTCGCGTTCCTGGTCCTCGAGACCACGATGATCGGCGTGTTCTGCGCCCTCGACCTGGTGCTCTTCTACCTGTTCTTCGAGGCCGGCCTGATCCCGATGTTCCTGATCATCGGCATCTGGGGTGGCAAGCGCCGGATCTACGCGTCGTTCAAGTTCTTCCTTTACACCCTGCTCGGCTCGGTGCTGATGCTGCTCGCCATCATGGCGATGTACTGGCAGGCCGGCACGACCGACATCCCGACCCTGCTGCAGACCCGCTTCCCGGCGAACATGCAGATCTGGCTCTGGCTCGCCTTCTTCGCTTCCTTCGCGGTGAAGATGCCGATGTGGCCGGTCCATACCTGGCTCCCCGACGCCCACGTCGAGGCGCCGACCGCCGGCTCGGTCATCCTGGCCGGCATCCTGCTCAAGATGGGCGGCTACGGCTTCATCCGCGTCTCGCTGCCGATGTTCCCGGACGCCTCCCACTACTTCGCCCCGATGGTCTATACGCTGTCGGTGGTGGCGATCATCTATACCTCGCTGGTCGCTCTGGTGCAGACCGACATCAAGAAGCTGATCGCCTATTCCTCCGTGGCGCATATGGGCTTCGTGACCCTCGGCCTGTTCACGTTGAACGAGCAGGGCATCCAGGGCGCTCTGTTCCTGATGATCTCTCACGGCATCGTGTCGGGCGCGCTCTTCCTCTGCGTCGGCGTGATCTACGACCGGATGCACACCCGCGAAATCTCGGCCTATGGCGGCCTGGTGAAGCGGATGCCGCTCTACGCGGTCGCCATGATGGTGTTCACCATGGCCAATGTCGGCCTGCCGGGCACCTCGGGCTTCGTCGGCGAGTTCCTGGCGATGATGGGCGCCTTCCGGGCCAACCCGATGGTGTCGTTCTTCTCGGTCTTCGGCATCATCCTGTCGGCGGCCTACGCCCTGTGGCTGTTCGCCCGGGTGGTCTACGGCAAGCTCGAGAAGCCGAGCCTGCAGGGGATCACCGACCTCGACCGTCGCGAGATGCTGATCCTCGCCCCGCTGGTGGCGCTGACGATCTATTACGGCGTCCATCCCGGCCCGATCCTCGACGTCTTCGCGCCCTCGACCGACGCGCTGATGCAAGGATTGCGCGCCGCCCTCTCCACGACCCAGACCGCTGCGGCGGCCCTGCCGGTCCCGCACTGAGTTCTTCGCGATGAACGCCGCTCAGATCGTCATGCCCGCCATCGGGCCCGCCTTGCCGGAGCTGATCCTCTCGGTCGGCGTCCTGGTGCTCATCCTCTACGGCGCCTTCAAGGGCGAGCGCTCCACCGAGGGCGTCAGCGTCGGTGCCCTGATCCTGCTGATCCTCGCGCTGTTCGCGGTGGTCAGCCAGCCCTTCGGCACGAAGGTCACCACCTTCAACGGCTCCTTCATCGTCGACGGGTTCGCCCGGATCATGAAGGCGCTGACCCTGATCGGGTCGGCCGCGGCGATCCTCCTCGCCAAGGAGCATTTCGAGCGCGAGCGCATCGCCCGGTTCGAGTACCCGATCCTGATCGTCCTCTCGACGATCGGCATGATGATCATGGCCTCGGCCAACGATCTGATCGCGCTCTATATGGGCCTCGAGCTGCAGAGCCTGGCGGCCTACGTCATCGCCTCGTTCCACCGTGACAACCTGCGCTCGACCGAGGCCGGCCTGAAGTACTTCGTGCTCGGCGCTCTCTCGTCCGGCATGCTGCTCTACGGCGCCTCGCTGGTCTACGGCTTCACCGGCACCGTCTCGTTCCCGCACATCGCCACCGCGCTCCGCGAGGGTTCGGGCCTCGGCATGGTGCTGGGCGTGGTGTTCGTCGCCGCCGGCGTCTCGTTCAAGCTCGCCGCCGTGCCGTTCCACATGTGGACGCCGGACGTCTACGAGGGCGCACCCACCCCGGTCACCGCCTTCTTCGCCTCGGCTCCCAAGATGGCCGCGATGGCGATGGCCGTGCGCGTCTTCATCGGCGCCTTCCCGGTCATCACGCCGGAATGGCAGCAGATCATCGTGTTCGTGTCGATCGCCTCGATGGCGCTCGGCTCCTTCGCGGCGATCGGCCAGCGCAGCCTCAAGCGCCTGATGGCCTATTCCTCCATCGCCAATGTCGGCTACGCGCTCATCGGGCTCGCCGCCGGCACGCAGGAGGGGGTGCGCGGCGTGGTGATCTACATGGCGATCTACCTCGCCATGACGCTCGGCGCCTTCGCGGTGATCCTGTCGCTGCGCCGCGGCCGGAAGATGTACGAGACCATCGACGACCTGTCGGGCCTGTCGCGCACCCACCCTTGGGTGGCGTTCCTGCTGGCCATGATGATGTTCTCGCTCGCCGGCATCCCGCCCCTCGCCGGGTTCTTCGCCAAGTTCTACGTCTTCGCTGCGGCCATCAAGGCGAACCTCGTGACCCTGGCGGTGATCGGCGTGGTGACCAGCGTGATCGGCGCCTATTACTACCTGCGCCTCGTCAAGGTGATGTACTTCGATGAGCCGGCCGAGGCCTATGAGCCGATGGGCCCCGGCCTGCGCATCGTGCTCGGCCTGTCGAGCGTGGTGGTGCTGCTGTTCTGGCTCGTTCCGGCCCCGCTGGTCGGCCTCGCCGGGACCGCCGCGAAGTCGCTGTTCTAGGCGCATGACCTTCGTGCTCGACCCCGCGGCCATTGCCGCGGGATACCGTATCGAGGTCCATGACAGCCTCGGCTCGACGAGCACGCAGGCCCTCGAACGCGCGCGCGCCGGCGAGGCGGGTCCGCTCTGGGTCGTCACCCGCGAGCAGACCGGTGGCCGCGGCCGGCGCGGCAAGGGCTGGGGCTGGATCGCGGGCAACCACGCCGCGAGCCTGCTCTGGCCGGTCCCGCCAGGCCTTGCCCCGGACCGGGTCGCGACACTGGGCTTCGTCGCCGGTATCGCGGTGGAACGGGCGCTGCGCCGTGCCTGCGGCCCGGGAACCACCGGAGTTGCCCCGGATTTCCGGCTCAAATGGCCGAACGACGTTCTTCTCGGTGGCGCCAAGCTCGTCGGCATCCTCCTCGAGATGGAGACCCTCCCGGGCCGCGGCGCCTTCGTGACCGTGGGAATCGGCGTCAACGTCGCGGGCGCGCCGGACGGGCTGCCCTATGCGGCGACCTCGTTGGCGGAGGCGGGCCATGCCGTCGACGCGCCGGGGCTGTTTCGCCTGCTCACCGGCGCCTGGGTCGAGGCCGAGCGGCTTTGGGACGAGGGAAGAGGCTTCCTGCGCATCCGCGACGCCTGGCTCGCCGCAGCGGTGGGGCTCGGCGGTCCGGTGAGCGTCCAGACCGGTGCCCGCGCGATGACCGGGACCTTCGAGACGATCGACGAAGGGGGCCGGCTGGTCGTGCGCCTCGCGGATGGGGAGCGTGTCGCCATCTCCGCCGGTGAGGTGCATTTCGGAACGGCCGCGACCGCGGCCTGATGATCGACGGACCGCGTCAGCGGCCCGACGGGGAGCGGAGCGGCGCCGGAACGGCGACGACGCATCCTCGGGAGCATGGGTTCTTCCGGCGGGGCGCCTTCCGGCGCCGCCGCCGCGCGGCCGTTTCCGGTCGCACACACGACATGACGGCGCCGTGACCGTGACGGCAGCGAGGCCGTTCCTTGAGTGGGACCGCGACGGCGGTTCGTGCAGTGATGGACCAGGATGTCGAACAAGGGAGATGAGCTGATCTTCGTGCCCCTCGGTGGGGTGGGCGAGATCGGCATGAATGCCGCGCTCTACGGCTTCGGGCCGCCGAAGCACCGCAAGTGGATCATGGTCGACCTCGGCATGGGCTTCGCCAGCGAGGAGCACATGCCGGGCGTCGATTTGATGTATCCGGACCTCAGCTTCGCGGAGGAGCAGCGCGAGAACCTGCTCGGCATCCTGATCACCCACGGCCACGAGGACCATATCGGCGCCATCGGCGAGCTCTGGCCGAAGCTGAAGGTGCCGATCTACGCCACCCGCTTCACCAAGAACCTGATCGAGGCCCGCCGCCTCGGCGAGCCGGGCGCGCCCAAGGTCGACATGCGCGAAGTCCCGGCCGACGGCCGGCTCGAGCTGGGGCCGTTCTCGATCGAGTACGTGCCGGTGGCCCACTCGATCCCGGAGGCGAACGCGCTCGCCATCCGCACGCCGCTCGGCCTGGTCCTCCATACCGGCGACTGGAAGCTCGACGACGCGCCGGTGGCGGGCAACACCACCTCGGAGGAGACCTTCACCCGTCTCGGCGAGGAGGGCGTCCTGGCCCTGGTCTGCGATTCGACCAACGTCACCCGCGAGGGCCGCTCTCCGAGCGAGTCGGAGGTGGCCGATCACCTCGCCGAGCTGATCCGCAACTCGCCCCACCGTGTCGCGGTGACGACCTTCGCGTCGAACGTCGCCCGCATGCGCGCCGTGTGCCTCGCCGCCCAGGCCTGCGGCCGCGACGTGGTGGCGGTCGGCCGTGCCATGGACCGGGTGATCGACGTCGCCCGCGAATGCGGCTACCTCGACGGCCTGCCCGAGATCCGCGGCGCCGAGGCCTACGGCTACCTGCCGCGCGAGAAGGTGGTGGCTCTGCTCACCGGCTCGCAAGGCGAGCCGCGGGCGGCGATGGCCCGGGTCTCCCGCGACGAGCATCCGGAGATCGCGCTCTCTCCCGGCGACCGGGTGATCTTCTCCTCGCGGGCGATTCCCGGCAACGAGCGGGCGGTCGGCGCGATCATCAACGACCTGATCGAGGCCGGCATCCAGGTCATCACCGACCGTACCGAGCTGGTCCACGTCTCCGGCCACCCGCGCCGCGACGAGATGGCGGCGATGTATCGCTGGACCAAGCCGCGCATCGCTGTGCCGGTCCACGGCGAGGCGCTGCATCTGGCCGAGCACGCCACCTTCGCCCGGAAGCAGGGCGTCGAGCAGGTGGTCAAGGCCCGCAACGGCACCCTGATCCGCCTCGCCCCGGGCGAGCCGGAGATCGTCACCCACGTCAAGAGCGGGCGGATCTACAAGGACGGCAACGTCCTGGTCGATTCGAACGACCGGGCGATCCCCGAGCGGCGCAAGCTCGCCTTCACGGGCATCGTCTCGGTGGCGATCGCCCTCGACCGCAACGGCGAGCTCAAGGGCGAGCCGTCGATCGACCTGATGGGCCTGCCGAGCTACGGCCGCAAGGGCGAGGTCATCATCGACGTCGTCGGCGACGCCGTCGAGCGGACGCTCGACGGCCTGTCGCGGGTCAAGCGGCGGGATTCGGAGGCGGTGGAGAACGCCGTCGACCGGGCGATCCGCTCGGCCGTCAACGAGGTGTGGGGCAAGAAGCCGGCCTGCCACGTGATGGTGGTGGAGGTGTGAGGAGCCCCCCTCGCTCTCGTTTCCGGGTATAGCGCCTAACCTTCCCCCTCTGCGGGGGAGGGTGCCCGGCTGCGAGTGCGAAGCTCTCGTGCGCCGGGCGGGAGAGGAGCAGCGCGACGCTGTAGGGCTTGGCACCCTTCAGGACGGTTCCGATTCATCCGGAAGCGTGGTTCCCCTCTCCCGGCCCGCTCCGCGGGCCGCCCTCCTCCGCAGAGGGGGGAGGGTTCGGGCGCGAGCCTTGGAGTAATGTGGCGATCACGCGGACCGGCTGCTGCCGTAGCGCCACCCCGACCCACGCCCTAAAACCAACAATCACCCCACGGACCACCGGAGGAACACCCCATGATCGGCAGGCTCAACCACGTCGCCATCGCGGTGAAGGATCTCGAGGCCTCGGCGAAGGTGTATCGCGATACCCTCGGGGCGACCCTGTCGGCGCCGCTGCCGCAGCCGGAGCATGGCGTGACGGTGATCTTCGTCGAGCTTCCCAACAGCAAGATCGAGTTGCTCGAGCCCTTGGGCGCGGATTCGCCGATCAACGCCTTCCTGGAGCGCAATCCGGGCGGCGGCATCCACCATGTCTGCTACGAGGTCGAGGACATCCTGGCGGCGCGCGACAAGCTGAAGGCTCAAGGAGCGCGCATCCTCGGCACGGGCGAGCCCCGGATCGGCGCCCACGGCAAGCCGGTGCTGTTCCTGCACCCGAAGGACTTCCTCGGCACTCTGGTGGAGCTGGAGCAGGCGTGAGCGTGGACGCCCTCCTCGACCGCGCCACCGCCTCGATCCCCCGAACGCTCGGGGTCTGCATCCTCCTGATGCTGCCGGTCCTGGCGCTGGCGGTCTGGGGCTTTCGCCTCAGCGGCTTCGGGGCGGGGGCGCTCTATTTCGTGGTGTGGTGGACGCTGCTCTTCGCGGTGCTGCCGTTCCGGGCCGCGCCCGACGGCACCGAGGTGATCGTGCCGGGGCAGGATCTCGGCGCGCCGCACCGGCCGCAGATGCGCCGCAAGGCGGTTTGGACCACGCTGGTATCGGACGTGGTGTTCATCGCCGCCGTCGCGGCTTTCCCACTCGCCGGATTGTAACGGTTCGCGACCGCGAAAGGTCGCGATCCTCCCTGAAGCGGTATTTGCCGTCGACGCGAAGGTCCAAAATAAAAAAGCAAGGCTCGGAAGCCTTGCTTGATAGCTTTCTGAATGTTTTCGCCAGCCTATGATCTGTTGTTCACCCGTTTGGGCGTTGAGGCTGGCTTTTCCTCCCGAGACTCGGACCTTGCGCGGCGCCGTTCGGCCTGCCTGCGCATCATCGCGAGGACGCTTATAGGAAGAAGAATTCGCATTGTCACCTGCCTCCGAGCAGATTGATGCGTTTTTTTGCATGGCCGGCGCATTTTCCTCCTCCGCCCCGCATGGGGCGCGCAGGATAGGGGCCATGCCGGCCCTCGGCCTGCGTTTCATGTTTTGCGAACGGGGCCGGAAGCGTGCAAAAGGGCGGTCCCCGGGGGCTCCCCGACGATCACCACCCGCCTGCCACGCCAAGGTCCGACATGCGTCTCAGCCGCTACTTCCTGCCCATCCTGCGCGAGACGCCCAAGGAAGCGGAGATCGTCTCGCACCGGCTGATGCTGCGCGCCGGCATGATCCGCCAGGAAGCCGCCGGCATCTATGCCTGGCTGCCGCTGGGCCTGCGGGTGCTCAACCGGGTGGCCGACATCATCCGGGCCGAGCAGGACCGCTCGGGCGCCATCGAGCTCTTGATGCCGACGATCCAGTCGGCGGATCTCTGGCGCGAATCCGGCCGCTACGACGCGTATGGCAAGGAGATGCTGCGCATCAAGGACCGGCACGAGCGCGACATGCTGTTCGGGCCGACCAACGAGGAGATGATCACCGCGATCTTCCGCTCGGCGGTGCGGTCCTACAAGGACCTGCCGAAGAACCTCTACCACATCCAGTGGAAGTTCCGCGACGAGGTGCGGCCGCGCTTCGGCACGATGCGCTCGCGCGAGTTCCTGATGAAGGACGCCTACTCGTTCGACCTCGACCAGGCGAGCGCGCGGCACTCCTACAACAAGATGTTCGTGGCGTACCTGCGCACCTTCGCGCGGCTCGGGCTGAAGGCGATCCCGATGCGGGCCGAGACCGGGCCGATCGGCGGCGACCTGTCCCACGAATTCATCATCCTGGCCCAGACCGGCGAGAGCGAGGTCTTCTGCGACCGCGCCTATCTCGACTTCGCGACTCCCGACGCGACGACCGACTTCGACGACGTCGCCGGCCTCCAGGCGACCGTCGACCACTGGACCTCGCGCTACGCTGCCACCTCGGAGATGCACGACGCCGCCGCCTTCGCCGAGGTGCCGCAACCTGAGCAGATGGCCGCCCGCGGCATCGAGGTCGGCCACATCTTCTATTTCGGCACCAAGTACTCGGAGCCGATGGGCGCCAAGGTCACCGGGCCGGACGGGCAGGAGCGCCCGGTCCATATGGGTTCCTACGGCATCGGCCCGAGCCGGCTGGTGGCGGCGATCATCGAGGCGGGCCACGACGAGGCCGGCATCGTGTGGCCGGATGCGGTGGCGCCGTTCGACGTCGCGCTCCTCAACCTCAAGGTCGGGGATGCGGGCACCGACGCGGCCTGCGCCAAGCTCCAGGGCGAGCTGGAGGCCGCCGGCCTGACCGTGCTCTACGACGACCGCGACGAGCGTCCGGGCGGCAAGTTCGCCACCGCCGACCTGATCGGCCTGCCCTGGCAGGTCATCGTCGGTCCGAAGGGGCTCGCCGAGGGCAAGGTCGAGGTGAAGCGCCGCGCCACCGGCGCCCGCGAGACCGTGGCGCCCGACGCCGTGCCGGCCTATCTGCGCCAGAACCGGACGGCCTGAGCCGATGGCCCTCGCCGCGCTCCGCGACCGCCTGCCCAAGGTCGGCGCATTGCTCAGGCCGCGCGGCGGGGGCGGCACCCTGCCGTTCGCGCCCTTCGAGTGGACGATCGCCGGGCGCTACCTGCGCACCCGGCGGAAAGAAGGCTTCGTCTCGGTCATCGCCCTGTTCTCGTTCCTCGGGATCATGCTGGGCGTGGCCACCCTCATCATCGTGCTCTCGGTGATGAACGGCTTCCGCAAGGAGCTCTTGAGCAAGATCGTCGGCATCAACGGCCACATCTTCGTCGCGCCGATCGACCGGCCGCTGACCGACTTCGCCGACCTGTCCGACCGGCTCGGCAAGGTGGCGGGCGTCCACCTCGCCCTGCCCATGGTCGAAGGCCAGGCCTTCGCCTCGTCGCAGTTCGGCGGCTCGGGCGTGCTGGTGCGCGGCGTGCGGGCCGAGGATCTGAAGAAGATCCCGTCGGTCGCGGGCACCATCCGGGGCGGCACGCTGGAGAACTTCGACACCGGCGGCGGCGTCGCCATCGGCAAGCGGCTGGCCGAATCCCTCGGCCTCCAGGCCGGCGACACGATCACGCTGGCGACCCCGAAGGGCGCGACGACGCCGTTCGGCACCGCGCCGCGGATCAAGGGCTACACCGTCGCGGCGGTGTTCGAGGTCGGCATGTCCGAGTTCGACGGCACCTTCGTGTACATGCCGCTCTCCGAAGCTCAGGCCTTCTTCAACCGGGACGGCGACGTCTCGGTGATCGAGGTCTTCCTCGACAACGCCGATTCGGTCGGCGAGGCGAGGGGCGAGCTGGAACTGGCCGCCGAGCGCCCGGTGCTGATCACCGACTGGCGCCAGCGCAACCGCACCTTCTTCTCCGCCCTCGAGGTGGAGCGCAACGTGATGTTCATCATCCTCACGCTGATCGTGCTGGTGGCGGCGCTCAACATCGTCTCCGGGCTGATCATGCTGGTGAAGGACAAGTCGAGCGACATCGCGATCCTGCGCACCATGGGGGCGACGCGGGGCGCGATCATGCGGGTGTTCCTGATCACCGGCGCCTCGATCGGCATCCTCGGCACGCTCGCGGGCTTCGTCCTCGGCCTGGTCTTCTCGGCCAACCTCACGGTGATCCAGCGCACGCTCTTCCCGGGGGCCTGGGACCCGACGGTGCGGTTCCTGTCGGAGATCCCGTCGGAGACCAATGCCGGCGAGGTCGTCGCCGTGGTGGCGATGTCGATGGTGCTGTCGCTGCTGGCCACCCTCTACCCGTCCTGGCGCGCGGCCCGGCTCGACCCGGTGCAGGCCCTGCGCTACGGCTGATCCGTCGGGCCCCCGCCCCCCGATCCTGTTCCCGAGTACGCTACGGATGCTGCGACCCGTCTATCCCCTGACCTCCGCCCCGCGCCCCACCGCGAAGGGCGCCTGACGCCGATGGACGACACCCCGCAGCAGCCGGTCCCGGCGCTCTTCCTCGCCCAGGTCGAGCGGCGCTACGCGCAAGGCACCGGTCATCTCGAGATCCTGCGCGGAGCGGATCTGGCGATCTGGCCCGGCGAGATCGTGGCCCTCGTGGCGCCGTCCGGCACCGGCAAGTCGACCCTGCTCCACGTCGCCGGCCTGCTGGAGCGGCCCGACGGCGGCGAGGTCTATATCGGCGGCCAGCCGAGCGCCCGGATGGACGATGCCGCCCGCACCCGGATGCGGCGCGAGGAGATGGGCTTCGTCTACCAGTCGCACCACCTGCTGCCGGAATTCTCGGCCCTCGAGAACGTGGTTCTGCCGCAGCTCATCCGCGGCCTGTCGGCCAAGGAGGCCCGCTCCCGGGCCGGCGAGCTGTTGTCGTTCCTCGGCCTCAAGGAGCGCTTGAGCCACCGCCCGGCGGAGCTGTCCGGCGGCGAGCAGCAGCGCGTCGCGATCGCCCGGGCGCTCGCCAACGGCCCGCGGCTGCTGCTCGCCGACGAGCCGACCGGCAACCTCGACCCGCAGACGGCAGGCCACGTCTTCGCGATCCTGGTCTCGCTGGTGCGCGCCTCGGGCGTCGCGGCGCTGATCGCCACCCACAACCTGGAACTGGCCGCCCGGATGGACCGGCGGGTGACGATCCAGAACGGGCTCATCGTCCAGCTCGCCTGACCGGCCGTCGCCGGCCCCACCACGGGCACCCGGGCCGGGGCGAGGGAGCTGCCGCAGCCTACATTCCCGCATCAAGACTTCTGGACGGGGATGCCGTTCAGCTTGCGTTGGGGTCGCGAATGGTCCAACCCGGCGGGAACGTCAGGCGGCAGCCGCTACGAACGGACAAGTGACATGGCGAAGTGGGTCTACACCTTCGGCGACGGCAAGGCCGAGGGCAAGTCGGCGATGCGCGACCTGCTCGGAGGCAAGGGCGCGAACCTGGCCGAGATGTCGAATCTCGGTCTCCCGGTGCCGCCGGGCTTCACCATCACCACCGAGGTCTGCACCTATTACTACGACCATGGCCGGCAATACCCGCCGGAGCTGGAGGGCGAGGTCGCGGCCGCCCTGGAAGCCGTCGGCAAGCTGACGGGTCGTCGCTTCGGGGATGCCGAGTCGCCGCTGCTCGTGTCGGTACGCTCCGGCGCCCGGGCCTCGATGCCCGGCATGATGGACACGGTGCTGAATCTCGGCCTCAACGACACCACCGTCGAGGCCCTGGCCCGCGGCGCCGGCGACGAGCGCTTCGCCTATGACAGCTACCGCCGCTTCATCACCATGTACTCGAACGTGGTGCTCGGCGTGGAGCACCATTCCTTCGAGGAGGTGCTGGAGCGCTACAAGGACGAGAAGGGCCTGAGCCTCGACACCGAGCTCGGAGCGGCCGACTGGAAGCACCTGATCGGCGAGTACAAGGCGCTGGTGAAGCGCGAGCTCGGCCAGGACTTCCCGCAGGACCCGCAGGCCCAGCTCTGGGGCGCGATCGGCGCGGTGTTCGGCTCGTGGATGAACCCGCGCGCCAACAAGTACCGCGAGTTGCACAACATCCCGGCGAGCTGGGGCACCGCGGTCAACGTCCAGGCCATGGTCTTCGGCAACATGGGCGAGACCTCGGCCACCGGCGTCGCCTTCACCCGCAACCCCTCCACCGGCGAGAAGGCGCTCTACGGCGAGTTCCTGATCAACGCGCAGGGTGAGGACGTGGTGGCGGGCATCCGCACGCCGCAGGACATCACCGAGGCCGCCCGCATCGAATCCGGCTCCGACAAGCCGTCGATGGAGCGGGCGATGCCGGAGGCCTATGCCGAACTCGTGCGGATCTACGGCCTGCTCGAGAACCATTACCGCGACATGCAGGACATGGAGTTCACGGTCGAGACCGGGAAGCTCTGGATGCTGCAGACCCGCAACGGCAAGCGCACGGCGAAGGCCGCGCTCCGCATCGCCGTGGAGCTGGCGGCGGAAGGTCTCATCACCCACGAGGAGGCGGTCGGCCGCGTCGAGCCCGCCTCCCTCGACCAGCTGCTCCACCCGACCATCGACCCGAAGGCCGAGCGCAAGGTCATCGCCACCGGCCTGCCGGCCTCGCCGGGCGCCGCCTCGGGCGAGATCGTGTTCAATTCCGAGGAGGCCGAGGCCGCCAAGAAGGCCGAGCGCAAGGTCATCCTGGTCCGCGTCGAGACCTCGCCGGAGGACATCCACGGCATGCATGCCGCGGAAGGAATCCTGACGACCCGCGGCGGCATGACCTCGCACGCGGCGGTGGTCGCCCGCGGCATGGGCAAGCCCTGCGTCTCCGGCGCCGGCTCGATTCGCGTCGACTACGCCGCCCGCACCCTGTCGGTCGGCGGCGTGACGCTGAAGGCCGGCGACCGCATCACCATCGACGGCTCGAACGGCCAGGTGATGCAGGGCGCGGTCGAGATGATCGAGCCCGAGCTGTCGGGCGACTTCGCAGCGCTGATGGAATGGGCGGACAAGGTCCGCACCATGAAGGTCCGCACCAACGCCGAGACCCCGCTCGACGCCCGCACCGCCCGCAAGTACGGCGCCGAGGGTATCGGCCTGTGCCGCACCGAGCACATGTTCTTCCAGGAGGAGCGCATCGTGGCGATGCGCGAGATGATCCTGGCGGATGACGAGGACGGGCGGCGCGCCGCGCTCGCCAAGCTCCTGCCGTATCAGCGCCAGGACTTCGTCGAGCTGTTCACCATCATGTCGGGCCTGCCGGTGACGATCCGCCTGCTCGACCCGCCGCTGCACGAGTTCCTGCCGCATTCCGACAAGGAGATCGGCGAGGTCGCCGCCGCCACCGGCGTCCAGGAGGACAAGGTGCGGCGCCGGATGAACGAGCTGCACGAGTTCAACCCGATGCTCGGCTTCCGCGGCTGCCGGCTGGCGATCCTCTACCCCGAGATCGCCGAGATGCAGGCCCGCGCCATCTTCGAGGCCGCCGTCGAGGCCGCCAAGCAGACCGGCACGCCGATCATCGCCGAGGTGATGGTGCCGCTGGTCTTCACCCGCACCGAGTTCGACCTGGTGAAGGCCCGCATCGACGCCATGGCCAAGGCCGTGGCCTCCGAGACCGGCACCGCGGTCGAGTACCAGGTCGGCACGATGATCGAGCTGCCGCGCGCGGCTTTGCGGGCCGGCGACATCGCCCAGACGGCGGAGTTCTTCTCCTTCGGCACCAACGACCTGACCCAGACCACGCTCGGCATCAGCCGCGACGATGCGGGGCGCTTCCTCGGCCCGTACACCCAGCGCGGCATCCTGGCCTCCGACCCGTTTGTGTCGATCGACCAGGAGGGTGTGGGTGAACTCGTGCGCCTCGCCGCCGAGCGCGGCCGGGCGGTGCGGGACAAGCTGAAGCTCGGCATCTGCGGCGAGCATGGCGGCGACCCGGCCTCGATCGCCTTCTGCCAGGAGACCGGCCTCGACTACGTCTCCTGCTCGCCCTTCCGCGTGCCGATCGCGCGGCTGGCGGCGGCGCAGGCGGCGCTCAAGGTGAAGGGCCGCGGCGAGGCGTGATCGGCACGAGGCCCGCAGGTTCGCATCCCGGGCCGAGTGCATCGTCCTCGACAGATCCCGGGCTCGCCCGGGATCTGCAAGCGACAGACGAAGCCGGGCACGCCCGACTTCTCGCGGGCAGAGGGCCGTGTCCCCGTCCAGGGTATACGGCGAGGCGGTAGCCGACGGTGAGGGGGCGGTGCCGAACGAGGCTTCTCCGGAAACATCCCTCGCCCTCGCCCTTCGGGCTCCTTGAGTACCCGACAAGGGTGCTCAAGCCTTTCTCCGCCCGCGGGGAGAGGGGAAACCCGAGCCGAGAGAAGGACCCCATGCGCGAGCCGCCCCCCGCCGGCCGTCCCGATCCGGAAGCCGGCGCCCGCCTGTGGCGCGGCTCGGTCGCACAGCGCCTGCGCCTGGTCTCGGGGCTGGTCCTCTTCGCCTTCGCGGCCACGCATTTCGCCAACCACGCGCTCGGCCTCGTCGGTCTCGACACGATGATGGAGGTGGCCCGCTGGCGGGTCGCGGTCACGCGCTCGCTCCCCGGCAGCCTGATCCTCGGCCTCGCGCTCCTCGCCCACATCGCCTTCTCGCTGGTGCGGCTCGCCGAGCGCCGGACGCTCCGGATGCCGCCCTGGGAGGCGATGCAGACGCTGCTCGGCTTCGCGATCCCGTTCCTGCTGGTGCCGCATGTCCTGGGGACGCGGATCACCAACCTGGTGGACGGCACGCGGACCACCTACGCCTACGTGATCGCCCGCATCTGGCCCGACGGGATGGGCTACCAGACCGCCCTGCTGCTGGTGGTCTGGCTGCATGGCTGCCTCGGCCTGCATGCCTGGCTGCGCCTGTCGCCGCTCTACCGGCGAATGGCGCCGCTGCTCGCCGTACCGGCCTTCGGCCTGCCGGCCGCGGCGCTCGCCGGCATCGTCACGCAGGGCCGCCTCATGGAGCGGGACAGGGTGCTGGCGCGCCGCTTCGACGCGCCCGACCTCGACGCGCGCTGGCAGGTGCCGCCCGTCGATACGACGGTCGCGGCCTGGGGCGACACCGTCACGGGGATCATCTACGCCGCCGTCGCCCTGGCGCTCGGGGTGGTGCTGATGCGGGCGGCCGCGACCCTGCGGGCCCGGCGCTTCAGCGTCACCTATGTCGGCGGGCCGACGGTGAAGAGCCTGGAAGGGCCGACGCTCCTCGAGATCAGCCGGGCGAACCGGGTGCCGCACGTCTCGGTCTGCGGCGGGCGCGGGCGCTGCTCGACCTGCCGGGTGCTGGTGGTCGCCGGCGAGGAGAGCCTGTCGGCGGCCGGGCTCCAGGAGGCGGCGGCCCTGCGGGCGATCGGCGCGCCGGGCAATGTGCGCCTCGCCTGCCAGGCGCGTCCCGGCGGCGACGTGGCCGTGATGCGCATCCTCGACCCACGCCGCTCGGAAACGGCGGACAAGCACCTCACCAACACCGATGTCGCCGGGATCGAGCGCGAGGTCGCGATCCTGTTCATCGACATCCGCGGCTTCACGCCGCTCTCCGAGCGCAAGCTGCCTTTCGACGTGGTCTTCATCCTCAACCGCTTCTTCGAGGCCGCCGGCCGCGAGATCGAGGCGGCGGGGGGCTGGATCGGCGGCTATGCGGGCGACGGGCTGCTCGCCCTGTTCACCCATCCGGACGGGATCGGCCCCGCCTGCCGGGCGGCCTTCATCGCCGCGGCCCGCGTCGACGGCGCGGTGTCCGAGCTCAACCGCCAGCTCGCCGCCGAGCTGCCGGCAGCGCTCCGGATGGCGATGGGCCTGCATGCCGGCCCCCTCGTGCTCGGCCGTCTCGGTTACGGCGCGAGCCGGGGGATGTCGGTGATCGGCCCGGCGGTGAACCTGGCGAGCCGGCTCGAATCCCTCGCCAAGGCCGCCGACATGCAGCTCGTCGCCTCGGCCGAGGCCGCTCTGCGCGCCGGCATCGGCCTCGACGGGCTTCGGGT
>NZ_LABZ01000167.1 GCF_001043955.1 Methylobacterium tarhaniae | reverse complement strand
CGCCTCATTCCCTCGTCACGACACTCGGATCACACTCTGGCGCGGGGTGGAGCAGCCCGGTAGCTCGTCAGGCTCATAACCTGAAGGTCACAGGTTCAAATCCTGTCCCCGCAACCACATACATCAAACAACCCCGCAAGGCTTCGAGCCTCGCGGGGTTGTTTGCGTTCGGGGAGACAGGATCTCTGGCGCAATGCAGAATCCGGCAGCGTCCTGAACCTCGCCCGGCGTGCAGGCTGCTGCGGCTGGCGTTACGCGCCCGGGGCGGGATCAATCTCCCGCGCCGGGAAGCCGGGCTGGCTTGATAGCCGAGCTGGCTGTCAGGAGTCCGAACTCGCGCTTCCGAGGGTGTCCGGCGGCACGGGGCGGGGGCGGCGGTTCTCGTCGATCGCCACGAAGGTGAACAAGGCCTGCGTGACCTTGATGGTCTCCTCGCTTTCCCGCGCACGGCGCCACGCCTCGATCTGGATGCGGATCGAGGAGCGACCCACCGAGACGATGTGCGCGTAGAGGCTGACCTCGTCGCCGACCACCACAGGCTGCAGGAAGGTCATGCCCTCGACGGCGATGGTGGCGCAGCGCCCGCGGGCCCGGCGCGCCGCGACGTTTCCGGCGGCGAGATCCATCTGGGCCATCAGCCAGCCGCCGAAGATGTCCCCGGCCGGATTGGTGTCGGCCGGCATGGCGATGGTGCGGATCACGGGAGGACCCCAGTCGGACAAGGCGGCGGGCGGATCGATGGACATCGGACGGGACAATCGCGAGAGGGGATGGAAGTGGACCATCACCTTAATGCCCTCTTCTCCCAACGTAATGGCTAAAATGGCGGGGACGCGCCCGAACTGCGGATCCGATCCTTCGACGCTCTCGGCTCGGCGGCACCGGCTCCAACTGCCACCCCTGCCCTCGAACACGGCACTGGCTCTTGCCTTCGGCTGTATCGCTTCCCGATCATGGCCCGGAAGGCTCGTCCCTCCACCCCGATCCCAGCCGGCTCCAGGACGAGAGGGGGAGGGGCGAGGCGAGACGGGCGACCGCCGATCCGAGGGCTGCGGGATCGTGGACTAAAGTCTGCCGCGTCGCGCCGTTGCGGCCGGGGTGAATCCGCAGCAGAGAACGGACCACTCTGCGGGCGCTTCGCGCGGCCGCCTGGTGCGATGCTGGTCGCCATACCCCCGCGGCGACGATGACTCCGTTGGAGATGACATGAAAACGCGTGCGGCCGTTGCCTGGGAAGCCAAGAAGCCCCTCACCATCGAGACCATCGACCTCGAAGGGCCCAAGGCCGGCGAGGTGCTGGTCGAGGTGATGGCCACCGGCATCTGCCACACCGATGCCTACACCCTGTCGGGCCTCGATTCCGAGGGCAAGTTCCCGGCGATCCTCGGCCATGAGGGCGCCGGCATCGTGCGCGAGGTCGGGGCCGGCGTGACGACGCTGAAGGTCGGCGACCACGTCATCCCGCTCTACACGCCGGAATGCCGCAACTGTAAGTCCTGCCTGTCGCAGCGCACCAACCTCTGCACGGCGATCCGCAGCACGCAGGGCCAGGGCGTGATGCCCGACGGCACCAGCCGCTTCCGCTGCGAGTCCACCGGCGGCAGCCCGGGCTCGAACACCGTGTTCCACTACATGGGCTGCTCGACCTTCTCGAACTTCACCGTCCTGCCGGAGATCGCGCTGGCGAAGGTCCGCGAGGACGCTCCCTTCGACAAGATCTGCTACATCGGCTGCGGCGTGACGACCGGACTCGGCGCGGTGATCTACACCGCCAAGGTGTGGCCGGGCGCCAACGTGGTGGTGTTCGGCCTCGGCGGTATCGGCCTCAACGTGATCCAGGGCGCCCGGATGGTCGGGGCCGACAAGATCGTCGGCGTCGACATCAACCCCGACAAGCGGGCGATGGCCGAGAAATTCGGCATGACCCACTTCATCAACCCCAACGAGATCGGCAGCGACAAGGTCGTCCAGGCGATCCTCGACGTGACCGGCGGCGGCGCGGATTTCTCGTTCGACTGCACCGGCAACGTCAACGTGATGCGCCAGGCGCTCGAATGCTGCCACCGCGGCTGGGGCGAGTCGATCGTCATCGGCGTGGCCGAGGCCGGCCGCGAGATCTCGACCCGTCCGTTCCAGCTCGTCACCGGCCGGGTCTGGAAGGGCTCGGCCTTCGGCGGCGCCCGCGGCCGCACCGACGTGCCGAAGATCGTCGACTGGTACATGGAGGGGAAGATCAACATCGATGATCTCATCACCCACACCATGCCGCTCGAGGAGATCAACCACGGCTTCGACCTGATGCACGAGGGCAAGTCGATCCGCTCGGTGGTGGTGTTCTAAGAACGACCGAAACCGGCGGCGCCATCCGGCGCCGCCGGGCACGGCGTTACGGTTGAGGGGAATGACGGCGGCATGGACACGATCTCGAAGGCGCTCTCGCACGGTGGCATCCAGGGCGTGTATCGGCACGAGGCCGAGACGACGCGCTGCCCGATGACCTTCGCGGTCTACCTGCCGCCGCAGGCCGAGGCCGGAAAGGTGCCGGTGCTCTGGTACCTGTCCGGCCTGACCTGCACCCACGCCAACGTGATGGACAAGGGCGAGTATCGCCGCGCCGCCGCGCGGCACGGCATCGCCATCGTGGCCCCCGACACCAGCCCGCGTGGGCCCGATGTGCCGGACGAGCCCGACAACTGGCAGTTCGGCTGCGGCGCAGGCTTCTACGTCGATGCCACCCAGGCGCCCTACGACCGCCATTACCGCATGTGGAGCTACATCACCGAGGAGCTGCCGGCCCTCGTCGCCCGCGAATTCCCGGTCGACATGGAGCGTCAGGGCATCTTCGGGCACTCGATGGGCGGCCACGGCGCGCTCACCATCGCGCTCAACCACCCGGAGCGCTTCCGCTCGTGCAGCGCCTTCGCGCCGATCGTCCAGCCTTCTACCGCCGGCTGGTCGAAGCCGGCGCTGACCAAGTATCTCGGCGCGGACGAGGCCGCGTGGCGCCGCCACGACGCCACCGCGCTCATCGCGGACGGCCGCCGCTTCCCGGAATTCCTGGTCGACCAGGGCACGGCCGATTCCTTCCTCAACGAGGGCCTGCGCCCCTGGCTGCTGGAAGAGGCGTGCAAGAAGGCCGGGATCGGGCTCACGCTCAACATGCGCGAGGGTTACGACCACTCCTACTTCTTCATCTCGACCTTCATGGACGACCACATCGCCTGGGCGGCGGAGCGGCTGCGCTGATCAAGCGGGAGCGCGGCCGAGCGCCCCGGTGATGAAGCGGCCGGCCTCGGCGAGGCGGCCGGGATCGATCCCGGTCGCGATGCCGAGGCCTTCGAGTTCAGCCACCACCGCTTCGGTGGCGACGTTGCCGGGGGCGCCCTTCGCGTAGGGGCAGCCGCCGAGACCCGCGACGGCGGCATCGATCACCGACACGCCGAGTTCGAGGCAGGCGCGGAGATTGGCGAGCGCCAGCCCCCGCGTGTCGTGGAAATGCAGCGCGATCTGCTCGCGCGGGACCACCAGGGCCACCGCCGCGACGCAGGCCCGGGCCTGATCCGGTGTCCCGGCTCCGATCGTGTCGCCGAGGGACACCTCATAGCATCCCATCGCCATCAGGTGCCGCGCCACGTTCGCCACGGCCTCCGGCGCGACCATTCCCTCGTACGGGCAGCCGAGCACGCAGGAGACGTAGCCGCGGAGCGGGATGCCGGCCTCGCGCGCCGCCTCTGCCACCGGTGCGAAGCGCGCCAAGCTCTCGGCGATCGAGCAGTTGATGTTGGCGCGCGAGAACGCCTCGGAGGCGGAAGCGAAGACTGCGACCTCGCCGGCGCGGGCGGCCCGCGCGGCCTCGAACCCCTTGAGATTCGGCACCAGCACCGCGTAGCGCCCGGTGGGGTTCGGCGGCAGCCGGGCCATGACCGCGGCGGTGTCGGCCATCTGCGGCACCCAGCGGGCCGAGACGAAGCTGCCGACCTCGATATGGGTCAGGCCGGCGGCGAGCAGGCGCTCGATCAGCTCTACCTTCACGGCGGTCGGCACGGTGACGGGCTCGTTCTGGAGCCCGTCGCGGGGGCCGACCTCGACGATCCGCACCCGGGAGGGGAGGGGGATCACGGCGCCTTCACCAGCGGGCAGCGCCCGTCCGCCAGCGGCCGGAACGCCTCGGCGGCGGGGATCGTCTGGACGAGCTTGTAATAGTCGAACGGTCCCTTCGATTCGGCCGGGCTCTTCACCTGGAACAGGTACATCGGATGGACGTGCCGGCCATCCGCCCGCACCGTGCCCTCGCCGAACAGCGGGTCGTTGGTCGGGCCTGCCTTCATCCGGGCGACGACCGTGCGGCCGTCGGTGCTGTCGGCGGCGGCGGCGGCGCGCAGGTAGGCCAGGGCGCCGGCATAGACGCCGGCCTGGTTGGCAGTGGGCCGGCGGCCCTTCATCTGGGCGGCGAAGCGGTCGGCGAAGGCGCGGGTGCCGGGATTGGCATCCCAGTAGAAGCCCTCCGTCAGGTAGAGCCCCTGCGCGTCCTTGAGCCCGATCGCGTGCACGTCGGAGAGCTGCATCAGCAGGGCCGCGAGGTCCTGGCCGCCGCCGGTGATGCCGAACTCGGCCGCCTGCTTGACCGAATTGACCGTGTCGCCGACCGCGTTGGCCAGCGCGATCACCTGGGCGCGGCTTCCCTGAGCCTGGAGCAGGAACGAGGAGAAATCGGCCGCCGCGGTCGGGTGGCGCACGCCGCCGACCACGGTGCCGCCCTCCTGCTTCACCACGCTCGCCGCATCCGCTTCCAGCGCGTGGCCGAAGGCATAGTCGGCGGTGAGGAAGAACCACTTGGTCTTGCCGGCGCGCACCAGCGCCAGGGCGGTGCCGTGGGCGAGCGCCCAGGTGTCGTAGGTCCAGTGCACGGTGTTGGCCGAGCATTTCGGGCCGGTCAGGTCCGAGGTGCCGGGGCCCGAAGCGATGAAGGCGGCCTTCGAATCGCGCACCACCTCCTGCACCGCGAGGGCCACGGACGAGAACGGGACGTCCATGATGGCATCGACCTGGCCTTCGGCGATCCAGCGCCGGGCCGTGGCCGAGCCGATATCGGGCTTGTTCTGGTGGTCGGACTGGATCACCTCGACCTTGATCTCGGGCTTCTCCTTGCGAAAGTCCTCGACCGCGAGCCGGGCGGCGACCACCGAGCCCTCGCCGGTGGAATCAGCGGCAAAGCCGCTGAGGTCGGTGAGCACCCCGAGCTTCACGCTCGTCACCTCGGCGCGGGCGGTGCCGGCGGCGGCGAGCAGGGCGGCGCCGGCGAGCAGCCGGGCGGCGAGGCGGGCGGTGCGGGTCGCAATGGTCTGGGGCATGATGGTCCTCCCGGTTCGTTATTTGATCGGCCGCTGGCTCCGCGGCTGTTCAGCTTGGTTTTTGACGTGTCGGCAGGTGCATTTTCCCACCCGCGACCTCATTCGGAGGTGCGCGTGGAACGAGCCTCGAAGGAGGGTTCCCGGGAGCGCCGAGCTTGCTGGAACCCTCCTTCGAGGCTCCCTGCGGTCGCACCTCAGGATGAGGTCGCGGGTCGGACGGAGTTGCGGCGGCTCAACCGGCCCTCACCTTCCCCAGAACCTCCTGCGCCACGTCGAGCCGCACCAGGCGCCGCTCGACCAGCACGCGGGCCACCGCCTCGATCTCCTCGCCTACCGCACCGGCCATCATGGCGATGTTCTGGGCGTGGAGCGCCATGTGGCCCTTCTGGATGCCGGTGGTGGCGAGCGCCTTGAGGGCGGAGAAATTCTGCGCCAGTCCCACCGCGGCGATGATCCGGGCCAACCGCTCCGCCGTCGTCGCGCCGAGGATTTTCAGGCAGGCCTGCGCGGTCGGGTGGAGCTTGGTCGCGCCGCCGACGAGGCCCACCGCCAGCGGCAGCTCGATCGAGGCGCTGAGGTCGCCGGACGCCGTGACCTCGTAGCGGGTGAGGCTGGTGTAGCGGCCCGAGCGGGCCGCGTAGGCGTGGGCCCCGGCCTCGATCGCCCGCGTGTCGTTGCCGGTGGCGAGCACCACGGCGTCGATCCCGTTCATGATCCCCTTGTTGTGGGTCGCGGCGCGATAAGGGTCGGCCTCGGCGAGGTGGTAGGCGCTGACGATGCCGTCGCGCACCTCGGGCCCGCCGATCGCGTCGGTGCGCCAGACGGCGTGGGCGCGGGCGAGCCGCCGGTCGGCGAGGTTCGACAGGATGCGCAGGTAGACGCGGCCCCCGCTCCAGCCGGCGATGTGGGGCGCCACCGCCTCCGCCATGGTGTTGACGGCGTTCGCCCCCATGGCGTCGCGGGTGTCGACGATCAGGTGGGTCACCACCATCGGGCCGCCGAGGGTGTCGAGCACCCGCACCTCGACGTCGCGCAGGCCTCCGCCGAGGCGCACCAGCACCGGGTCGCAGGCGTCGCACAGGGCCCGCAGCGCCTCGCGCTGCTCCAGGATGCGCAGGCGCGCCGCGTAGGGATCGCTCACCCCCACCGCCTGGACCTGGGCGATCATCAGGTTGCCGGAGACCGAGGTGGTGAAGCCGTCCTCGTAGACCTGGCGCGCGGCGTTGCAGACCGCGGCCACCACCGAGGATTCCTCGGTCGCCATCGGGATCAGTACGTCCTCGCCGTCGATCCGCATGTTGGTGGCGATGCCGAGCGGCATGGTCATGGTGCCGACGACGTTCTCGATCAGCCGGTCGGCGAGGTCGGGAGCGAGGTTGCCGAACTCGGCGAGATGCGCGACCTCGGAGGGGGAGAGGTCGGCGAAGGCGGCGACGAGGTCGAGGCGCTCGCGCGGGCTCTTCTTGTGGAAGCCGGCGATGCGCGAGGTGCGGTTCGCCCGGGATGTGTCCTGCATGATGCCTGCTGCCGATCGACGCTGCGATCGGGCGGGTCCGCGTCATCCGGACGAGGGCGGCCGCGTCCGCGGCCGCCTTGAGCATCTCTCCCTCGCCCGGGCTTGTCAGAGCCTGCCCGTTACCCGCACCGTACCCGTCCGTGCCCCGCCCACAAGGAACGCTTTGCCCTTTTTCGGGAGTGACCGTACCCTCGTGCCCATGGATACGGTCGCGAGTCCCGAGCCCCGCACCCGGGTCGAGCAGGTGGTCGCCGGGCTGACGGAGCGGATCGATCGCGGGCTCCTGCGCACAGGCGAGCGGCTCCCCTCGATCCGGGCTGCGGCCCGCGCCTTCGCGGTGTCGAAGAACACCGTGATCAACGCCTATGAGCGCCTCGTCGCCTCGGGCCGGGTCGAGAGCCGGCCGGGCTCGGGCTTCTACGTCTCGGGCCGGCGCCCGGCCCCGGCGGCGGTGCCGGGACCCGTCCCGGTCGCGGCTCTGGACAGCGTCTGGCTGCTGCGCGAGCAACTGGACCGGCACTACGACGTGCGCGTCGGCGACGGGCGGCCGCCGCCCACCTGGATGGAGAGCTCGGAGGTCGGCCGTCACCTGCGCCCGTCGGTGGGAGCGGCGAGCGAGAGCTACGGCAGCCCGGACGGCTACCTGCCCCTGCGCCAGAGCCTCGCGCTGCTGCTCGCCGAGCGGTCGATTCATGCCGAGCCGGGCGGGGTGTTGCTCACCGCCGGCGCCAACCACGCCCTCGACCTGATCATCCGCCAGTTCGTGGCGCCGGGGGAGCCGGTGCTGGTCGACAGCCCGGGCTATTATCCGCTGTTCGGCAAGCTGCGGCTCGCCAAGGCCCGGATCCTCGGGGTGCGGCGCAACCCGGACGGGCCGGATGTCGACCACCTCGACACGGTGGCCCGGCAGAGCGGGGCGCGGCTGTTCTTCACCCAGTCGCTCGCCCACAACCCGACCGGCTGCTCGCTCGCCCTGCCGGTCGCCCACCGGCTGCTGCAGCGCGCCGCCGCCCTGGACCTGCGCATCGTCGAGAGCGATCCCTTCGCCGACGTGCTGCCCACCGCGCAGCCGCGGCTCGCCGCCCTCGACCAGCTGGACCGCGTGATCTACGTCGGCACCTTCGCCAAGACCCTCTCGGCCAGCCTCCGCTGCGGCTACGTCGCGGCGCGCCGCGACGTGCGGGAAGCCTTGCGCGACCTCAAGATGGTGACGAGCGTCAACAGCTCGGGCTTCGTCGAGCGGATCATCCACGACCTGATCGAGAGCGGGCGGTACCGCCGCCACCTGCGCCGCCTCGGCGGCCGGATCGAGGCGGCCTCCCTCCAGGGGAGGGCTGTCCTGCACGATCTCGGGCTGCCGGTCTTCGGCGAGCCGCGGGGCGGGTATTACCTCTGGTGCGGGCTACCGGAGACGACCGACATCGACGCCCTGTCGCGCCGGGCCGCCGCGCGCAGCATCCTGATCGCGCCGGGCGGGATTTTCCTCCCCGAGGGGCCGGCCGGCCCGCCGATGATGCGGGTCAACGTCGCGCATGCGAGCGATCCGCGCTTCGCGCGGTTCATGCGGGAGGAGGTCGACGGAGCGGCCGGATCCTGAGGCTCGCCGAGGGCTCGGTGAACATCAGGTCTCGGTGAACATCATCGCTCTCAGAGCGGGTCACGCTCGTCATCGGTGAGGGCTGGCAGCCTGGGGCGGTCCGCTCTCGCGAGGGCGCGCACGCGCAGGGCGGCCACCCGCTCGCGCAGTGGGATCACGTCCTCGGCGCGGCGGATCTCGTTCTGCGGGGCGAGCTTGACCGCCGCGGTGAGGGTCGGGGCGCTGCGCGTCCTCATCATGGCCTCGGCGAGCGGCTTTCAGGGCAGTACCGCCAGGTAATGCGCCAGCGCCTTGATGTCGGCATCCGACAGGGAGCCCGCCACCTCGGTCATCGCCGCCCCGCCCGAACTCGGGCGGGTATTGGCCCGGTAATCGCCGAGCGCCTTGGCGAGGTAGGCCTCGGGCAGGCGGGCGACGCGGGGTGCCGCCTGGATGCCCAGATAGGTGTCGCCGTGGCAGGCGGCGCAGCGGTGCTGGAGGGCCGCCGTCTCGCCGGCCTTGGTGAGGTCTGCTTGCGTGTCCGCCGGCGGCTTCGTTTCCGGAAACGGGAGGGAGGCGAAGTACTTGCCCAGCGCCCGGATGTCGTTGTCCGACAGGCCCTCCGCCACGCCCTGCATGATCTCGTTCTTGCGCCGGCCGGCGCGGAAGAACACCAGCTGGAGCTGGATGTAGTTGCTGGAATGCCCGGCGATCGGCGGCGCGCCCTCGGCCAGCGCGTCGCCGTGGCAGGCGAGGCAGGCCTGCGCCACCTCGGGCGCCTCCGCGGCCTGAACCGCGGTGGCGCCGAGAATCGTGAGAAGGCTGAGCGCGGCGCGGGCCGGCCCGGAGATCCTCCGGGCCGGCTGGCGGGCGCGAGGGCCGGCGCCGCTCACTTGGTGTAGGCGATGCGATAGATCGCACCGGCCCAGTCGTCGGCCACCAGCAGCGACCCGTCCGGCGCCACCAGGATGTCGGCGGGCCGGCCGGTATAGTCGCGGTCGCCCTTGAGCCAGCCGGAGGCGAAGGTCTCGAGCTTGGCGTTCTTGCCGTCCGGATCGACGATCACCCGCTCGATGCGGCCGCCCTGGTACTTGTGCCGGTTCCAGGAGCCGTGCTCGGCGATGAAGATGTTGTTCTTGTACTCGGCCGGGAAGGACGAGCCGGTGTAGAACTTCATGCCGAGCGGTGCCACGTGGGCCCCGAGCTTCGCCACCGGCGGCGTGAACTCGGCGCAGGTGCGGCCTTGGGCGAATTTCGGATCCGGCAGGTCGCCCTGGTGGCAGTACGGATAACCGAAATGCTCGACGACCTTCGAGATCATGTTGAGCTTGTCGCTCGGGATGTCGTCGCTCATCCAGTCGCGGGCATTCTCGGTGAACCAGTAGCGGCCGGTGCGCGGATCGATGTCGCCGCCGACGCTGTTGCGCACCCCGAGGGCGACGATCTCGGCGGCGCCGGTCTTCAGGTCGACGCGGCGCACCTGCGACACGCTGCTCGGCGGGTTGCCGATGTTGAAGGGCGGGCCGAGCGGCACGTAGACCCAGCCGTCCTTGTCGAAGGTCAGGTATTTCCAGCCATGGGCCACGTAGGACGGCATGTCGTCATAGACGACGACCGGCTCCGGCGGCTTGTCGAGATTGGCCTCGATGTTGTCGTAGCGGAGGATCTTGTCGATCGCCACGACGTAGAGCGCACCGTCGCGGTAGGCGAGGCCGGTGGGCATGTTGAGGCCCTTGAGGATCGTCTTGACGACCTTCTTGCCGCCCTGGTCGACGATGGCGTAGACGTTGGTTGCGCCGAACGAGCCGACGAACAGCGTGCCCTTGTCACCGAACGCCATCTGCCGCGCCTCGGGCACGCCGCTGGCATACACGCTGATCGTGAAGCCCGGCGGCAGCTTCACCGCCTTCAGGTTCTCCGCCAGCTCGTCGTCCGAGGCCGGCAGGGCCGGGTTCGCGGGCGGCGCGAGGCCCTTCTGCGCCGAGGTCTCGTCGCCGAGGAACCAGTCCGGCGGCGGGTTCTTCCAGAACGCCTTGCCGCTCGAATCGTACTGCTTCAGCGCCTGCGCCCCGGCAGGCCCGGTGAAGAGGCTGGCCGCCACGAGGGCGGCGCCCGCCCAGGCCGCTCGGCGCGCGTTGCTCGGGCGGGCTCTCATGCTCGCTGTCATCCTGCTTCCTCCCTGACGTCTTGTTCTTCGCCCGGGTCGTGTCCCCGCTCCGCCGCGCTCGCCCTCGCGCGGGCGACCCGCCGGACGAACGAGCACGACGGACAGCGTCACCATGGACCCACCTGGGACCCACCTGGGACCCACCTGGGACCCATTGGGGATCCACTCGAGCGCGCTTCTGAAGTCGGTCGCTCCTCAACCTGTGGTCAGGCAGTCACCGCCTCGGCGTGCACACTGTCGAATTGTCCCCCGCCTTCCGTCAAGAGCAAGAAACGCGACCGGCCGGACCGGGACCCGTCGGGACGATCCGTCGCCCGAACGGTCCATCCCGGAGAGGTCGGCGCTCGGCCCGCCCCATCCCGCGACTTCGCGTCCCAGGCCGGGACGCGCCGGGCCGGTGTCGTAACGCTTTCGGGGAGGGGGAAGGGCCGGCGCGGGCGCAAACGATCCTGTCCGCGCGGTCATCGAGAGCGGATGCGGCGGCAGGACCCGTCATGGTGCTCAGGATCGTCTGTGCGGTGGGGCGAAGACGGAAAAGACCACTCCTCATCAGAGGCTCCGGTGCGTCCGGGATTGCAACGTCTTGTCATTCCGATGCATTTGATATGATCGCCAAACTATGCGCCGTTTGCTTATATATTCCATGCCTGGACTATTATCAGTTCGACTTCTGCGCCGGAATGGCCTGCAGTGATATTGAACGGCATTCGCAATTCGGGGATGATCTGCGCGCATCCAGCGCATGGGCATGGCACGGCCGGACCGCGTTACACAGCAGAAAAATCGAATGCTTGGCCATACGAATACTGGCTCCGCAGCAAAGGGCTCGGAACGATAGTGATCATGTTGCGAGGAATGCTGAAGCAGCGGTAAGTTTCGAGCCGGCTCCCCGGCATGTGCTCGCTCATCGGGCCGGACGCGGTTTGGACAGGCAGGCCCTTGGCAGTGACGGACACCTTGCACGCGGCCGTACCGGATCTCGAACGCCGTCCACGGGCCATCCTGTGCGCGGACGTCGTCGGCTACACCCGGCTCATGGAGGCGGCGGAATCGGAGACGCATGCCCATCTGCGGGCCCTGCGCGTCACGGTCATCGATCCTGCGATCATCTCGCATCGGGGGGAGGTCGTGAAGAACACCGGCGACGGTTTCATCGCCGTGTTCGTCAGCCCCCGCGACGCCCTGCACTGCGCGGCGGAGCTGCAGCGGGAGCTCGCCTCCCAGGAGGCCGGCTTCGTGCCGGAACGCCGGATCCTCTTCCGCATCGGGCTGCATTGGGAGCGGATCATCTTCGACGAGAACGACGTGTTCGGCAGCGGGATCAACATCGCGGTGCGCCTCCAGAGCGCCGCACCGGCGGGTGGGGTCGTGGTGTCCTCCGCGCTTCTCGACCAGATCCCGGAGCGGGAAGACTTCGCGTTCGACGACCTCGGCAAGCTGTCGCTGAAGAACCTGACGCAGCCGGTCCAGAGCTTCGCCCTGTCGATTCCCGGTGCCGAGCAGGCCGGTATCCGGCGGCCGGCCGGCGACACGCGGATGGCGGCGAGGCCCCCCGCCATCGCGGTGCTTCCCTTCGCGTATCTCTCCTGCGACCTGCAGGACGGCTATTTCGCGGAGGGGTTCGTCGACGACATCGTCGTCACGCTCGGCAACATCCCCGAGCTCGTCGTCGTCTCGCGCGGATCGACGATCTCGTTCCGGCGCCGTCCGGTCGATCCGAGCGAGGTCAGCGAGAAGCTCGGCGTCCGCTACGTCCTGAGCGGCAGCGTCCGCCGCACCCAAAACCGGATCCGGATCTCGGCCGAGCTCGTCGACGCCGTCGACGCGTCGGTGGTCTGGGCCGAGCACTACGACGAGCCGATCGAGGAGGTGTTCAACCTGCAGGACGAGATCGCGATCCGGATCGTCGGCAAGATCGCCAACTATGTCCGGCGCGCCGAGTTGCAGCGTGCCCTGCGCAAGCCCCCGCAGAGCCTCAACGCCTATGACTGGCTGCTGCGCGGCCTGGACCTGATGTACCGGCTCGATTTCGGCAGCCTGGCCCAGGCCCGGACCTGTCTCGAGCGGGCGCGGGACGAGGACCGGGACTATTCCGCGCCCTACGCCTTCCTGGCCCATTGGCACATGTTCGCGATCGCGGAAGGCTGGGCGTCCGGCACGGAGGCGGGCCTGGCGGAGGTCGTGCGCCTGGCGCAGTGCGCGGTCGAGCGCGACCCCTGCAACGCGCTCGCGGTGGCCATCGAGGGCCATGCGCGGGCGATGTTCTTCCGCGACTACGACGCGGCCATCGAGCTGTGCGACCGGGCGACGGCGATCTCGCCCAACAATTCCTGGGCCTGGGTGTTCAGCAGCGGGCCGTACGGGTTCGTGGGAGACCCGCATTCGGGGATCGAGAGGGCACAGCGGGCGATCCGGCTGTCACCCCTCGGCCAGCAGGCGTTCTTCAACTACACGCTGCTCGCCCAGAACCAGTATCTCGCGGGATCTTACGGCGACGCCGCCCGGTGGTCCCGGAAGGCGCTCCACCTCAACCCGCGGTTCGGCAATGCCGCCCGCGTGCTGGCGGCGAGCCTCGTCGCGGCGGGCCACCGGGACGAGGCCGGACAGGTCGCCGCGCATCACCGCCGCATGCTCCCGAGCTTCCGGGTCTCGGACTACGCCCGGCGCTGCCCGTTCACGGAGCCGCAGGCCTCCCTCTACGTGGCACGGCTGAGGGAGGCCTGCGGCTCCGT
>NZ_LABZ01000166.1 GCF_001043955.1 Methylobacterium tarhaniae | reverse complement strand
GCTCAAGGCTGCTTGGCTCAAGGTTGCTTGGCGGGCGGAGGCGCCCCCGCCCGCCAAGCAACCTTGAGCCAAGCAGCCTTGAGCCGGACCACGGAGACACGGATGAGCGACGAGGCCCGCCCGCAAGGACACCCGCACGGGCGCTACGCCTACAGCGCGCTGCCGCGCCGTCCCGCCTACGACTGGCCCGGCGGAAAGCGGCTCGCGGTCTACGTCGCCCTCAACGTCGAGTGCTTCGAGTTCGGCAGCGGCCTCGGGGCCGAGCTGGCGCCGGGCGGGCCGCAGCCGGACGTGCTGAACTATGCCTGGCGCGACTGGGGCAACCGCGTCGGGGTGTTTCGCCTCGCCGAGCTGTTCGACGAACTCGCCCTGCCGGCTTCGGTACTGGTCAACAGCCGCATCTACGCCGAGTGCCCGGGCCTGATGGACGTCTTCCGCGCCCGCGGCGACGAGGTGGTGGGGCACGGCCGCACCAATGCCGAGCGCCAGGGCACCCTGCCGGAGGCCGAGGAGCGGGCGCTGATCGCGGAGGCCACGGCGGTCCTGACCCGCGAGGAGGGCCGGGCGCCGGCGGGCTGGCTCGGCCCCTGGATCTCGCAGAGCCGCACGACCCCGGACCTGCTGACGGAGGCCGGCTACCGCTACCTCCTCGACTGGTGCCACGACGACCAGCCGACCTGGTTCTCGACCCGCGGCGGCGGGCGCATCCTCTCGGTGCCCTACCCGCAGGAGCTGAACGACATTCCCTCCATCGTCGGGCGCAAGGATTCGGGGTCACAGTTCGCCGAGATGATCGTCGACACCTTCGAGGAGATGCGTGCGGCGGCCTCCGCCGCGCCCCTGGTGATGGGCATCGCGCTCCACCCCTACCTCGTCGGCCAGCCGCATCGCCTGCGGCCGCTGCGGCAAGCGCTGGCGCATCTCGCGCAGCATCGGGACGCGGTGTGGATCACCCGGGCCGGAGATATCGCCGGCCACGCGATCGGGCTGCCGGAGGGGATGGTGCCGGGGTAGCGGGGCGGGGCGCATCACGGCCGGGCGCGTTCCCTCTCCCGGCGCTCAGCTCGCGGCGCGTAGCCACCGCGCCAGCTCCTCCGACAGGCCCACGCTCTCGGTCGCCGGCAGCACCGCACGCGCCCCGGCGAGCCCTGCCGCCGCGACCACCGCCCGCGCCCCGGCCTCGACCGAGCAGATCACCGGCACGTCCACATCGGGCTGCACCCGCTCGGCGAGGCCGGCAAGGGCCGCGCCGCCGAGCACCACCACGTCGGCCCCGTCGATCTCGGCGCAATCGCGGCAGGCCGCGGCGAGGCGGGCGAGGGCGGCGTCGGGGTCGCGGGCGATCTCGCCGCCGGTGGGCGCGACGGTGCGGATGCCGGCGAGGCGCTCGGCGAGGCCGAGCATCGTTACGAATTCGGTCAGCATCGGCTTCCACAGGACGCCGCCGGTGACGATGCCGATGCGTCGTCCGCGGGTGCAGGCGAGATGAAGGGCGCCCTCCGCCATGCCGACGACCGGCACCGGCGAGACCTCCTTCAGGGCGAGGAGCCCCGGATCGCCGAAGCAGGCGAGGTAGACCGCGTCGCACCCCGAGACGTTGGCCGCCAGGGCATCGAGGGCGGCGTGGCCGGCGATCGCCGCGGCCGCGCGGCTGGCGATGTAGCGCGCCCCGAACCGGCCCGTGGCCGGCACGATCTCGGCCGGGATCAGCCCGCGATGGAGGATCTGCCGCACATGCGCCGCCGCCTGCTCGGTGACGGCGGCGGTGGTGTTGGGGTTGATGAGCAGGATGCGCAAGGAACGATCTCCGGGCGCATCCCGCGTATCACGCCGCTACTTCTCGACGAAGGCCTTCTCGATGACGTAGTGGCCGGCCTCGCCGTGGTTGCCCTCGATGTAGCCGGCGCCCGCGAGCAGGTCGCGGGTGTCGCGGATCATGTCGGGGCTGCCGCAGAGCATGAAGCGGTCGGCCTCCTTCGTCATCATCGGCAGGCCGATATCGGCGAAGAGCTTGCCAGAATTCATCAGGTCGGTGATGCGGCCGCGGTTGCGGAACGGCTCGCGGGTCACCGTCGGGTAGTAGACCAGCTGGTCGCGGACCATGTCGCCGATCAGCTCGTGCTGCGGCAGCGTCTCGGTGATCGTCTCGCCGTAGGCGAGTTCCTGGACGTGGCGGCAGCCATGGACGAGCACGACCTTCTCGAAGCGCTCGTAGGTCTCCGGGTCCTTGATGATCGCCAGGAAGGGAGCGAGGCCGGTGCCGGTGCCGAGCAGGTAGAGGTGCCGGCCGGGCATCAGGTTGTCGAGCACCAGGGTGCCGGTGGCCTTGCGGCTGACCACGATCGGGTCGCCGACCTTGAGGTGCTGCAGCTTCGAGGTGAGCGGGCCGTTCGGCACCTTGATGGAGAAGAACTCCAGCTCGTCCTCGTAATTGGCGCTGACCACGCTGTAGGCGCGCAGGAGCGGCTTGGCTCCCTCGCCCTTGAGGCCGATCATGGTGAACTCGCCGTTGCGGAAGCGGAACGACGGGTCGCGGGTCGTGCGGAAGCTGAAGAGCGAGTCCGTCCAGTGATGGACGGACAGGACGCGCTCTTCGTTGAAGTTGCTCATCGTGCCAGGAATCCTGAAGGCGTTCGACGGGTCGCGAGGTTCTCGGTTTGGGAGTGGTCATCTCGCAGGTGCGGCATCGCCGTCAAGGCGTCGCCGCACAAGCGAGGTCTGCGTGGCCGTCAAGCCGCAGGGAAAGCCGGCTGTTCTTCGGAATGCTTCCAATGCATCTCACGCCATCCCGGTCGCGTCCGCCACGAGGTGCAGGGTGGCGCGCAGGCCCGTCATCAGCCCGGCCTCGTCGACGCGGAAGCGCGGCGAATGGTTGGGCGCCGCCGTGGCCGGATCGGTGCCCGGCGGGGTGATGCCGACGAAGTAGTAGAAGCCCGGCACCTCGCGCGAGAAATACGAGAAATCCTCGCTCGCCATCACGGGATCGATGCGCATCGCCTTGTCGCCGAGGAGCCGCGCCAGGGTCGGGGCGGAGCGGGCGGTCAGGCCGGCATCGTTCTCCACCGGCGGGTAGCCGTTCCGGTCCCAGGCGATCTCGGCCTTGCCGTTCATGCCCGATGCGATCGACTCGGCGATCTCGCCGACCCGGCGCCGGATGCGGGCGCGCTGCGCCTCGCCGAAGGTGCGCAGGGTTCCTTCGAGTTCGGCGGTCTGCGGGATGATGTTGTTGCGCACCCCGCCCCGGAAGATGCCGACGCTGAGCACCGCGGGACTGCGCACGATGTCGGTCTCGCGGCTGACCACGGTCTGGAGCGCCGTCACGATCGCCGACCCGATGACGATCGGGTCGACGCCGTTCCACGGCATCGCGCCGTGGGTCTGGCGCCCGGTGACCCGGAGGGTGAAGCGGTCGCTCGCCGCCAGGGTCGGGCCCGGCCGGTAGCCGATCGTGCCCGTCGGCAGGGCGCTGATGACGTGGAGGCCGAACACCAGGTCGGGCCTGGGATCGCCGAGGGCGCCCTCCTCCACCATCAGCCTGGCGCCCGCCGCCGCGTCCCGGGGCACGCCCTCCTCGGCGGGCTGGAACAGGAGCTTGACCGTGCCGGGCAGGCGGGCGCGCTGGCCTGCGAGAACCTGGGCCGCCGCCATCAGGATCGCCACGTGGCAATCGTGCCCGCAGGCATGCATCACGCCGACCTGCTGCCCGCCCCACTCGGTCCGGACCTTCGAGGCGAAGGGCAGATCGACCTCCTCGGTGACCGGCAGCGCATCCATGTCGGCCCGGAGCGCCACGACCGGACCGGGCCCGCCCCCGCCCTTCAGCACGGCGACGATCCCGGTGCGGGCGACGCCCTCGCGCACCTCGTAGCCGAGGCCGCGCAGGTGCTTGGCCACCAGGGCGGCGGTGCGGTGCTCCTCGTCGCCGAGCTCCGGGTTGGCGTGGATGTCCCGCCGCCAGGCGATCATCGCCGCCTCGACCTCCCGGGCAGCCGCGTCGAGGACGTCATGGACGGGCCGGGCGGGGGCCGGCGCAGGGCTGTCGCCGGCCTGCGCCGCGGCTGCCCGCGGCAGGAAGGCCAGGCCCGCGCAAGCGCAGGCACCCTTCAGCAGCGCCCGCCGCACCGGCTCGACCGGAACGCTCTCCGCCCGAAATCCCCGCGCCGTGCGCAAACCGATGCGAAGCATGGCATCCTCCCCGAATCCGGCCCGCTCGCCGCGCTGCCCGTGACCGGAGGCCACGATACGCCCGCTCCGGGGCCTTGGGCCAGCGGCGGACGGCTTGCACCGCGCCCGGCCTGCCGCCATGACGGGCACGCATACTCCCCACCCCCAATTCCCTGCCCTTTCTGCGACGAGGCCGGCATGATCGAAGCGGCGATGATCTGGAACGAGCCCAACAACAAGTCGCACTGGGATCCCGAGATCGATCCCGGCTGGTCGCTCTTCGCCGACACGCTGGATTGCGCGGCGAGGGCGGTGAAGGCGGAAGCGGCGCACCTGCCGACGGTGCTGGGCGGCATCTCGCCGATCGACCCGTCCTTCATCCGGATGCTCGACGGCCGGCGCGCCCTCGACCACGTCGACGTGGTGGCGGTGCACGGCTTCCCGCTCGACTGGAACCTGTGGCAGATCAACGAGTGGCCGGCCAAGCTCGCCGAGATCCGGGCGGTGACGGACAAGCCGATCTGGGTCACCGAGGTCGGCGTCTCGACCTTCGGGGCCGAGGAGGTGCAGGTCTTCGGGCTCGACCGCACCGCCGAGTTGCTGGTCGGCCGGGCGCCGCGGATCCACTGGTACAGCCTCTACGACCTGCCGCAGGCCTGGGGCGCCACCACCCGGCACCGGGAGGCGGAGGGCTCCTCGTATTACCGGCACTTCTACATGGGGCTCCTGCGCGAGGACGGCACGCCGAAGCCCGCCCTGGAGCACTTCGCCCGCCACACCCCGGCCCTGGGCCTGTGCCAGTGGTTCCACTATCAGGATCACCGCCTGGACGAGGCGGTGGCCTGGATGCGGCGGCTCGGGGTGACGTATCTGCGCACCGGCCTGTCCTGGGCCGATTCGTTCCGGCCCGATGCCCTCGACTGGTTCGACCGGCAGATGGAGGCCCTGGCGGAGTTCGACGTGACCGTGACCTTCTGCTTCACCCCCGAGCACCGGGGCATCGCCCCCCACCACACCAGCCCGCCGCAGGTGAAGGAGGAATTCGCCGAGTTCTGCGCCGCGATGGTCCGGCGCTATGCCGGGATGATCCGGCCCGGGCCGGCCCTCGGGCCGCTTCCGGCGATCGGACCGCGATGACGGCGATCGCCCCGACCTCGCCGGCCGCCGAGCGCTTCCTGGCGGCCCTCGCGGATCCGGCCTGCGGGCCGGTCGCGGCGCAGGGCGCCGCGCTCGTGGTCGCCCATCCGGACGACGAGAGCATCGGCTGCGGCGCGCAATTGCCGCGCCTGACCGGCCTGACCGTGATCCACGTCACCGATGGCGCCCCCCGCGACGGCCGGGACGCCGCGCGCCGCGGCTTCCCGGACCACGGGTCCTACGCGGCCGCCCGCGCAGGTGAACTGGATGCGGCCCTCACCCTCGCGGGCATCGCGCCGGAGCGGCGCATCGCCCTCTCGTATCCCGACCAGGGCGTCGCCGAGATCATCGCGCCGCTCGCCCGGCGGCTGGCGGACCTCTTCACCGCGCGCGGCATCACGGTGGCGCTGACCCACGCCTACGAGGGCGGCCACCCGGACCACGACGCCGTGGCGCTGAGCCTGCAGGGCGCCCGCCGGCTCCTCGGGCCCGAGCGCCTGGCGGTGATCGAGATGCCGTTCTACCATGCCGGCCCGGACGGGCTCGATGCCGGCAGCTTCCTGCCCGCCGACCCGCCGCGGCGGGCGATCGCGCTCCACCTCGATCCCGAGGATTGCGCCTTCAAGGCCGGGCTCTTTTCCGCCCATGCCAGCCAGGCCGCGACCCTGAACCAGTTCCCGATCGCCCTCGAGCGCTTCCGCGAGGCGCCGGACCAGCGGTTCGACACGCTGCCGAATGGCGGGCGGCTGCTCTACGAGGCCTGGGGGCTCGGCATGACCGGCGAGCGCTTCCGCGCGCTGGCGGAGGCGGCGGGGCGGGAGATCGGCTGACGGGTCAGTGCCCGCTGCCGGCCGGCATCGCGCGGTAGAACGCGACCACGTCGCGGTAATCCTGGTCGACCGGCGTGACCGGCACGGCGAGGCGCAAGGCGAGGCCCGCGAGGCCGGAGAGCAGGGCGAGGACGAGGCAGGCGCGCAGCGACATGGGCGGGCGGTGCCAGAAACGCCGGCCTGCGTAAAGCCGGGCCGGGAAAACGGGTACGGCCGGGCCGTTCACGGCCTTTGGCGGAGCGAGGGGGCGGAGCTCAACCGAAGGTCGCGGCCGGCCCGGCCGCATGTCCATCAACCTACCGGACGAGTGATGAATGTCAACATTCGTCACTCGTCCGCGCCGAAGACCCGGCGCCCGATGTGCGCCAGCGCACAAAGTCGTTTCCGGCCTCGAATCCGCCCGAGATCTTGGCTTCGAATGGGCTGCCGCGCTTCGGGCCCGCGTTCTTGGGATCAGCCGTGAGATATTCCGCAGGGATCGCGGCCGAAGGAATCTCGGCCATCAGGACCTTGGCCGTCGGGACCTTGGCCGTCGGGACCTTGGCCGTCGGGACCTCGGCAGCGAGGTCGCGCCGCCGGGTTGCCGGCCTCGCGCCGCTGCTGCTCGCCTTCGCCGGCGGGCCGGCCCTCGCCGAGGAGGCGGACCTTCCGGGCCTGGAGACCCGCTGGCACGCTTGCGTGCGGCAGGCCTTCACCGGCCAGCCCCTCGGCATGGAGCGGCGGGCGGCGCAGCGGGCCGCGCTCGCCGCCTGCAAGCCGCAGGAGGACGCCTACGTTCACGCGATGCTGGCGGCGCAGGAGGCCGAGGCGCGGGCGCGCACCACCCGCGGCGTCATCGCCCGGGCACGGGACTGGGCGTTCGCCGCGGCGGGCTCGGCGCGCGCGACCGTCGGCGGCGTCATCGACCGGCTGCGCTGGTGAACCGTGGCGCCCCGGACCCGTTGAGGACGTGAGCCCGTATCGTATAGAGATCCGTCATGACCGCCCTTTCGCGCGCCCTCCTGAGCGCCCTGCCCCTCGCCGCCCTGCTGGCCGCCGCGCCCGTGCTCGCCCAGCAGCCGGCCGGCCCCGATCCCGCGGCGGGCTTCCTGTCCCGGCCGGAACCCGGCTTCCTGCGGGCCTCGAAGCTGGTCGGCGTCAAGGTGATCGGCATGGACCATGTCCGGGTCGGCGAGATCGAGGACGTGCTCCTCACCGAGGACGGGCGCGTGCGCGCGGTGGTGATCGGCGTCGGCGGCTTCCTCGGCATCGGCCAGAAATCCGTGGCGGTGCCCTTCGACAAGATGGCCTGGAACACCGGCGGCGCCGCGGCCGAGGCCCCGCCCTCCCACACCACGCCCGAGCGTGCCCCGAGCGACGCCGCCGCGAGCACCGCCGGCCCCGAGACCATGCCGGGCGCCCAGGTGACCGACCAGGCGCTCGCCGCCGTGCCGGCCCGCCGCAGCGGCACCGTCGACGACGCCACTGGCTCGGTCGCGGCGCCCGAGCCCCGGGGCCGCGCCACGGTGCTGGCGACGGGCCCCGACGGCACGGTGGCGGAGGCCGAGGTGCGGCTGACCAAGGCACAGCTCCAGGCCGCGCCGGCCTTCAAGGTCGAGGCCGCCCGCTGAGCGATCCGAGCCTCCGCTGGCGACCGCTCCGGGAGCCGGACCTCACCGCCGCCTCGGCCGTCGCCGCCCTGGTGCATCCGGACTATCCGGAGGACGACGCGGTGATGGCCGAGCGGCTGCACCTGTGCCCGGAGGGCTGCTTCGCCCTGGCGGCCGGGGATGCGCTGCTCGGCTACGCCGTCGGCCATCCCTGGCAGGCCAGGACGGTGCCCGCGCTCGACACCCTGCTCGGCGCCCTGCCGGACCCGGCGGGCGCCTGGTGCATCCACGACGTCGCCCTGCTCCCCGAGGCGCGGGGGCGGGGCGCGGCGGCCGAGATCGTCGGGCTGATGCTGCGTGAGGCCGCGCGCCGGAGCCTGCCCGAGACGGTGCTGGTCGCGGTCGGCGATGCCGCCGGCTTCTGGCACCGCCACGGCTTCCGGCCGATCCCCGCGCCGCCTCCCCCCGGCTACGGCACAGGCGCGACCCTGATGGTGCGGGGCCTCGCCGCCGGGGCGTGAGGCGCCCGAATGCCGCCCGCTCCGGACGGACGCCACGCTGTCGCACCCTGATGTTCGTGTCCCCGGGGCATCTGGCCGTGGCCAAGCCCCGCGCCACCTAGCCTGGGATCGTTCCGAACTGAGCGGCGGCATGACGAGGGCGGCGTGCAGAGCGTGATTCCGGCCTCGGGCCGAGGCGGCCCGGCGCAGACCGTCCGGTCCGGGACCTGACGCCGTGCGCCAGCTCTTCGCGCCGGGCGCCGACGCCCTCCTGCGCCTCGCGCTCCTGACGGGCGCCGCCTGCCTGGCGGCGCTGCCGGTGGTCGGGGCGGGGCTGGTGCGCTCCTCCTACGTCACCGGCGTCGGGGTGGCGCCGGCCCAGCCGGTGCCGTTCAGCCACAAGCACCATTCGGGCGAGCTGAAGATCGACTGCCGCTACTGCCACACCACGGTCGAGACCCAGGCCACCGCCGGCCTCCCGCCGACCCATACCTGCATGACCTGCCATACCCAGATCTGGTCCGGCTCGGAGATGCTGGAACCGGTGCGGGCGAGCTATGCCAAGGACCAGCCCCTGGTCTGGACCCGCCTGAACAAGCTGCCGGGCTACGTCTACTACAACCACTCGGTCCACGTGACCAACGGCATCGGCTGCTCGACCTGCCACGGCGCCGTCACCGACATGCAGCTCACCTACCGGGCCAACGCCTTCGAGATGAGCTTCTGCCTCGACTGCCACCGCAACCCCGAGAAATACGTGCGGCCGAAGGACCAGATCCTCGACATGTCCTGGAGCCCGCCGGCGAACCAGGCCGAGATCGGCCCCGAACTGGTGCGCCAGTACCGTATCCGCGGCGGCGAGCGGCTGACCGAATGCGGGATCTGCCACCGATGAGCGCATGCGGGATCTCTCGGTCATGAGCGAATGCGGGGTCTCTCAGTCATGAGCGCATGCGGGGTCTCTCGGTCATGAGCGGGGACATCGCCTCGCTCCGCGCCCGCCTCGCGGGCGGCGACGGCCCGGCCTTCTGGCGCAGCCTCGACGCGGTGGCGGATTCGCCCGAGTTCCGCGCCTTCCTCGACACCGAGTACCCGGCCGCCGCCCGCCTCGCCGCGGCGCCGGACCGGCGCGGCTTCCTCAAGCTGATGGCCGCCTCCTTCGCGATGAGCGGGCTTTCCGCCTGCGGCCAGCCGGACGGGCGGGCGCAGGAGGTGCCGTATGTCCGCCAGCCGGAGCGGATCGTCCCGGGGGCGCCCCTCGCCTACGCCTCCGCCGCCCTGATCGACGGGTTTGCCAATGGCATCACCGTCACCACCCGCAACGGCCGCCCGCTGAAGATCGAGGGCAATGCCGAGCACCCCTGGAGCCGCGGCGGCACCGACGTGTTCGGCCAGGCCTCGGTGCTCGGGCTCTACGACCCGTTCCGGCTCCAGACGCCGCAAGCCCTCGGCCGGCCGAGCTCCTGGCAGGCCTTCCGCGCCGCGATGACCGGGCGCTTCGCGGCGCTCAAGGCGGCGGAGGGCGGGCGCGGCCTCCACCTTCTGACCGGGCCGGTGACCTCGCCCTCGCTGGCCGCGCAGATCGCCGCGATGCGCCGGGATTTTCCAGGCCTGCGCTGGCACGTCTCGGACCCCTCCGGACGGGACGCGCTCTACCAGGGCGCCCGCCTCGCCCATGGCCGCCCGCTCGAGACCCGCTGGCGCTTCGACCGGGCGCGGGTCGTCGTCTCCCTGGACGGCGACCTGCTCGATCCCGGGCCGGCCCAGGTCGGCCAGGCGCGCGACTGGGTCGAGGCCCGCCGCAAGGCCGCCGCGGAGGGGCGCCTGCTCGCGCTCCACCATGCCGGACCGAGCCCGAACCTGACCTCGGCCAAGGCCGAGTTCCCCCTCGCCCTCGGCTCGGACGGCCTGGACGGCCTCGTGCGCGACCTCCTGGCCGAGGCCGGGGGCGGGGCGGCCGGGGGCCGCAGCGGCCCGGCCGCCTCCTGGCGCGCCAGGGCCTTCG
>NZ_LABZ01000165.1 GCF_001043955.1 Methylobacterium tarhaniae | reverse complement strand
GATGCTGACGCATCGATTCGATCTCGGGCAAGCCCGAGATCGACGAGGCCATCGACCCATCCCGAATCGTCGATGCCGAGCCCGCAAGTCCGGGACCTTGGGCCTGGCGGAAATTCGAGAACAGAACCAGAGGTCGTTGTCTTTCGACCTTTGATCTTACAGCGGCGGATGCATCCAGAACTGGGCGATCAGGGCCGCGCCGAGGAACGTGCCGGCATTGGCCATGAACGACACCACCACGATGCGCCAGCCGAGGCGCCGGAAGGCCGGGAAGTCCTTGGCGAGCGACAGGCCCGCGAAGGCGAGGATCGGGGTGGCGAGCGCCAGGAAGTTGATCCGGCCCGTCGCCGCCGCGATCTCGGCGGAGAACGGCGTGCCCGGATAGGTGAGGGCCATGCCGATCAGGGAGACCCACACCACCGCCGGCAGCCGCCGCCCGGCGAGGCGGTACAGGACCTCGCCCACGACCACCGCGCCGACGATGATCGCGGCACCGGTCAGCACCTGCCCGTCCGGCTTCGTGCCATAGGTGAGCCCGTTGCCGATGAGCCCGAACGCCGCCGTGGCGAGCCAGATCAGGACCAGGGCGGGCAGGCCGAAGGCCGGCGCGGCATGGGCCGCCACCGGGGCGGACGGGGCGGGCGCGGTCTCCGTCCGGCCACGGCCGCGGCCGAGGACCGGCTCCAGCACGCCGTAGGCCCAGACCGTGAAGGGCAGGGACAGGAACAGGGTGAAGTAGGTGCCGATGGTGGTGGTGATGAGGTTGCTCGCCGCCGCGAAGGTGGCGACCTCCTTGGCCATCTCGGGCGTCTGCTGCGCCGCAATGGCGCCGGCGGCCGCCGCCATCATGCTGCCGGAGCCGACCCCGGCGCCCATGGCGAGGGCCAGCGGGTTGAAGATGCCGAGGCTGGCGATCAGCCCGGCCAGCACCGCGATGAACACCGCGCCGAACACCGTGCCGGTCAGGTACTCGGCGAGCACGCCGCGCCCCTCGGGCGAATCCATGCCGTAGCGCTCGCCGATGATGGCGAGGCTGGGCTCCCGACCGACCGAGAAGGTGGCGCCGATCGCCTCGCGCTTGAGGCCGAGCAGCAGGGCCACGGGCAGGCCGAACACCATCGTGCCGAAGAAGTGGCCGAATTCCTGGAAGGCGAGGGCCCAGCCGGCGCTCAGGATCTTCGGCAGCGAGCCGCCGACGAGGAGGCCGAGCTTGGCGACGAAGAGCAGGAGCGCCGGTTGCAGGATCGCCCCGGCGGCGTGCTGGAGCGAGACGGGCAGCCGCAAGGCGCGCGGCAGGCGCGGCGCGGCGAGGCCGAGGCCTCCGCCCATCAGCAGGGCCCAGAGCAGGGGCAGGAGGATGATCTTGCCGTGCCCGAGCGGGATGGCGACGTTGCCGATCAGCTCGGCCAGGGTCACCACCACGAGGGCGAGGAGGAACAGGATCAGGATGCCGGCGCGGCCGGCATGGCTTGCGGGTGGGCTTGCGGGCGCGACGGCAGGGCTGCCGGTCGCCAGGGTGGCGCTCGTCATCGAACAATCTCCGGTGCGGGGGACGGTCCGGAGGGGCCGCCCCCCGGACCGGGAGGGATCAGGCGCCTACGCCGGGGGCGTAGCCGAAGGAGGCGGCGGGAGCGGCGGCGGTCTCGACCCAGACGCTCTTGACCTGGGTGTATTCGTGCAGCGCCTCGAGGCCGCTGGAACGCCCGTAGCCGCTGCGCCCCGAGCCGCCGAAGGGCGAGGAGACGTGGATGGTCTTGTAGGCGTTGATCCAGAAGGTGCCGGCCCGCACCGCCGCCGCGACCCGGTGGGCGCGGCCGACATCGCGGGTCCAGACCGCGCCGGCGAGGCCGAATTCGGAATCGTTGGCGATGGCGACCGCCTCCTCTTCCGTATCGAACGGGATCACCGTCACGACGGGCCCGAAGATCTCGGTGCGGGCGCAATCCATGGCATTGTCGGCCTGGGCCAGGATCGTCGGGCGCACGTAGAAGCCGCCCTCCGCCGGGGTGCCGTCGCTGCCGGCGGCGAGCTGCGCGCCCTGATCGAGGCCGCCGCGGATCATCGCCAGCACGTGCCGGTACTGGGTGGCGTTGTTGATCGGCCCGATTTCGGTCTCGGGGTCGAGGGGATCGCCGACGCGGATGCGCTCCGCGCCCGCCGCCAGCATGGCGACGAGGCGGTCATAGACCGGGCGCTCGACGAGGAGCCGCGAGCCGGCGACGCAGGACTGGCCGGCGCCGGCGAAGATCGCGGCTTGCGCGCCGAGGCAGGCCCGCTCCAGGTCGGCATCGGCGAAGACGATGTTGGCCGACTTGCCGCCGAGTTCGAGCACACAGGGCTTCAGGTGGCGCGCCGCAGCCTCGGCGATCTTCGTGCCGGTGGCCGGCGAGCCGACGAAGACCACCTTCGTCACCGTCTTTTCGGCCAAAGCCGCCTGGCCGGTGGTGTGGCCGTAGCCGGCAAGCACGTTGACGACGCCCGCGGGCAGCCCGGCCCGCTCGGCGAGCGCCGCCACCGCGAGCGAGGTCAGGGGGGTGAGTTCCGAGGGCTTGAGCAGCACCGCGTTGCCGGCGGCGAGCGCCGGAGCGAGCTGCCAGCCGCAGGTGAAGACCGGGGCGTTCCAGGGGGTGATCTGCAGCACCACGCCGAGGGGCTCGCGGCGCGTATAGTTGAGGTGGCTGGTCGGGACCGGGATCACCTCGCCGTGCAGCTTGTCGGCCCAGCCGGCATAATACTCGAACATCTCGGCGACCTTGGTCGCCTCGACGCGGCAATCGCGGATCGGCTTGCCGGCATTCAGCGCCTCGAGCCGGGCGAGGGGCTCGATCTCGGCCCGGATGGCGCGGGCGATCTCCTGCATCACCCGGCCGCGGGCGGCGCCGGTCAGCGCCGCCCAGCGGACCTGGCCGGCCTCGGCCGCACGGGCGGCCTCGGCCACCACTTCGGGGCCGGCATCCGGATACTCGGCCAGCAGCAGGCCGGTGGCGGGATCGACGAGGCGCACCGGCTCGCCGGTGCCGGGGACGATGCGGCCGTCGACCCAGGACCCGATCTGGGTCGTCTCGGGGAAGAAGGGGCGCAGGAGGGCGGCGAGCGCCTGCGGGCGGGTCTCGGTCATGATGGGATCTCCCGGGTTCAGGCGAGCTGGAGCTTGACGATGGCGTTGAAGTCGCCGTCGTCCGGGATCCCGGCGCTCTCGCGCCACAGCCGGCCGACCTGGGCGGCGAGCGGCAGGTCGAGGTCGAGGGCGCCGATCAGGCCCTCGGCGAGACGCACGTCCTTGCGCATCAGCTTCATGGTGAAGCCGGAATCGAAGGCGCCGTTGAGCACCCAGGTCGGGAAGTTGACCTGCGTGACGCCGCTGCGGCCCGAGCCCGCATTGATCCCGGCGAGCAGGCGCTCCGGATCGACCCCGGCCTCAGCGGCCATGCGCACCGCTTCCGCCGCGGTGATCAGGTGGGCGGCGCAGAGCAGGTTGTTGGCGAGCTTGGTGACGTGGCCGGCGCCGACGCCGCCGACATGGACCCGCGTCGCGCTCATGGCCGCCAGGACCGGCTCGGCGAGGGCCACCGCCGCGTCGCTGCCGCCGATCACCATCGTGAGGGTGGCGGCATGCGCGCCCTTCGGGCCGCCGCTCACCGGCGCGTCGATCAGCGCGAGGCCGGCGGGCTCGAGCGCCGCCGCGATCCGCCGCGTGACCTTCGGGTCCGAGGTCGAGGTGTCGACGATCAGGAGGCCGGCCTTCGCGCCGTGGAGCGGTCCGTCAGGGCCCAGAAGCACCGCCTCCACCACCTCGGGGGTCGGCAGCGACAGCACCACCGCGTCGCAGTCCCGCCACAGCGCCGAGGGCGTGGCGGCGACCGTGATGCCGTCCGCTTCCAGGGCCGCGCGGGCACCGGGTGCGGGGTCGTAGCCCATCACCGTGAAGCCGCCCCGCCGCAGCGAGAGGGCCATGCCCCGGCCCATGTTGCCGAGCCCGATGACGCCGATCGTCCGCATGTCCGCTCTCTCCCGGATCGGCGCCGGATCCCTGCCGCGGCGCCCTCTGGGAACCGGAGACTGGGGCAGCACGGCGTTGAGCGGAACGACGTTGGCCGGTATTTTGCGTTGACTTACCGGCAACGCACCCGGTGGGCGGGAGGGAAGAACCGATGCATCACAGCCTCGACGAGCGCTGCCTGCGCTACCTCGCGGAGGCCGTCGGCTGCGGCTCGGTCCGCGCGGCGGCCGACAAGCTCAACGTCAACGCCTCGGCGGTGAGCCGCCAGATCGTCCAGATGGAGGGGCAGCTCGCCACGCCGCTGATCGAGCGCCACCACCGCGGGGTGCGGGCGACCCCGGCCGGCTCGCTCCTCCTCGATTATTACCGGCGCCAGACCTCCGACCGGGAGGACATCCTGGCCAAGCTCACCGAGCTGAAGGGCCTGCGCCGGGGGCATATCGACGTGGTCTTAGGGGAGGGCTTCATCGGCGACCTGATGTCGGGCCTGCTCCAGGGCTTCTGGGCCCGCCACCCCGACCTGACCATGACCCTCGACCTGGCGGCGACCAACGACGTGGTGCGCCGGGTCGTCGAGGACGAGGCGCATCTCGGCCTCGTCTACAACCCGCCGCCGGAGCCGCGCCTGCGCACCCACCTGGCGATGCCGCATCCGATCCGGGTGCTGGTGCGGGCCGACCATCCGCTCGCCGCCCATCCGGACGCGGTCCGGCTGGCCGACCTCGCCGGCCACCGCCTCGGCACGATGCACCCGGCCTACGGCATCCGGCAGATCATCGCGGCGGCCGAGCGGGCGGAGGGCGTGCGGCTCGATCCGGCGCTGATCACCGGCTCGATCGGCGTGCTCAAGCAATTCGCCGCCTCGGGCACCGGCGTGACGCTGCTGCCGGCCTTCTGCGCCGCACAGGAGATCGCCGACGGCGTTCTGGTGGCCCTGCCCCTCGCCGATCCGGGCCTCGACGGCGTCGAGGCCCGGATCGTCACCCGCCTCGGCCGCCAGCTCTCGCCGGCCGCGGCCAAGCTGCTCCAGCACCTCGCCAGGGGGATGGCGGAGAGAGGGATGGCGGGGGAGGAGCAGGACGGGCCGCGCGGTTCGTCCCGTTCACGGTAGGGCGGGTTCGGGCGGCACGGACGATGTCCGAGCAGGACCGCCTCGCCGCACTCCGCCGGCTCGAGCGGCAATGGACGCGCGAGATCGCCGACCAGGCGATCCGCCTGATGGGCGATCCCGCCACCCGGGCCGAGGCGCGGCGGATCGAGGCCACGGGCACCGGCAAGGCCCTGGTGGACGCGATCCGGGCCAACAAGGTCGGCGAAATCACGGCCGTCGAGCACGGGCTGCTCGAACGGCGCGCCGAGACCTCCGGTGCCGGCCGGCCAGACGGCCCGGGCCACCGAGGAGATTACCGGGCAGATCGCGGCGATCCAGGCCACCACCGGCCAGGCGGCCGTCGCGATCGGCCAGGTCGCCGCACGGATCGAGGAGATCGCAGGGGTCGCGACCTCGATCGCGGCGGCGGTGGAGGAGCAGGGGGCGGCGACTCAGGAGATCGTCCGCAACGTCTCCCAGGCGGCCCCAGGGCACCGGCGAGGTGACGGGCAACATCGCCGGGGTGGCGGGCGCGGCGGAGGAGGCCGGCGCGGCGGCGAGCCAGGTGCTGGGCGCCGCGAGCGAGCTGTCGCGCCAGTCCGAGCATCTCGCCGCCGAGGTGCATCGTTTCCTCGATACGGTGCGGGCCGCCTGACCGGCCACGGCGATGCCGGAGGATCAGTGGGGGGCGTCCCGTGTCTCCCCGGCCGGCGCCGGCGTGCCGAACGCCGCCCGGAAATCCGGCAGCGCCAGTTCGTGCAGGAGGTCGCGCAGCAAACCCGCCCGCTCGGGGCCGAAGGCGGCGTCGAACCGGTCCTGGGCGGCTCGCCACAGCGGCGTCGCCTCCGCGAGCTTGGCGGCGCCGGACGCCGTCAGGGCGATGCGCCGCGCCCGCCGGTCCTGCGGGTCGGGCACCACGCTGACATAGCCGTCGCGGGTCAGGGGCTTGAGGGTGTGGGCGAGCCCCGAGAGGTCCATCACCATCGCCTCGGCCAGTTCGCCCATGGTCGGGGTGCCGAGGCGGCGGATCGTCCCGAGCAGACCGTACTGCGTCGTGCGCAGGCCGCTCGGCGCCAGGGCGTCGTCGTAGAGCTGCCCGACGCTGCGCGTCGCCCGGCGCAGGGCCGCGTTGCTGCAACGGGTCGGTTGGATCGTCACGCACGCCTCCCGCCCCGCCGCCGCGGGGCCGCACCCAGATATGCGGCCTTCCCGGCCCCGCCGCAATGCAGGCTCCCTCGCCGGGGCCCCATCTGCGCCGATGGTCGCGGGCCGGAGGGTGGAGACGGCGTGCCCGCCTCCGCTATATGGGGCGACGGGGATGAGGCGGATGCGCGCGAGGCCGCGCGACGCCCGTGCGGATGGAGAGGAATGGCGGATCCCGGACACGTCCCGGACCTCGTCGCGGAGAACGCGCGGTTGCGCGCCGCCCTGGCGGCGTCGGAGCGGGCGCGGGCCGCGGCCGAGGCGGCCCTGCACCTCGCGCGAGGTGACGAGCAGGCGACCGCCGCCCTCCCGGCGGCCCGGCGCCGCGCGGTCGAGGGCGGCTTCCTGGTCGATCCGCGCCTGCGCACCGCCCTCGACATCGAGACCGTCGGGGCGATCGTCTTCGACATGGCCGGCCGGGTGCTGGAGGCCAACGACACCTTCCTGGCGATGAGCGGCTACGACCGCGACGACCTGGAGCGGGGCCTGCTCTCGGGCCGCACCCTGGTGCCGCCGGAATGGCAGGCCGTCTCCCGGCGCGTCATCGCCGAGCTCCAGGCGTGGGGCCGCTCGGACTCGACCGAGCGCGAATACCTGCGCAAGGATGGCTCGCGGTTCTGGGGCCTGTGCGCGGCGACCCTCCTCGACGACGGCACCGGCTTCGAGTTCATCATCGACATCACCGGCCGGCGGCAGGCCGAGGAAGCGCTGCGGTGCAGCGAGGCGCGCTACCGCACGCTGTTCGAGGCGATTGATGCCGGTTTCTGCATCATCGCCCTGCGCTTCTCCGAGGACGGCCGGGCGGAGGATTACCGTTTCCTGGAGGTGAACCCCGCCTTCGCGCGCCATACCGGCCTCGAGGACGCGGCCGGGCGCTGGATGCGCGGGCTCGCCCCCGGCCACGAGCAGCATTGGTACGACATCTACGGCCGGGTGGCGCTGACGGGCGAGTCGGTGCGCTTCGTCCAGCCGGCCCGGTCGCTGGGCGAGCGCTGGTACGAGGTGCACGCCTTCCGGGTCGACGCGCCGGAGGCCCGGCACGTCGCGATCCTGTTCAACGACATCACCGCCCAGCGCCGGCTCGAGGAAGCCCTGCGCGGCCTCAACGAGACCCTCGAGCGCCAGGTCGCGGCCCGCACCGCCGAGCGTGACCGGATCTGGCAGGTGAGCCGCGACATGCTGGGGGTGGCCGGCGCGGACGGGGTCTGGCTCAGCGTCAATCCGGCCTGGACGGCGATCCTGGGCTGGCAGCCCGAGGAGGTGGTGGGACGCACCTCTTCCTGGCTCGAGCACCCGGACGACCAGGACCGGACCCGGACCGAGATCCGGCGCCTCGGCTCCGGCGAGCCGACCCTGTCGTTCGAGAACCGGTTCCGCACCCGGGACGGAGCCTACCGCACCCTGTCGTGGCGGGCGGTGCCGTTCGAGGGCAACCTGTACTGCGTCGCCCGCGACGTGACCGAGCAGCGCGAGCGGGCGCAACGCCTCCTCCAGGCCGAGGAGGCCTTGCGGCAGTCGCAGAAGATGGAGGCGGTGGGCCAGCTCACCGGCGGCGTGGCGCACGACTTCAACAACCTTCTCACGATCATCCGCTCGTCGGTGGACTTCCTGCGCCGGCCGGAACTGCCGGAGGCGCGCAAGCGCCGCTACCTCGATGCGGTCTCCGACACGGTCGATCGCGCCGCCAAGCTCACCGGCCAGCTCCTCGCCTTCGCCCGCCGCCAGGCGCTCGCGCCCGAGGTCTTCGACGTCGTCGCCCGCCTCCAGGGCGTGGCCGACATGCTGGATACGGTCACGGGTGCGCGCATCCGAGTGGTGACGAAAAGCCCCGACCGGCCGTGCTTCGTGCGCGCCGACCTGAGCCAGTTCGAGACGGCCTTGATCAACATGGCGGTCAATGCCCGCGACGCGATGGACGGGGAGGGGACGCTGACCCTGTGCGTCGCCTGCGGGGCGGAGAAGCCCGAGATCCGCGGCCATGCCGCCGCCAAGGGCCCCTTCGCGGCGATCTCTCTCACCGATACCGGCACCGGCATGAGCCCGGCGGTGATCGACAAAATCTTCGAGCCGTTCTTCACCACCAAGGAGGTCGGCAAGGGCACGGGCCTGGGGCTCAGCCAGGTCTTCGGCTTCGCGAAGCAGTCGGGCGGCGACGTCGACGTGACGAGCCGGCCGGGGGAGGGCTCCACCTTCGTCCTCTACCTGCCCGAGGTGGCGGCGCCCGCCGCTCCGGCCCGGCCGGCGCCCCCGGACGAGGGCCTGGCGCCGGCCCGCGCCGGCCAGCGGGTGCTCCTCGTCGAGGACAATGTCGGCGTCGGCCGCTTCGCCGCGCAGATCCTCGACGACCTCGGCTACGTCACCACCTGGGTGACCAATGCCGAGGCGGCCCTCGACGTGCTGGCGCGGGATGCCGGCTACGATGCGGTCTTCTCCGACGTGGTGATGCCCGGCATGGGCGGCATCGAGCTCGCAAAGCTCCTACGCCGGCGCCATCCCGGCCTGCCGGTGCTGCTCACGTCCGGCTACAGCCACGTGCTGGCGCAGGAGGGCTCCCACGGCGTCCCGCTGCTGCACAAGCCGTACTCGGCCGAGCAGCTCTCGCGGATGCTGGCGAGCGCGATCGGGCAAAGGCGGGCACGGGCGCCGGCGGGCTGAAACATCAGGAACGCCGCCCGGCGAAGCTCCGCCGGTAGGCGGCCGGGCTGGTGCCGAGGCGGCTGCGGAAATGGTGGCGCAGGCCGGCCGGATTGCGAAAGCCGCTCGCCGCGGCGATGTCGGCGAGGGACACCCGCTCCGGCCGTTCCAGCATCTCCCGGGCGAGGCGCAGCCGCTCGGCGATGATCCACTCGCCCGGCGGCAGGCCGGTCGCCGCGAGGAAGCGGCGCTGGAAGGTGCGCAGGCTCATGCCGGCGAGGCGTGCCATCGCGGCGAGCGGCCGGTCCTCGTGGAGGCGCGCCCGCATCGCGTCGATCACCGGCCCGAGGCGGGCCGCCTCGCGCTCGCGCAGGACCGGCGCCTCGATGAACTGGGCCTGGCCGCCCTCCCGGTGCGGCGGCACGACGAGGCGGCGCGCGACGCGGTTGGCGAGGTCAGGCCCGAAATCGCCGCGCACGACGTGGAGGCACAGGTCGATTCCGGCGGCGCTGCCGGCGGCGGTCAGGATACGGCCCTCGTCGACGTAGAGCACGCCCGGATCGAGAGCGATGGCGGGGTGGCGGGCCGCGATGGCCTCGGCGTAGCGCCAATGGGTCGTGGCCCGGCGCCCGTCCAAGAGCCCGGTCGCCGCCAGCACCGTGAGCCCCGAGCACAGCGACATCAGCCGGGCACCGCGGGCGTGGGCCGCCGTGAGTGCGCGGACGAGGTCCGGCGGGACCGGCGCGTCGATCGCGCGCCAGCCCGGCACGACGACGAGGTCGGCCTCGTCCAGGACTGCGAGCCCGCCCTCGACCGCGACCGTCAGGCCGCCCGCGGCGCGCAACGGGCCGGGCTCCGCCGCACAGACCGCGTAGCGGTACCAGTGCGAGCCCGCCTCGGGCCGCGGCAGCCCGAACACCTCGTAGGCGACGCCGAACTCGAAGGTGCACAGCCCGTCATAGGCCAGCACCGCCACACGCGGGCCGGATGGGGTGCTCGGGAAGGCGCAAGGCTCGGGCACGCTCTCGTTTGGCACGATCTCGACGCAGAAAGGCAGGCAGCCCGGTCTCGGGCCGGCGGTGGAGGCCGCAGGATAAGGTGGTCCCCAGACGAAAGCGAAGCCTCCCTCGATGTCGAACCCCGTCACCGCCATCCCGCCTGCGCCCGCCGCCGAGGTCGCGGCGCATTACGCCCGCCGCCTGGCCTTCGAGACCGACTGCGCCGATGTGCGCGCCGCCTCGGAAACGGCAGCGCCCGGCTTCGTGCTCCTCGACGTACGCGGGCCGCAGGCCTACGCCCGGGGCCACGTCCCCGGCGCCATCAACCTGCCGCGGGGCAAGATGACGCCCCGGCGCATGGCCGAGTGGCCGGCCGGCACGCTGTTCGTGGTCTATTGCGCCGGCCCGCATTGCAACGGCGCCGACAAGGCCGCCCTGCACCTCGCCGAACTCGGCCTGCCCGTAAAGCTGATGATCGGGGGGATCACCGGATGGGAGGACGAGGGGTTCGCGCTTGCCGAGGGGTGAGCCTGCGGGGCCGCCTGACCCGGCCAGGGACCGGCCGCCGTGACCTCTCTGGCCTCCGCCCGGGACCGCCGGTATGCCATGTCACGGCTCGTCTCGTTGCCGGAGATGTCACAAGACCGGCGGCCACTTTTGCGAAATCTGCTCAGAAGGCGAGGTGGACCTTGATGGCCCGGCTGCGGTCGGCAGCCAGCGCGAAGGCCTCGTCGGCCCGGGACATCGGCATCTCGGCCGACAGGATCGGCCCGACGTCGATCCGGCCGGCGGCGAGGAGGGCGATGGCGGTGCGGTATTCCTCGTGGAAGCGGAACGCGCCGACGAAGTCGATCTCGCGGGCCATCAGGAGGTTGGCCGGCACCGGCACGTCGCCCGGCGGCATCATGCCGAGCTGCACCACCCGGCCGCCGGGCCGCACCACCCGGAACAGCGAAGCGAGGGCCGCGGGGGCGCCGGTGGCCTCCAGCGCCACGTCGAAGGTGCCCTTGTCGGCCTCGTAGGCCGCCAGCCGCTCCGGCTCGGCGGCGACGTTGATGGTCTCCGCGGCGCCGATCTCCCGGGCGATGGCCAGCGGCGCATCGGACAGATCCGTGCAGACGATCCGGCGCGCGCCGGCGAGCGTCGCCGCCATCAGGCACAGGAGGCCGATCGGCCCGGCCCCCGCGATGAGGACGTGGCGGCCCAGAAGCTCGCCCGCCCGCCTGACACCGTGCAACGCCACCGCCAGCGGCTCGCCGCAGGCCGCGACCCGCATCGGCATCGAGTCCGGCACCACCACGCATTGGTCGGCCCGGGCGAGGAAGAGCTCGCTGAACCCGCCCTGGACATGCGGAAAGATCGCCGCCGAGCCGAAGAAGCGCATGTTGCGGCAGAGGTTCGAGCGGCCGGCGCGACAGTAGTCGCACGACAGGCACGGCCGGCTCGGATCGACCGCGACCCGGTCGCCGGGCTTCACGCTCGCGACCGCCGCCCCGACCCGGGTCACCGTGCCGGCGACCTCGTGGCCGAGCACCATCGGCTCGCGGAGCGAGAAATCGCCGACCCGGCCCTTGCCGTAATAGGACAGGTCCGAGCCGCAGATGCCGCCGGCGCCCAAAGCCACCACGACCTCGTCCGCCTCCGGCTCGCGCAAGGTGATCGCCTCGACCCGCAGGTCCTTGGCGGCGTGGATGCGCGCAGCCAGCGTCATGGACGTCGTCTCCTCCGGTATCGGCTCCCGGGTGGCCCATGGGCCGGCGCCGGGATGCCGCTTGCTTTGGTCCCGGCACCATGGTTCCTTCGCGGCAGGAGCGCAACCGCGGGAGCCATCTTCACAGGCCGCCACCGGAGCGCCGAAGGAGAGGAAGCGCCGGTGTCGACCGCCTTGTTCGATCTGTCGGGCCGCCGTGCCCTGGTGACCGGTTCCAGCCAGGGCATCGGCTTGTCGCTGGCGCTCGGCCTCGGCCGCGCCGGGGCGGCGATCGTGCTGAACGGGCGCGACGCGGCCAAGCTCGACGGCGCGGTGGCGCAGCTGCGGAGCGAGGGCATCGCCACGGAGGCCGCCGCCTTCGACGTCTCCGACGCGGGGGCGGTCAAGGCGGGCATCGACCGGATCGAGGCCGGGATCGGCCCCCTCGATATCCTCGTCAACAATGCCGGCATCCAGCGCCGCGCGCCGCTCGAAGACTACCCCGTCGAGACCTGGCACGAGCTGATGCGGATCAACCTCGACAGCGTGTTCTATGTCGGCCAGGCGGTGGCCCGGCACATGATCGCGCGCAAGCGCGGCAAGATCATCAACATCGCCAGCCTGCAGAGCGAGGCGGCGCGCTACTCTATCGCCCCCTACACCGCCTCGAAAGGCGCGGTGAAGAACCTGACCAAGGGCATGTGCACCGACTGGGCCCGCCACGGCCTCCAGGTGAACGGCATCGGCCCGGGCTACTTCGCCACGCCCCTGAACCAGGCGCTGATCGAGAATCCCGAATTCGACGCCTGGCTGAAGACCCGCACCCCGGCCGGGCGCTGGGGCCGGGTGGAGGAGCTGCAGGGGGCGGCGATCTTCCTGGCCTCGTCGGCGTCCGACTTCGTCAACGGGCAGATCATCTACGTGGATGGGGGCGTGCTGGCGACGCTGTGAGGGGCGCCCGCCTCCTCGTCGTCAGGGCTGCGCGCGGCTCGGCGCCCGGTCCGCCGGCACCCGGCCGAAGGGCAGCATCAGGTTGCGGGCCGCCGCCGCGACCGCCGCGAGGTCGCGGGACCCGTGCATCAGGTCGATCTCGCCGCGCTGCTGGTGGCGGATGGCGTGGGAGAGGAGGCGCACCCGCGGGTCGCCGGCCCGGGCGAGGGCCTCGTCGGCCATCCGCACCGCGCCCGCATGGTGGCGGCTCATCAGGGTGACGAAGAGCGGGTCGAAGTCGCGCCCCCCGCTGCGGCGCAGGGCCTCGACCTCGTCGGGACGCGCCATCCCGGGCATCGCCTCCCGCTCCTGCGGCGTGCAGAGGGACGAGAGGGCCGGGAACCAGCTGTCCCACCACTGCACCATCACGGCGATCTCGCCGTTCTGCGCCGCGACCATCAGCGCGGCGAGGGCGCGCAGATGCGGGTCCTCGGCCCGCTCCACCGCCAGGGCCGCGAGCTGCGCGCCCTGCGCGTGGTGCTCGATCATCCGCCGCAGGGTGCTCTGGTCGTGGGCGGCCTCGTCGCCGAGATGCGGCACCTCCCAGCCGAGCCAGCCGAGGACCGCCAGGACGCCGAGACCCGAGGCCCCCGCCGCCGCGAGGCCGGCCCACACGGCCGCGAAGTCCCGGTGCGGCGAGGGCCGGCGTTCCTCGATCCAATCGCGCAGAGATGGGAACAGCGGGTAGATCGAGGCCGAGGCCAGGTGGACCAGGAAGCCGATCCAGTAGGGCTGCGCGAGGGTGAAGATCGGCTGGCGGAACGGCAGCAGCGGCACCAGCATGACCCATTCGAGAAACGAGGTCAGGAGTGCCCAGGGCCCGCACAGGACCAGCAGGGTCGCGGGCGACAATCCCGCCGTCCAACGGCCGAGGAGCCCGAAGAACACCAGCGCCCAGGAGACATCCGCCCATTGGTGGAACAGGATGCCGGCTGCGACGACCGGCCAGGTCGGCTCGGGCGAGAGCGCGGCGTCGCGCAGCGGGATCGCCGCCACCACCATCCAGTCCACCGTCGCATCCCGGCCGATGCGGGCGGCGGTGAGCTGGCTCACCAGGGTCGAGAAGGTGCTGCTGATGAGCCCGAGCAGGGCGGCGGCGCGCCAGGCGGAGCCGGGTCCGGGGGGCCGGATGGGCATCGTGCGGAGGGGCATCGTGACGAGGCGCTTCCGTGCGGGATCCTGCTACCCTCCATAGGGGATGGGAGCTTGGCGCCACGACAGCCTATGTTGCCCCTTCGCCTCGTCACTCGGATCCGCGGATCATCGGCCCGCGGGCCGTGAACCAAACCATGGTGCGGCGCGTTGTAGCTGGCCCCAAGGTTTGCACTGCGACATGTCCAGCTCCCGCTTCGTCAAGACCGACGCCGTCCCCTCCTCGCTCCCCGGGCCCTTCGCCCCGGTCCTCACCGGCGTCTCGCGCGGGTTGCAGGATCTGTTTCCCCCGGTCGACCTGCCCCGGGCCGCGCGCGTCGCGCAGGCGGAGGACGATCAGGACGCCGTCGCCCCGGTGCTGCGGCACCGCCAGGCGCCGGAGCCGCGGCCGAGCTGAGCGTCCGCCCGGCCCCGTCCGGAGCATGGCGCCGACGCAGGCAAGGCGCGGGTGCAAGGTGCGGGCCGTCCCACGCCTTGCACCCGCGCCTTGCAAAGGCCTCGCTCCTCGACCGGCCGCAACGCGGCCGGCCCGACGGTCACGCCGCCGCGAAGGCCCGCAGCACCGCGTCCGCTGCCTCCCGGGTCGTCGCCGTTCCCTTGAGGTCGCGGGTGCGGGAGGCGGGCTCGCGGAGTGCCGTCTCGATCGCCGCCACGATGGCGTTGGCCGCCTCCACCTCGCCGAGATGCTCCAGCATCATCGCGGCGGTCCAGATCTGGCCGACCGGGTTGGCGATGCCCTGACCCGCGATGTCCGGCGCCGAGCCGTGGACGGGCTCGAACAGCGAGGGGAAGCGCCCCTCCGGGTTGATGTTGGCCGAGGGCGCGATGCCGATCGTGCCGGTGCAGGCGGGGCCGAGATCCGACAGGATGTCGCCGAACAGGTTCGAGCCGACCACCACGTCGAACCGGTCCGGGTTCAGCACGAAATGCGCGGTCAGGATGTCGATGTGGTACTTGTCGCGCCGCACCTCGGGGTAGCGCTCGCCCATCGCCTCGACCCGCTGGTCCCAGTACGGCATCGTGATGGCGATGCCGTTGGACTTGGTGGCCGAGGTCAGGTGCTTCTTCGGCCGGGACTGGGCGAGGTCGAAGGCGAATTTCAGGATCCGGTCGACGCCGTGACGGCTCATCACCGTCTCCTGGATCACGATCTCCCGCTCGGTACCCGGATACATCGTGCCGCCGACCGACGAGTACTCGCCCTCGGTGTTCTCGCGCACGACGTAGAAGTCGATGTCGCCGGGCTCGCGGCCGGCGAGGGGGCAGGGGACGCCCGGCATCAGCCGAACCGGGCGCAGGTTGACGTATTGGTCGAACTCGCGCCGGAATTGCAGGAGCGAGCCCCAGAGCGAGACGTGGTCCGGCACGGTGGCCGGCCAGCCGACGGCGCCGAAGAAGATCGCGTCGGCCGGGGTCAGCAGCTCCTTCCAGTTCGCCGGCAGCATCGTGCCGTGCTCGGCGTAGTAGTCGCAGGAGCCGAAGGCGTGGTGCTGCAGGTCGAGGCGAAAGCCGAATTTCTCGGCGGCGGATTCGAGGATGCGGACGCCCTCCGGCACCACTTCCTTGCCGATGCCGTCGCCGGGAATGACGGCGATGCGGTAGGTCTTGGCTGTGTCGCGCATGTCCGGAAACCTTCTCACGCCAGCGCGGCGCGCACGTCGGCGACGTCGAGGACGTCGTTCAGCGTCTGCTCGAAGCGGGCGAGCAGGGTGTCGATGTCCTCGTCGGTGCAGCAGAGCGGCGGCGCGAAGCCGACGATGTCGTCGGCGAAGGCGCGGAAGATCACGCCGTTCTTGTAGCCGAACCGGGCGAGGTGGCCGGAGATGCCGAGGTCCGGCGACGGCTTCGTACGCTTCGCCTTGTTCGTGACCAGCTCGACGCCGGCCAGCAGGCCCCGCACCCGCACGTCGCCGACGAGGGGATGGTCGGCGAGGCGCTCGAGGCCCGCGCCGAAGCGTTCGCCGGCCCGGCGGCCGTTCTCCAGGATGCCGCCCTCGGTGTAGAGCCGTAGGACTTCCAGGCCGACCGCGGCGCTGACCGGGTGGGCCGAGTAGGTGAAGCCGTGGCCGATCGGCTTGCCCGCCGGGGCGTGATCCGCGATGGCGCGGTAGATCCGGTCGGACATCAGGACGGCGCCCATCGGGCTGTAGCCCGAGGTCAGGCCCTTGGCGGTGGTCATCAGGTCCGGCACCACGCCGTCATGCTCGACGCCGAAGAGCGGGCCGGTGCGGCCGAAGCCGGTGATGACCTCGTCGGCGACGAACAGGATGTCGAGGTCGCGCGCAGCCTCGCGCATCGCCTTGAGCCAGCCGTCCGGCGGCACGATCACGCCGCCCGAGCCCTGGATCGGCTCGGCGAAGAAGGCCGCGACGTTGTCGGGCCCCAGCTCCTCGACCTTGGCCTTCAGCGCCGCCACCGAGGCGGCGATCACCGCCGCGTCGTCGTCGCCGGCCGGGTTGCGGTAGGGATAGGGCGAGGGGATGTGGTGCTGGAGGGTGGTCGGCGCGTCGAAGCCGTCGTGGAAGGCGGGAATCGCTGTCAGGCCGGCGCCGATGGTCGAGGAGCCGTGATAGCCCCGCTCCAGGGCGATCATGTGCTTCTTCGCCGGCCGGCCGGTGACGTTGTAGTAGTAGCGGATGAAGCGGACCGCCGAATCGACCGCGTCCGAACCGCCCAGCGTGAAGTAGACGTGGTTCAGGTCGCCGGGCGCCAGCTCGGCGAGGCGGGCGGCGAGCCGGATCGCCGGCTCGCTCGAGAAGTGGAAGTAGCCGGTGGCATAGGGCAGGCGCCGCATCTGCTCGGCCGCGACCTCGACGATCGACTCGTGGCCGTATCCGACATTGACGCACCACAGGCCCGAGAACCCGTCGAGCAGGGTGTGGCCCTCGGCATCCGTGAGGGTGGCGCCCTTCGCCGATTGCAGCACCGTGGCGCCGCGCGCCTCGTGGCCCTTCCACGAGATCACCGGGTGGATGAGGTGGTCGCGGTCGAGCTCGATCAGGGAATTGGCGCGCATGGCTCAAGGTCTCCGGGGCGGCGTGACCCCGAAGATGCGCGATGCGGCCTGGGATTTTCCGCCGAGATTGGCCGGCGGCACCGCGCAGGCCGCGCGTTTCGAGGGGGCGATGCGGCAGAATCGATGGTCGAGGATGCCGGGCTCTCGCCGGCTCCGGGCAGGCGCCTGCGGTGTGCAAGATGACGGCGATCGACGCTCGGCCGCTCCGACATCCACCGATTTCCAAGGGCCGTTGGCGCGCATCGAACGGATGAACGCCGAGACGCGGAAATCCGTCGAGGAGGGGCTGAAGCTGTCCGCCGAGGCCCGCAAGCTGGCGCGCGACGCCACGATCGCACCGTACGCCGCCATCTTCGCGGCTTTCACAGCCGGCGCTGCCGTGGTCGGGGCTGTCGTGACGGTCGTCAAGATCCTCGGATCATGCAAGATCCTCGGATCATGATCGTCGGTCCACGACCCCGGGCCGTCTTCGCGACGAGGCACGGTTCTCGGCAGCCGTGCTCGACTTGACCAAGTCGGCCACGGCTTCCTGCCGCGCGGCGCACGTCCTGCCGCAGGTTCTGCCGCAATGGGCCCGGCTTTCGCCGGAGCGCACGGGCATCGCAGGCTTATGCTGCGCGAAAGCCAGCGCGAGACCCCGATGACCGCCGCCGCCCTCCTGTCCGACCTCGTCGCGATCCCCTCGGTCTGCCGCACGCCCAACGGCGCGATCGTGGACCTGGTGCGCGACATCCTCGCCCGCCACGGCGTCGAGGCCGCCGTGCTGCCGGGGCCGGAGGGCGACCGCGCCAACCTGTTCGCCACGATCGGCCCGCGCGACGTGCCGGGCCTCGTCCTCTCGGGCCATCTCGACGTGGTGCCGGCCGGCGAGGGCTGGAGCGGCGACCCCTTCACCTTGCGCCGGGTCGGGGACCGCCTGGTCGGGCGGGGCGCGGTCGACATGAAGGGCTTCGTCGCCTGTCTGCTCGCCCTGGTTCCCGAGATGGTCCGGGCGCCGCTGCGCCGGCCGATCCACCTCGCCCTCTCCTACGACGAGGAGGTCGGTTGCGTCGGCGTACGCCACATGATCGCGCGGCTGCCCGAGCTCTGTGCGCCGCCCACGGGCTGCATCGTCGGCGAGCCCTCGGAGATGCGGCCGGTCCTGCGCCACAAGGGCAAGGTGGCGGGGCGCCTCACGGTGCGCGGCCGGGCCGGCCATTCCTCGCGGCCCGACCTCGCCGACAACGCCGTGCACCTCGCAGCCGACATCGTCGGGCTGGTGCGGCGCCTGCACCAGGGCTTTGCCGAAGCCGGGCCGTTCCATCCGCTGTTCGAGCCGGCCTCCTCGACCCTCCAGGTCGGGGTCATCGCCGGCGGCACCGGGGTCAACGTCGTGCCGGAGACCTGCCGGGTCGAATGGGAGGCCCGCGCGGTGCCGGGCACCGACCCGATGACGATCCACGACACGCTCCAGGCCGGCGTCGCCGATCTCGTGGCGCCGCTCCGGGCGGCGGGGCGCGCCGTCGCGGTCGAGAGCGAGGTTCTCTCGCTGTATCCGGCCCTGGACCTTGCCGACGACGCACTCCTGCGCGGCCTCGCCGAAACCTGGTCCGGCCGGCCCGCCCTCGGGGCGGTGAGCTACGGCACCGAGGCCGGCTTGTTCCAGGCCGCCGGCATCCCGTCGATCATCTGCGGGCCGGGCCGCATCGCCGAGGCGCACCGGCCCGACGAGTCGATCGGGCGCGACGACCTCGACGAATGCTGCGCGATGCTGCGCCGCGTCATCGCGCATCACAGTTGAACACAGTCGAACCGGACCAGTTCGCGCGCGTTGTCGGGTCCAGGATCTAACGAACTCGGGATCCGACAGGAGAGCAGCATGCGTTCGATTCTCGCCGGACTCGCCGCCGGCCTTCTCGTCGCCGGCGCGGCCTCGGCCCAGACCGCCGCCCCCTCGACCGCGCCCGGCACCATGAGGACGGGGCCGGCCACCACCGGCACCGTCGCGCCGATGCCGAACAATACTGGCAGCGGCGGCGGCGTGATGGCGCCCGGATCGACCGGCGCCTCGACCGTCACCGGCAACTCGGCCGCCGGCGGCAATGCCGGCCAGCCGGAGCGGGCGGTGCCGCAGGGCAGCAGCAACAGCGGCGCCAGCCGGTAGGACGGCCGCCGAAGCGGAAGGCGGCGTGCGCTGCGCCCCGGCTCCGCGTCGGCAACCGACCGCGGCCTCGGCAGTTTGAAGGCAAGGATCCCCGGAGCATTCCGGATCAGCCCTTCTGCTGCCGAGGTTTTCTCGCGCGGGTGCAGGCCTCCGGCAAGGCGCGGCAGGGTGCGGTGCTCACCCGGATCGTCGCGCCGCGGCGGGCCGTTCGGGGCGAGCAACTGGCCTGGATCGCCAAGGCCGCGCGGGGCGCGGCGCCATCCGCGGAGACCACCGGTCAGGGTGCACCGGCCGGGAAGGCCGGGCGCGACCGGCGCAAGGCGCAGGCCCCCGATGCCTGGATCGATCTCGCCCTCGTCGCCCGCGCCTTCCTGGACGAGGCGCCGATCGAGGCCATTCCGCTGGCCGCCGAGATCGCCCGGCAGACCATCGCGGCCAACCGGCAGCGGTGACGGAAGGCGCCATATCCCGATTCTATCGCGCCCGCCGGTCGATCGTATTGGAATCATCCCTCCCGGCGCGGTAACACCGCGCTCAACAGCAGGCCGGCTGCCCCGTCACGGCTGCCGGCCGCCACGGGAGGTTGAAGCATGAACGCCCACCAGCACTTCATCGGCGGCACCTGGACCGGCAGCGAGGCGACCCTGCCGGTCATCAACCCGTCGCACGGCCAGGAGATGGCCCGCATCGCCCGCGGCGGCGCGGCCGAGATCGATGCCGCCGTCAAGGCCGGCCACGCCGCCATGGACGGCGAGTGGGGCCGGCTCGACGCCGCCTCCCGCGGCCGGCTGATGCTGAAGCTCGCCGAGCTGATCCGCCGCGACGCCGAGATCCTGGCGCAGATGGAGAGCGAGGATGTCGGCAAGCCGCTGACGCTGGCCCGCAACGACGCCCAGGTCTGCGCCCGCTACTTCGAGTATTATGGCGGCGCCGCCGACAAGGTGCATGGCGACACGATCCCGTTCCAGAACGGCTTCACGGTGATGACCGTCTACGAGCCGCACGGCGTCGTCGGCGTGATCGTGCCGTGGAACTACCCGCTCCAGATGACCGGCCGCTCGGTCGCCCCGGCGCTCGCCATGGGCAACGCCGTGGTGCTCAAGCCCGCCGAGGACACCTCGCTCTCGGCTCTCCACCTCGCCAAGCTCGCGGCGGAAGCCGGCTTCCCGGCCGGCAGCCTCAACGTGGTGACCGGCCTCGGCGAGGAGGCGGGCGCGGCTCTGGCCTCGCACAAGGGTATCCACCACATCAGCTTCACCGGCTCGCGCGAGGTCGGCGTGCTGATCCAGACGGCCGCGGCCAAGAACACCATTCCGGTGACACTCGAACTCGGCGGCAAGTCGCCCCAGGTCGTCTTCGCCGATGCCGACCTGTCGGAGGCCGGCACCGTCATCGTCAAGGCGATCACCCAGAATGCCGGCCAGACCTGCTCGGCCGGCTCGCGGGTGGTGATCGAGGACAAGATCTACGACAGCTTCACCGCCGACCTCGCGAAGCGCTTCAAGGACCTGCGGGTCGGCTCGGGCGAGCAGGATCTCGATCTCGGCCCCGTGGTCAACGCCAAGCAGTGCGAGCGGGTGCAGAGCTACATCGACCTCGCCCGCCGCGACGGCCTGACCATCCTGGCCGAAGGGGAACTCGGCACCAACGTCCCGGGCGACGGCTACTATGTCCGCCCGACCCTGATCGGCGACGTGCCGCCGGACCACCGACTCGCGCAGGAAGAGATCTTCGGCCCGGTCCTGGTGGCGATCCGGGTGCGCGACGAGGCCGAGGCCCTCGCGGTCGCGAACGGCACCGAATACGGTCTCGCCGCCGGCATCTGGACCCAGGATCTCGGCAAGGCCCTGCGGCTGTCGAAGGGCATCAAGTCGGGCCAGGTCTTCGTCAACAATTACGGCGCCGGCGGCGGCGTCGAGCTGCCCTTCGGCGGCGTGAAGGGCTCGGGCCACGGTCGCGAGAAGGGCTTCGAGGCGCTCTACGGCTTCGGCGCCATGAAGATGATCGCGATCAAGCACGGGGTCTGACGATCATGGTGGCGGGGAGTTTGGCAGCGGGGAGTGGGGTCCGTCCGCTCGGCGGCCTGACCGTGGTGGCGCTCGAGCAGGCGGTGGCAGCCCCCTACTGCTCCTCGCGCCTTGCCGACGCGGGTGCCCGCGTCATCAAGATCGAGCGGCCGGAGGGCGATTTCGCCCGCGGCTACGACGCTTCGGTGAACGGCCTGGCGAGCTACTTCGTCTGGCTCAACCGCGGCAAGGAGAGCCTGGTCGCCGACATCAAGGACCCGGGCGACGCCAAGCTCCTCCACGCCGTCCTCGCCAAGGCCGACGTGTTCATCCAGAACCTCGCGCCGGGCGCTGCCGCCCGGGCCGGGTTCGGCTCGGAGGAGCTGCGGGCCCGCTACCCCCGGCTCATCACCGTGGACGTGACCGGCTACGGCGCCGGCCATTCCTACTCCGACATGAAGGCCTACGACCTCCTGGTCCAGGCCGAGAGCGGGCTCGCCGAGATCACCGGCCACCCGGCCGGCCCGGGCCGGGTCGGGGTGTCGGTCTGCGACATCGCCTGCGGCATGGCGGCTCACGCCGCGGTGCTGGAGGCGCTGATCGCCCGGGGCATCACCGGCGAGGGCGCCAGGCTCGAGGTCAGCCTGTTCGACGGCATGGCCGACTGGATGAACGTCCCGCTGCTCTACTTCGAGGGCACCGGCCGGGCGCCGCAGCGGGTGGGCCTCGCCCATCCGTCGATCTGCCCCTACGGCGCCTTCCCGACCCGGGACGGGGCCCTGGTGCTCATCTCGATCCAGAACGAGCGCGAATGGGCCCGCTTCTGCACCGAGTTCCTGCGCCAGCCCGACCTGCCGTCGCGCCCCGGCTTCGAGAGCAACAACGCCCGGGTGGCGAACCGGCCCGAGGTCGATGCCGTGGTGGCCCAGGTCTTCTCGGAGCTGAGCCGCGACGAGGCCGCGGCGCGGCTGCGCACGGCCGGCACGGCCTACGGCTTCGTCAACGGGCTCGCCGACCTCGTCTCGCATCCGGCCCTGCGCCGGGTCACCGTCGAGACCCAGGCCGGCCCGGCCTCGATCGTCGCGCCGCCGGCCTTGCGCAACGGCCAGGCGCCGGTGCTCGGCCGGGTGCCGGGGATCGGCGAGCACAGCGAGGCGATCCGGCGGGAATTCGCGGCCTAAGAGCCAGGACCCAGCCCGTTTCCCCATCTCGGGGTCATCCCGGGACTGCGCAGCGGAGCCCGGGATCCAGAACCGCGGATGGTTCAGGATCAAGCGGGATGTTGTCCGCTTCTTTCCGAATGACCCCAGGCTCTGGATCCCGGGCTCCGCTGCGCGGCCCCGGGATGACGCAGTGCTTGTTCAAGCGGCATGGAAGCTGCACATTTCATAGGGAATACGGGAGGACCGCCATGGCCACCATCCGCGAAGAAGACCTGGTCGCCTCCATCGCCGACGCCCTGCAATTCATCTCGTACTATCACCCGGCGGACTACATCCAGAACCTCGCCGAGGCCTGGCGGCGCGAGGAGAGCCCGGCGGCGCGGGACGCGATGGCGCAGATCCTGGTCAATTCCCGCATGGCCGCCTTCGGCCGCCGGCCGATCTGCCAGGATACCGGCACCGCGCAAGTGTTCATGAAGGTCGGGCTCGGTGCCCGCATCGTGTCGAACCGCTCGCTCCAGGAAATCGTCGACGAGGGCGTCCGCCGCGCCTGGCGCGAGGAGCGCAATCCGTTGCGCGCCTCGGTGGTGTCCGAGCCGCTCTTCGGCCGCCGCAACACCGGCGACAACGCGCCGGCCATGCTGCATGTCGAGATGGTGGCGGGGGAGACCGTGGAGGTCCACGTCGCGGCCAAGGGCGGCGGCTCGGAGAACAAGGCGAAGTTCGCCGCCCTCAACCCGAGCGACTCGGTCGCCGACTGGGTAGTGCGCACCGTCGAGACGCTCGGCGCCGGCTGGTGCCCGCCGGGCATGCTCGGCATCGGCGTCGGCGGCTCGCCCGAGAAGGCGATGACGCTGGCCAAGCTCTCGCTCCTCGATCCCATCGACCTGCCGCAGATCCGCGCCCGCGGCCCGTCGTCCCAGGAAGAAGAGCTGCGCCTGGAGATCTTCGAGCGGGTCAACGCCCTCGGCATCGGCGCGCAGGGCCTCGGCGGGCTCACCACCGTGCTCGACGTGAAGCTCAAGACCTTCCCGGTCCACGCCGCCTCGCTCCCCGTCGGCCTCATCCCGCAATGCGCCGCCGACCGGCATGCCCACTTCACCCTCGACGGCAGCGGCCCGGCGGTCTTCACCCCGCCCTCCCTCGACCTGTGGCCGCAGGACATCAGCGTCGCCACGGCGGCCGGGCGGCGGGTCGATCTCGACCACCTGACCCGCGAGGAGGTGGCGACCTGGCGCGCCGGCGAGACGCTTCTTCTTTCGGGTCGCCTGCTCACCGGGCGCGACGCGGCGCATCTCCGCCTGACCCGGATGCTGGCGGCGGGCGAACCGCTGCCGGTCGATCTGCGCGACCGGGCGATCTACTATGTCGGCCCGGTCGATGCGGTCGGCGACGAGGCGGTGGGCCCGGCCGGTCCCACCACGGCGACCCGGATGGACAAGTTCCTGGAGCCGATCCTGTCGCAGACCGGCCTCCTCGTCATGGTCGGCAAGGCCGAGCGCGGTCCCGCCGCCGTCGAGACGATCGCGCGCCACGGGGCGGCCTACCTGATCGCGGTGGGAGGTGCGGCCTACCTCGTCTCGAAGGCGATCAAGTCGGCGCGCGTGCTCGCCTTCGCCGATCTCGGCATGGAGGCGATCCACGAATTCATCGTCGAGGACATGCCGGTGACGGTGGCGGTCGATGCCGCCGGCACATCGGTCCACCGCGACGGCCCGGCCCGCTGGCGCCGGCCGGTGCGGGAGATGGCGCCTGCGTAAAGGTGAGGTCGTTCCCGGGCGAGGCGCGGATTTCTCCCTCCCCCTCTGCGGGGGAGGCGGCCCCACGGAGCGGGGCGGGACAGGGAACCACGCTTCCGGAGAAGCCGCGACCATTCTGACGGGCGCCGCGTCGACCAGCGTCGCGCGGCCCCTCTCGGCGGGACTTCGTCCCGCTGCGCTCGCTGACGCTCGCCACCCTCCCCGCAGAGAGGGGAGGGTTGATCCCCGGCGTCGCCGCGTCCGTCCTCCACCGTCACCGTTCAGTCACGCCCGCGTGCTGAATCGGGCGGCACAAGGAGAAAAGCGTGACCGGCACGACGCGCTACGCCCTCTACTTCACGCCGAAGCCCGGCTCGGACCTCGCCCGGTTCGGCAACGCCGTCCTCGGGTATGACAACCACACCGGCACGGAAATCCCCCGTCCCGACGGGCTGGCCGACCTCGCGGGCGTGACCGGCTCCCCCCGGCTCTACGGCTTCCACGCCACCCTGAAGGCGCCGATGCGGCTGGCCCCCGACACCACCGGGGCCGACCTGCTCGAAGCGGCCGCCGCCCTTGCCGCCGATCACCCGCCGGTGCCGGTCGGCCCCTTGCGGGTCGCGACCCTCGGCGCCTTCACGGCGCTGATCCCGCAGGCGCCGCCCCCGGAGCTCGGCCTGTTCGCCGCCGAATGCGTCGCCGCCTTCGAGCCGTTCCGCGCACCCCTCACCGAGGCCGAGACCGCGCGCCGCAAGCCGGAGCGCCTGAGCCCCCGCGGTCGCGCGCTGCTGGCGCGCTGGGGCTACCCGCACGTCTTCGAGGAATTCCGCTTCCACATGACCCTGACCGACGCCCTGCCGGAGGAGGCACGCGCCTCCTGGCGCGAGCGACTGGCCGAGGCCTACGGCGCCGGGGCACCCCTCAGGCTCGACGCCCTGTCGGTGCTGCGCCAGGACGGCTCAGGCCCGTTCCGGGTGCTGCAGCGCTCGACGTTCGGAGGCTGACGCGATGACCGGACAACTGGGCTTGGAGCCCGCCATCGACCCGACCGCCACGGTCAGGGAATGCCGTCTCGGCCGCTACACCGAGATCGGGCCGCGCACCCGGCTCACCGAGACGACCCTCGACGACTACTCCTATATCGGCAACGACGGCGAGGTGATCTATACCACGATCGGCAAGTTCTGCTCGATCGCCGCGATGGTGCGGATCAACCCGGGCAACCATCCGATGGAGCGGGCCTCGCAGAGCCACTTCACCTACCGCGCCGCCTCGTACTGGCCTGAAGAATCGAACGAGCCGGCCTTCTTCGACCGGCGCCGGGCGAGCCCGGTCACCATCGGCCACGACGTCTGGATCGGCCACGGGGTCGTGGTGCTGCCGGGGCGCAGCGTCGGCACCGGCGCCGTCATCGGGGCGGGAGCCATCGTGACCCGGGACGTCGCGCCCTACGCCATCGTGGTCGGCAATCCGGCCCGCCCCGTGCGCCGCCGCTTCGACGCGACTGTCGCGGAGCGTCTGATGCAACTCGCCTGGTGGGACTGGGAGCACGACCGGTTGCGCGCCGCCCTTCCGGACTTCCGCGAGCTTCCGATCGAAGCCTTCCTTGATAAGTACGCCGGCTAAGTACTAACAGTCTGTCATCCTGTTGTCGCTTAACCAGCGTTTACGTTCGCCCGAACAGCGAAATCGGGCGAACGGATGCTGGTTGTCGAGAATCTCACACGCCAATACGGCGCGCGCCGTGCCGTGGACGGCGTCAGCCTGTCCATCGAGCGCGGCAGCTTCGTCGGCGTGATCGGGCGCTCGGGCGCCGGCAAGTCGACCCTGCTGCGGATGCTCAACCGCCTCGCCGACCCGACCGGCGGGCGCATCCTGTTCGACGGCACCGACGTGACGGCCCTGCGCGGCGGCGCCCTTCGCGCCTGGCGCGCCCGCTGCGCGATGATCTTCCAGCAGTTCAACCTCGTCGGCCGGCTCGACGTGATGACGAACGTGCTGATGGGCCGCCTCAACCCGATGCCGGTTCACCGCTCGCTCCTCAAGCTGTGGAGCGAGGAGGACAAGGCGCTGGCGCTGGCCGCGCTCGAAAATTTCGACATGGGATCCTTCGCCGCCAACCGGGCCGACCAGCTGTCGGGCGGCCAGCAGCAGCGGGTCGCCATCGCCCGGGCCCTGGTGCAGGAGCCGGAGATCATCCTGGCCGACGAGCCGGTGGCCTCCCTCGACCCGCGCAACACCCGGCTGGTGATGGACGCGCTCGCCGACGCCAACAAGCGCTACGGCATCACCGTCCTGTGCAACCTGCACTCCCTCGACCTCGCCCGCGCCTATTGCGACCGGCTGATCGGCCTCTCGGCCGGCCGGGTGGTGTTCGACGGCCGCGGCTTCGACCTCACCGAGGACGTCGCCCGCACCCTCTACGGGCTCGAGGCCGGCGAGGTGATGGACCGGGGCGAAGCCGAGCCTCCGCCGGTGCCGGTGCGGGCTCCGGTCCGCCACGCCGAGGCGCTGAGCGCCTGACTTTTTCCGTTCCGAGAAGGACTTGATCGATGCTGAACCGTCGCACCCTCGTGGGCGCCGCCGCGCTGATGCTCGCCGCCGGCCCCGTCGCCGCTCAGGACTGGAAGGCCAAGTATCCCGAGCTGACGCTCGGCGTCATCCCGGCCGAGAACGCGTCGGGCACCGTCGACCGCTGGACCCCGCTCACCGCCTATCTCTCGAAGGAGATCGGCGTGCCGGTGAAGCTGCGGGTCGCCAACGACTACGCGGCGGTGATCGAGGGCCAGCGCGCCGGCAACATCCAGCTCGCCTTCTACGGCCCGGCCTCCTTCGCCCGCGCGGTGATGACCGGGGTGAAGCTCGAGCCGCTGGTCAACCAGAAGCACGAGACCGGCGCCTCGGGCTATTATTCCGTGATCTATGTCCGGGCCGACAGCCCGTACCAGAAGATCGAGGACCTGAAGGGCAAGAGCCTCGCCTTCGTCGATCCGAACTCGACCTCCGGCAACCAGGCCCCGCGCTTCTTCCTGCAGAAGGCCGGCCACGACGTCGAGAAATTCTTCGGCAAGACCTTCTACGCCGGAAGCCACGAGAACGCCGTGCTGGCGCTGGTGCAGGGCACCGCCGACGCCGCCGCCAACCTCTACAACTCCGACACCGACACCACCGTCACCCGCATGGCGGCCAAGGGGATGCTGAAGAAGCCCGACGGCTCGCAGATGCAGCAATCGGATTTCCGCGTCGTCTTCAAGTCGGAGTTCCTGCCCGAGGGCCCGTTCGCGGTCCTCGCCAGCCTGCCGGACGACCTGAAGCGGACGATCCGCCAGGCCTTCATCGACCTGCCGACCAAGGACAAGGCCGCCTTCGACAAGCTCTCGGACGGCAAGGACCTCGGCCTCACCCCGGTGACGCTGAAGGACTACCAGCCGATCATCGAGATGCTTCGCTACAACGACGAGCAGCGCAAGCGGTCGTGAGGCTTGGGTGATCTCCTCTCCCCGCCCGTGGGGAGAGGGGAGACCCGCGCTCGACCGTCTCGCCGGAGCGACTTCTCGAACGGGAGGTCGTCCGTCCGGCACTGGAGACCTGAAACCCCGTGACCGTCCGCATCGAGAAACTGCCGCCCGAGCGCGAGAGGACGCTGCTCGCCGCCTATTCCGGCGCCGTCGCGTCGACGCGCTGGCGCAATCTGGCGGTCGTCGTCGCCATCGTGGCGCTGTACCTGCTCGCCGGCTGGATGGCCGAGGTGCGGCCGCTCACCTTCCTCGACAACATCCAGAACTTCACCGCCTACATCGCCCAGATCCTGCCGCCGCTCACCCTGGACAACCTGCCGGCAGACGTGGCGGCCTGGTACTGGGGCCTGCCGAAATGGCTCGCGCTCCTCGCCGAGACGCTGCTGATGGCCTATCTCGGCACGCTGTTCGGCGGCATCGCGGCCTTCGGCCTCTGCTTCCTCGCCTCGGCCAACCTGGTGCGCTCGCAAGCCCTGCGCTTCTGCGCCCGGCGCTTCCTGGAGGTGTGCCGCACGGTGCCGGAGGTGGTGTTCGCGCTCATCTTCGTGATCGCCTTCGGGCTCGGGCCGATGGTGGGCGTGCTGGCGCTCGCCATCCACACCGCGGGCGCGCTCGGCAAGCTCTTCTCCGAGGTGGTCGAGAACATCGACATGAAGCCGGTCGAGGGCCTGGCCGGAACCGGCGCGGGCTTCGTCGAGACCGTGCGCTTCGCGGTGGTGCCGCAGGTGCTCTCCAACTTCGCCTCGTACGCGCTCTTGCGCTTCGAGATCAACGTGCGGGGCGCGGGCGTGATGGGCTTCGTCGGAGCCGGCGGCATCGGCCAGGAATTCCTGGTCGCGATCCGCAACTTCTACTATTCGGACGTGAGCGCGATCCTGCTCCTCGTCATCCTCACCGTGGTGGCGATCGACCTCGCCACCGAGCGCCTGCGCCACCACCTCCTCGGCCGGGAGGCCCACGCGTGAGCCGCCGCCCGCCCTCTCCCTTGCGCCAGGCGGCGCTCGCCGACCTCGACGGACTGCGCCGGCGCCACCGCCAAGTCTTCCGGCCCTCGTGGTCGCGCCGCGGCGTGGTGATCGGCATCCTCGTGGGGGTGGTGGGCCTCGCGGTCTTCGCGATGGTCCGGCTCGATTTCTCGCTCCTGCGCATCCTCCACGGTCTCGGGCGCCTCGGCGAGTTCGCCGGCATGATGCTGCCGCCCTCAGCCGAGGGACGCTTCGGCCTGTTCCTCACGGCATTGGGCGAGACCCTGGCGCTCGCGTTCCTCGGCACCCTCACGGCGGCCTGCCTCGCCTTCCCGGTGGCGTTCCTGGCCGCCCGCAACGTGGTGCCGAACCCCTTCCTGCGCTTCGGCGTGCGCCGCGGCTTCGACGTGATCCGCTCCGTCGACGTGCTGATCTGGGCGCTGATCTGGATCAACGTCGTGGGCCTCGGGCCGTTTGCCGGCGCGCTCGCCATCGCCTGCTCGGATTTCGGCGCGCTCGGCAAGCTGTTCTCCGAGGCGATCGAGACCGCCGACCGCAAGGCCCAGGAGGGCGTGACCGCGTCGGGCGGCAGCCGGCTGCACCGGGTCCGGTTCGGCCTGGTGCCGGCGGTGCTGCCGGTCCTGGCGAGCCAGGTGCTCTACTTCTTCGAGTCGAACACCCGCTCGGCCACCATCATCGGCATCGTCGGGGCCGGCGGCATCGGCCAGTACGTCACCGAGCTGATCCGGGTGCTGGAGATGCAGCAGGTCGCCTTCCTGGTGCTGATGATCCTCGTCACCGTGGCGCTGATTGACCTCGTCTCGGGCCGGTTGCGCCGGGCGATCATCGGGGCTGCGGCCCACTGACCCCGCGCGGTTAGGGGACTGATTCCACCGGGTTTTCGCAGCCGCGAAGGCGGACGAAAACCTCGCGCGGCGCGATTGTCTTCCTCATTGTCTTCCCCGGGGGCGGGCGCCTATAAGCCGGCTGTCTCACGCGGACCTTGCGGCGTCGAGAGCCCCGCCGGGCGCTCTCCGCGCGTCAGGTTCACCAATCCGCCGGGGAGCACCATGGCCGGGCATTCACAGTTCAAGAACATCATGCACCGCAAGGGCCGCGTCGACGCGGTCCGCTCGAAGGTGTTTTCCAAGCTCGCCCGGGAGATCACCGTGGCGGCCAAGCTCGGCACGCCCGACCCCTCGATGAACCCGCGCCTGCGCGCCGCCATCCTGGCGGCCCGGGCCGAGAACATGCCCAAGGACAACATCGAGCGCGCCATCAAGAAGGCGGCCGGGGGCGACGCGGAGAACTACGAGGAGGTCCGCTACGAGGGCTACGGCCCCGGCGGCGCCGCGCTGATCGTCGAGGCGCAGACCGACAACCGCAACCGCACCGCCTCCGACGTGCGCTCGGCCTTCACCAAGTCCGGCGGCAGCCTCGCCGAGACCGGCGCCGTCTCGTTCATGTTCGACCATGTCGGCCTCGTCGCCTTCGACGCCAAGGTGGCCGACGCCGACACGATGCTGGAAGCCGCCATCGAGGCCGGCGCCGACGACGTGAAGTCCGACGAGAGCGGCCACGAGGTCACCTGCGAGCAGGGGTCTCTCGGCGAGGTCGCCAAGACCCTGGAGGCCCGCTTCGGCGAGCCGCGCCGCACCGCCCTGATCTGGCGCGCCCAGAACACCGTCGACGTCGACGACGAGACGGCCGAGAAGCTGATCCGCTTGGTCGAGACCATCGAGGACCAGGACGACGTGCAGAACGTCTTCGTCAACTTCGCGGTGTCCGACGCCATGCTGGCGAAGATGCAGGGGTGAGACCCGGACGCCCGGCCGTTGCGGACGGCCGGGCGGGCGCGGCGGCATGGGGGCGTCTCGGCCGTCTCACATCACGCCGTACACGTCGTAGACCGGCCCCTCCGGCAGTCTCTGCCCCACGCCCACGGCGATGATCCGGTTGAGCCAGGCGAGGTCCGGCGCCCCGGTCTCGAAGCGCAGGGCGGTGCGGAAGTAATACTCTTCCGGTGCCACGGCCTCGCCGCGGCCGAGCCGGGCGAGAACCTCCGGCGGGCCGGCACGCAGGCCGGTATACTGGCAGTAGACGAGCCCGCCGCTGCCCGCCCGGAAGGTCAGGCGCACGTCGAGATGGGTCGTACCGTCCGGCTCGATCCGCAGCCAGTCGCCGGCCGGGCCGGGCAGCACCTCGCCGGTGAGCCGCGGGCCCGCGACGGTGCCGCCGGTGACCGGCACGACCCGCAGGTCGGTGCCGCGGGAGGTGCCGAGTCCCTGCGGCGCGCCGACGGTGAGGCTCATGCGGAACAGGAATTCGGTGCCGAGCGGCAGCGGCGCGTCCATGGCGTCTCCTCCGAGTTTTATCGCGTGACATCCTCCACGGCCCGGCGCGCCGCGTCGAGGTCCGGCGGGTCGATGTGGCGGTAGCGGGCCTGGACGAGGCCGAACACCCCGAAGGCGGCGAGCCCGGCGGCGGTGAGGCCGAGCAGCACCCAGCCATAGGGTTCGGCGCGCAGCGCCTGGAGCGCGCCGCCGAGACCCTTCACGTCGCTCGACCGGCTCGCGATCGCCGCGGAGATCAGGAAGCCGCCGATCAGCCCGAAGGTGAGGGCCCGCGCGGCGTAGCCGAAGCGGCCGACATGCCGCACCCAGTCGCGGGCATCGTGGGGCACGGACAGGCGCTTGCACACGTCGCCTTTCCAGGCCTTCAGCGCGAAGGCGAGGCCGGCGCCGATCACCACCAGCCCGACCGCGCCGACGAGCCACTGGCCGAAGGGCTGCTGCAGGAGCCAGGCGGTCCAGTCCTGCGCCCCCTGGTCCTCGGGCTTGCGGGCGGTGCCGCGCCCGAGCGCCGCCATCATCATCGAGGCGCCGAGGCCGCCATAGGTCACGCCGCTGACGAGGTGGCCGGCCCGGGTCGCCAGCCCCTTGGCCGAGCGGCCGTAATGGTCGGCATCGGTGACGGCCTCGACCACCCGCCACAGCGCGAAGGCGGCGAGGCCGAACGCCACGAGGCCGAGCAGGATCCAGCCGAAGGGCCGCTCCAGCAGGATCAGGAGGGCGCTGCGGCTGCCTCCGGTCTGGCCGCCGACGCCGATCGCCGCCAGCACCGCGAGGCCGCCGACGAGGCAGTAGGTGACCCCGCGGGCGCCGTAGCCGAGGCGGGCGAGCAGTTCGAGGGCTTGCCGGCCGTGGAAATCCCCTGATCCTCGGCGCATGGGTGCCTCCGGTCAGGCCGCGAGGCCGGATTCGACCCGTTCGACCGCGTCCGCGTCGAGGTCGAGGGCTTCCGCCAGCTGGCGCAGGAAGGTCCGCTCCTGCATCGTGTCGGGATCGATGGCGAGGCGGGCCGCGGCGTAGACCCGGGCGCCCGCCTCCGGATGCTGCACCCGGTCGGCGATCTCGTCGATCGTCGCCGGGTCCTCCAGCTCGCGGGCGAGCCATTGCCGGCCCGCGAGGTCGAGGCCGGATTCGGCGACCGCCGCGTCCAGCCGCTCGCGCTCGCGGGCATCGATCACCCCGTCGGCGGCGGAGGCCGCCACCATGATGCGCAGGCAGAGCGTCGCCTCGTCGTCGCTGAGCGCGCCGGCATCGAAGGGCGTCGCGGACGGCGCGACGGCGGGCTTGCCGGCGGCGGGCGCTTCCTGCTGCGTCGCCCGCAGGGCCAGCCCGGCGATCAGCGCCAGCCCGCCCAGGGCGGCGGAAGCCGCGAGCCCGCCGCGGCGGCTGCGCACCAGGGCATCCAGCACCCGTTTCACCTCGGCCATCGCGCCCTCCCTCGTCCGTCATCGGTCCACATCTTTGCCGACAACGGTCTTGCCCGGCTCCGGTTCGCGGAAGGACGCGACGATCGACCCGCCGGTTGCGCCGCCACGCTCGGAGCGCCATCTCTCCGGTCATGCTTCTCGCCCTGGCCTGGCTGGCGCGCACCCTCGTGCTCGCCCTCGTCCTCCTGTTCCTGCTGCCGCTCGCCGCCCATGCCCTGTGGTGGTGGAGCCGCGACGACCTCGCCCCCGACTGGTCCACCGCCGACTGGTCGAGCGCCCGGCTCCTGCCCGCCGCCGCTGCGGCGCCGGAGGCGAAGGTGCGGATCTATGCCGCCCGGGTCGGGCGCTGGCGGGGCATCTTCGCCCATCACACCTGGATCGTGGTCAAGGAGGCGGGCGCGCCGCGCTACACTCGTTACGACGTGGTCGGCTGGGGCCTGCCGGTGCGCACCGATGCCTACGCGGCCGATGCGCGCTGGTTCGGCAACCCGCCTCAGGTGGTGCTCGCCCTCGACGGCGAGGCGGCGGCCCGGGCCGTGCCGCGCATCCGCGAGGCGGTCGCGCTCTATCCGCACCGGAAGGCCGGCACCTACAGCGCCTGGCCGGGGCCGAACTCCAACACCTTCGTGGCTCACGTGCTGCGGGCGGTGCCGGAGCTCGCCGTGGCGCTCCCGCCGACGGCCCTCGGCAAGGATTTCTCGGAGCGCCTGCTCGCCTGGACGCCGAGCCGCACCGGGGTGCAGCTCTCGGCCCGGGGCTATCTCGGCCTCACCCTCGGCTGGGTCGAGGGACTCGAGGTGAACATCCTCGGCGCGGTGGCGGGGCTCGACCTGCGCCGCCCGGCCTTGAAGCTGCCGGGCTGGGGCCGCATCGGCATGGATCCGGCCGGCGCGACCGAGACGCTGATCGCCCCGGCGGCGAGGAGCTGAGCACGGGGGCGTCTCGGACCCCCGGATCGCCCCGATGGTCCGGACCCGTCGCGGCGCCTCAGAACACCCGCTTCTCGCGGATCTGCCCGTCGAAGCCGACATGCAGCATCCGCTCCTTCCCGTCCTGGCCCTTCGCCGCCACGTCGAGGTGGCGCGGGCCGCGGCCGGCGACGCGGACATCCGTGTAGCCGGCCGCCGTCACCGCACCGGTGAGGGCCTGCACGTCGACGCTCGGCCCGAGCCCGACCTTGTCCTTGGCCCAGTCGAGGCCGCCGGGGGGCGGGCCGATCGGGCGCAAGGCCTCGACGCGGCCGTCGGCCCGGGTCAGGGCGCTGGCATGCAGGACGCCGTTCTCGAACCGGCCCTGCACCGTCACGCTCTCGCCCTTGGTGACGAGGGTGCCGCCTTCCCCGGCCCGGCCGGTCTCGATCAGCGCGCGGCCGGTGCCGTCCTGGAGGACGAACTTGTTGCCGAAGATCTCGGCGACCTCGCCCTTGGCGGCGATGGCGCCGGAGGGCGCGAGCGCGCTCACCGCGACCGGGGCCAGGGGGGTGAGCGGCGTCTGGGCGGGCTGGGCGAGGGAGAGCCCGACGGCGCCGAGCGCCAGCGGCACCGCGACGGCGCCGACGAGGAGGCCGCGGCGGGGCCGCGGATGCGGGGCGGCCTTCGGGCTCCCGACCGGATCCGTCCCGGCGGTCTTCGCCTCGTTCGCCTTCGCCTCGTTCGCTCGCATCTCGTTCGCCTGCATCTCAGTCGCTTGCATCTCGGTCGCTTGGCCCTCGATGGTGGTGTGGTCGGTCATCGGTGTGGTCCCTGTGTGTTGAGCCCTCTCGGGTCGGCGCTTCTCTACGGCAGGCGCCGGGAACCGGGCCTGAACCCGACCGTTCAGGTTCGGTTAAACCGCCGGGCCTACGGCGAAAGTCCATTGTCGACACGTGGTCTGCGCCGCATGAAGCTTCTGCTCGTCGAGGACGACGCGGCCCTCGCGGCCGAGATCCTGCGGGTCCTGCGCGCCGAGAACTGCGCCGTGGACCATGCCCGCAACGGCGAGGACGGCGCGCATCTCGGCGACACCGAGACCTACGACGCCGCCGTGCTCGATCTCGGCCTCCCGAAGCGCGACGGGATCGCGGTGCTGCAGGGCTGGCGCGCCGCCGGCCGGACCCTGCCGGTGCTGATCCTCACGGCGCGTGACGCCTGGAGCGACAAGGTGGCGGGCTTCAAGGCCGGGGCCGACGACTACCTGGTCAAGCCGTTCCGGGTCGAGGAGCTGGTGATCCGCCTGCGCGCCCTGGTGCGGCGCGCGGCGGCGCACGGCGCCACGATCCTCACCTGCGGGCCGGTCGCCTTCGATCCCGGCCTCGGCGCCTTCTCGCGGGACGGATTGCCGCTCAAGCTCACCGGGCTCGAATGGCGGGTCCTGTCCTGCCTGATCCTGCGCCGCGACGGGGTGGTACCGCGCGGCGAGCTGCTGGAGCGGGTCTACGAGGGCGACGCGGAGGTTGATTCGAACTCGGTCGAGGTCATCATCACGCGGCTGCGCCGTAAGATCGCGCCGGCGCGGATCGAGACCGTGCGCGGCCACGGCTATCGCCTCACCGCCGGGGAGGCGCCGTGACCGGCCCGAGGCAGATGGGACCGAGCCGGATCGGCTCCCTGCGCCGGCGTCTGCTCCTCGGGGCGCTGGCGCTGATCGTGGCCGCCCTGGTGGTGGCGGGCCTCGCCATCGGGCTGATCCTCGCCCGCTTCGTGCGCGGCCAGATCGATTCCCGGCTCGATGCGCAGATCGTCGCGCTGGTCTCGGGGCTGGAGCCGGGGCCGTCCTTGCGGCTCTCCCGCGACCTCGACGCCCCGCCCTTCGACCGGCCCGGCGCGGGCTGGGCCTGGCAGGTACGGCGGGGCGACGCCGTCCTGCGCTCCGCGTCGCTCGGGACGCGCGACCTCGCGCTACCGGCGCCGCCGGTCGGGGACGAGGATCGCCCCCGCCCGGCGGAGGGGACCGGCCCGCGGGGCGAGGCGCTGATCCTGCGCGTCCTCCCCCTGCCGGACGGCACCGTCATCGCCGCGAGCGCGCCGCGGGCCGCCCTCTACGGCCCCCTGCGCGAGGCCGGGCTGGCGCTCGCCGCGAGCCTCGGGGTGCTGGGCCTCTGCCTCGCCGCCGGGGCGGTGGCGCAGGTGCGCCTGGGCCTGCGCCCCCTCGACCGGCTGCGGCAGGAACTGGAGGCCGTGCGGGCGGGAGCGCGCGAGCGGGTGCCCGATCCCCAGCCCGCCGAGGTCCGCCCCCTCGCCGCCGAGATCAACGCCCTCCTCGACCAGAACGCCGCCCAGCTCGCCCAGGCCCGCACCCATGTGGCGAACCTCGCCCACGGGCTGAAGACGCCGCTCGCCACGCTGTCGCTCGCCCTGTCGGAGCCGGGCCGCGACCCGGACGGGCGCCTGTCGCAGCTCGTCGCGAGCCTCGACCGCGGCCTGCGCCACCATCTGCGCCGGGCCCGCAGCGCCGCCCTGACCGGCGCGACCCGGACCCGCACCGCCCTCGCCGGGCCGGTGGCCGACCTCGCGGGTGCCCTGGAGAGGCTCCACGCCGAGAAGGGCGTGCGGGTGACTCACGACATCCCTCCGAGCCTCGCCGCGGCCTGCGACCCGCAGGACCTCGACGAGATGCTGGGCAACCTGGTCGACAATGCCTGCACGTGGTGCAGGCAGGAGGTGCGGGTCGCAGGCCGCGCCGTCGGGAACGAGGTGGTGGTCGCGATCGAGGATGACGGGCCGGGCCTCGGGCCGGAGGCGCTCGCGGCGGTGGCGCGGCGCGGCCGGCGCCTCGACGAGACCGTGCCGGGCCACGGCTTCGGCCTCGCCATCACGACGGAACTGGCCGAGCTCTATGGCGGCGGCCTGGAGCTCGACCGGTCGGCGATGGGCGGCCTGCGGGCGCGGCTGCGGCTGCCGGCTTGAGGCTCACGCGGGAGGGAGCCGCGATCCGGCTCGCCGCCCTGGGCGGGGATGCAAGCTCCGTCGGCGAGACCCGACGGGTCGCCCGCGCGTCAGCGCCGGTTCGCTTCCAGGAAACGCCCGATCCGCTCCAGCGCGCGGGAGATGTTCTCCGCCGAGTTGGCGTAGGACAGGCGCAGGTAGCCCTCGCCGTGCACGCCGAAATCCGGCCCGCCGATCGTCGCGACGCCGGCCTCCTCCAGCAGCGCCGAGGCGAGCGCCTTGGCCTTCCAACCGGTGCCGGCGATGTTCGGGAAGGCGTAGAACGCCCCCTTCGGGGTGATGCAGGAGACGCCCGGCAGCCGGTTCAGGCCCTCGACCACCAGGAGGCGGCGGCGGTCGAACTCGGCCATCATCGCGGCGACGCAATCCTGCGGCCCGTCGAGGGCGCTGATGCCGGCCCATTGCGTCGCGGCGTTGACGCAGGAGAACGAGTTCACCGCGAGCTTGCGGGCGGCGTCGTAGAGCGGCGCCGGCCAGACCGACCAGCCGAGGCGCCAGCCGGTCATCGCGTAGGTCTTGGAGGCGCCGTCGAGGTAGATCAGCCGGTCGCGGATCTCCGGATAGGCGAGCAGCGTGTGGTGGCGCTCGCCGTCATAGGTCATCGTGCCGTAGATCTCGTCCGACATGATCGTCACGTCGGGATGCGCCGCGAGGCCGGCGACCAGTTTGTCGATCTCGGCCTTCGGGGTCACGCCGCCGGTCGGGTTGGCGGGGGAATTCAGGATCAGCAGGCGGGTGCGCGGGGTGATGAGCCCCAGCGTCTCCTCCGCCGAGAAGGCGAAGCCGTTCGCCTCGCGGATCGGCACCGGCACCGGCGTCGCGCCGGTGAACTCGATCATCGAGCGATAGATCGGGAAGCCCGGATCCGGGTACAGGATCTCGGCGCCCGGCTCGCCGAACATCAGGATCGCCATGAACATGGTGACCTTGCCGCCCGGCACGATCATCACGCTGTCGGGCGAGACCTGGACGCCGAGGCGCCGGTCGAGGTCGCGGGACACCGCCTCGCGCAAGGGGAGGATGCCGGTCGCCGGGGTGTAGCCGTGGTGGCCGTCATGCAGGGCCTTCACCGCCGCCTCGACCACGTGGGACGGGGTCGGCATGTCGGGCTGGCCGATGCCGAGGTTGATGACGTCGCGGCCGGCCTGGGCCAGGGCCGTGGCGCGGGCGAGCACCGCGAAGGCGTTCTCCTCCCCGATGCGCGAGAAGGCGGGGACGACGACGGGCATGGCGGTCTCTCGTTTCCTCGGAAAGTCGAGGCGGGGCGCGGACAGCCCCGCCGTCGCTCGGATCCCGCGGCCTTCAGGGTGCCGCCGGGACGGGTATCCGTGCGCTCAGCGCGACGTGTTGCGCTCGGCGAGCCGGCTGACGCCGAACGAGATCGCGCCGCCGATGACGATCAGGATGATGCCGGTCTTGACCGCCGCCCAGAGCAGCGAGCGCTCGATGCCCTGGTCGGTGAGCATGATGATCAGGCAGACGATGACCGGAATCGCCACCACGATGGCGATCGGCACGAGCGGATTGGACGGCTTCTCTTGGCTCATCGGCGGCTCCCCGGATTTGTCGAACGGTGTGGTTCAGCCGGCCTCATAGCACCGCTGGCCCGCGTTGCGACAGCGCCGCAGCGATAAACTTTGGGCCCCTCAGGGTCGCATCGGCCGGGGCCTCAGCATGCGCCGCGCGGTGTTGCCTTCCTGCACCGGCCGGGTCCATAGCTTCCCGCGAACGGTTCTCAACAAGAACGACCTCGGGAAGGACGACCCCGCCATGGCCCAGACGCCGCGCCCCCGCATCGACGCCAGCCGCCTGCGTTCGCGCCTCTGGTTCGACAACCCGGACAACCCGGGCATGACCGCGCTCTATCTCGAGCGCTACCTCAATTTCGGCCTGACCGTGCAGGAGCTGCGCGGCGGCAAGCCGCTGATCGGCATCGCCCAGACCGGCTCGGACCTGTCCCCGTGCAACCGCCACCACCTCGAACTCGCCAAGCGGGTGCGCGAGGGCATCACGGCGGCGGGCGGCGTGGCCTTCGAGTTCCCGTGCCACCCGATCCAGGAGACCGGCAAGCGGCCGACCGCCTCCCTCGACCGCAACCTCGCCTACCTGTCCCTCGTCGAGGTGCTGTACGGCTATCCCCTCGACGGGGTCGTGCTGCTCACCGGCTGCGACAAGACCATGCCGGCCTGCCTGATGGCGGCCGCGACCGTGAACATCCCGACGATCTCGCTCAATGTCGGCCCGATGCTGAACGGCTGGAGCCGCGGCGAGCGCACCGGCTCGGGCACCGTGGTGTGGAAGGCCCGCGAGCGCCACGCCGCCGGCGACATCGACTACCAGCAATTCCTCGACATCGTGGCCTCCTCGGCGCCCTCGACCGGGCATTGCAACACGATGGGCACCGCCTCGACCATGAACGCGCTGGCGGAAGCGCTCGGCATGGCGCTGCCGGGTTCGGCGGCGATCCCGGCGCCCTACCGCGAGCGCGGCCAGGCGGCCTATGCCACCGGCCAGCGCATCGTCGAGATGGTGTGGGAGGACCTGAAGCCCTCCGACATCCTGACCCGCGAGGCCTTCGAGAACGCCATCGTCGCCAACACCGCCATCGGCGGCTCGACCAATGCGCCGATCCACATCAACGCCATCGCCAAGCTGATCGGCGTGCCGCTCACCTGCGACGACTGGGAGCGCGTCGGCTACGACATCCCGCTGCTGGTCAACATGCAGCCCGCCGGCCAGTATCTCGGCGAGGAGTACTATCGCGCCGGCGGCCTGCCGGCGGTGATGTCGGAGCTGCTCGAGGCCGGCAAGCTCCACGCCGACGCGCTGACCTGCAACGGCAGGACCGTGGCGGAGAATTGCGCCGGTGCCCATACCTGGGACCGGGACGTCATCAAGCCCTACGGCGAGCCGATGCGCGAGCGCGCCGGCTTCCTCAACCTCAAGGGTTCGCTGTTCGATTCGGCGATCATGAAGACCAGCGTGATCAGCCGCGAGTTCTACGACCGCTACCTCGCCAACCCGAACGATCCTTATGCCTTCGAGGGCCGTGTCGTGGTGTTCGACGGGCCGGAGGATTACCACCACCGCATCGACGATCCGGCGCTGGAGATCGACGAGCACACGATCCTGATCATGCGCGGCGCCGGGCCGATCGGTTATCCGGGCGCGGCCGAGGTGGTGAACATGCAGCCCCCGGGCGAGCTGATCCGCCGCGGCGTGCTCTCGCTGCCCTGCATCGGCGACGGGCGCCAGTCCGGCACCTCGGGCACGCCCTCGATCCTCAACGCCTCGCCGGAGGCGGCGGCCGGCGGCGGCCTCGCCCTGCTCCAGAACGGCGACCGCATCCGCATCGACCTCAACAAGCGCACCGCCGACATCCTGCTCCCCGAGGAGGAGATCCAGCGGCGCCGCGAGGACCTGACCGCCCGGGGCGGCTACCCCTACCCGGCGAGCCAGACCCCCTGGCAGGCGATCCAGCGCGCGATGGTCGCCCAGCTCTCCGAGGGCATGATCCTCAAGGGCTCCGAGGGCTTCCAGCGCATCGCCCAGACGCATGGGGTGCCGCGGGACAACCACTGACAGGGCCTCGCCCCTGGGTCGCGTCGGAGGATGCACATTACCTCTCCCCGCGGGTGGGGAGAGGTCTGTTGGACGATGCATCGGTGCAGGGTAAGGCGAAGGATCCCCTCTCCCGTGTGGGAGAGGGGATCCTTCGCCTCCTCCGAGCGGCGTGGACGGCTGTCCGGCCGGCAGGACTGATTTCGTCCGCCCGGCCGATTTACAGCCGCGCTCGCGGCGTGTGAGGAAGGATCCGGACACAAGGGAGCAGAGCCCCGATGACCGACATCGCCGCACGCCGTGCCGCCTTCCGGCAGCTCCACGAGGGCGGCTGCTTCGTGATGCCGAATCCCTGGGACATCGGCACCGCGCGCTACCTCGCGGCGATGGGCTTTCCGGCGCTCGCCACCACCAGCTCGGGCTTCGCCTTCACCCGCGCGCTGCCGGACACCGACTGGGCGGTGCCGCTCGACGCGATGCTCGCCCACATCGCCGAGATCGTGGCCGCCACCGACCTGCCGGTGAACGCCGATTTCGAATCCGGCTACGCCCACGATCCCGAGGGCGTCGCCCGCAACGTCGCGGCCTGCGTGGCGACGGGCGTCGCCGGACTGTCGATCGAGGACGCCAGCGGCGATGCGAGCCGGCCGCTCTACGACATCGCGGAGGGCGCCGCGCGCATCCGCGCCGCCCGGGCGGCGATCGACGCGGCGGGCGGCGGCGTGGTGCTGACCGGCCGGGCCGAATGCTACCTCGCCGGCCATCCCGAGCCCCTGCCCGAGGCGATCCGCCGGCTCCAGGCCTATGCCGAGGCGGGGGCCGACGTGGTCTACGCGCCGGGCCCGAAACGACGCGAGGAGATCCGCACCCTGGTGGACGCCCTGGCGCCGGTGCCGGTCAACATCCTGATGAGCACCAATCCGGGCCTCAAGGTCGCCGACCTGGAGGCGCTCGGCGTGCGGCGCATCAGCGTCGGCTCGTCGCTGGCCCGGGCGGCCTGGACCGGCTTCATCCGGGCGGCGCGGCGCATCCACGACGAGGGCAGCTTCGGCGGCTTCGACGGCTCGGTGAGTTTCTCCGAGATCAACACCTTCTTCCGCAAGGACCTGAAGGAGCGGAATCCCGCATGAGCCCCGATCGCGATCCCGTCACCGGCCTGCCGATCGGCCGTCCCGTCGCGGTGACCGGCCCGGCACCGGGGCCGGAGCGCGTGCGCCTCGACGGGCGCCACGTCTCGATCGTGCCCCTCGAGGCCGAGGCCCACGGGGCGGACCTCGCCGACGGCGCGATCGGTCCCGGCAGGGAGGCCCTGTGGCAGTACATGGCCGCCGGCCCGTTCGACGATCGCGCGAGCTTCCAGGCCTATCTGGCGGCCTGCGCGGCCTCCGCCGATCCGCTGTTCTACGCCATCCTCGATGCCGGGAGCCGCAAGGCGGTCGGCCACGCCTCCCTGATGCGGATCGACCGGGCGAACCGGGTGATCGAGGTCGGCAACATCCTCTACACCCCCGCTCTCCAGCGCACGCCCGGTGCCACCGAGGCGATGCGGCTGCTCGCCGGTTACGTCTTCGATCTCGGCTATCGTCGCTACGAGTGGAAGTGCAACGCCCTCAACGCGCCCTCGCGCAAAGCGGCGCAGCGCCTCGGCTTCTCCTACGAGGGGCTGTTTCGCCAGGCGATGATCGTGAAGGGCCGCAACCGCGACACGGCCTGGTTCTCGATGCTCGACGGCGAGTGGCCGCAGATCCGGCAGGGCTTCGATCGCTGGCTCGACCCGGCCAATTCCTCGGAGCGCGGCCAGATCGCGCGCCTCGGCGCGCTGACGACCGCGGCGATCCCCGGCACCACCCTGCGGCGGGCGACCACCGCCGACGAGGCCGCCCTCGCGACCTTGCAGGAAGCCGCCTACGCGCCGAACCGCCCGCTGCTCGGCGTCGAGCCGGTCCCGCTCCTCACCCCCGCCGCCGAGGTGCTGGCGCGCTACGAGGTATGGCTGGCCGACCATGACGGCGCGCCCGCCGGTGCCCTGGTGCTCGACCCGACTCCCGATCACCTGATGATCTGGAGCGTGTCGGTCGATCCGGCCCGGCAGGGCGGCGGCCTCGGCAACGCCCTCCTGGCGGCGGCCGAGCGCCGGGCGAGGGACCTCGACCTGTCAGATCTCCGGCTCTACACCGGGGACAAGCTCGTGCGGAACATCGACTGGTACGCGCGGCGGGGCTACGCCACCGAGCGGGTCGAGGATCTGCCGGACCGGCGCCTGGTCCATATGCGAAAGATCCTGGCCTGACGGCGAGCGCATCCATGCGCCTCGCCTGAGGCGGTACGAAGTCACGGACAAGCCCCGCCGGTGAGCGGGGCGCGGCGAAACGGGAGGACATGATGGCGGGACGGCTGACGGGCAAGCGTGCGGTCGTGACGGCGGCGGGCCAAGGGATCGGACGCGCCATCGCGGCGGCGTTCCTGGCCGAGGGCGCCGAGGTGCTGGCGACCGATCTCGACGCGGGCAAGCTCGAAGGGCTCGAAGGCGCGCAAGCCGCCTCCCTCGACGTGCGCTCGGACGCGGCGGTGGCGGCCTTCGCCCAGGGCGCCGGGCCGGTCGACGTGCTGGTGAATGCCGCGGGCTTCGTGCATCACGGCACCATCCTCGATTGCACCGACGCCGAGTGGGAGCTGGCCTTCGACCTCAACGTGCGCTCGATGCACCGCACCATCCGGGCCTTCCTGCCCGGCATGCTGGAGCGCGGCAACGGCTCGATCGTCAACATCGCCTCGGCGGTGGGGGCGGATGCCACGGCGCCCAACCGCTACGTCTACGGCGCCTCGAAGGCCGCGGTCGTCGGCCTCACCAAGGCGGTGGCGCGGGACTTCATCCGCAGCGGCGTACGGGCGAATGCGATCTGCCCCGGCACGATCCAGTCGCCCTCCCTCGACGAGCGCATCGCGGCGCTCGCCTCGATGAACAAGACCTCGGTCGAGGCCGCCCGCCAGGCCTTCATCGATCGCCAGCCGATGGGCCGGCTCGGCACGCCGGAGGAGATGGCGTCTCTCGCCGTCTACCTCGCCTCGGACGAGTCCCGCTTCACCACCGGCCAGACCCACGTCGCCGATGGCGGCTTCACGCTCTGAGGGAGACGGTTCGATGCATATCCTCATCCTCGGTGCCGCCGGCATGGTCGGGCGCAAGCTCCTCGACCGGCTGGTCAAGGACGGCAGCCTGGGCGGCGAGACCATCTCGCGCCTGACCCTGCACGACGTGGTGCCGCCCGAGGCGCCGGCCGGCACCAAGATCCCGGTCTCGCTCTCGGCCTCCGACTTCTCCGATCCCGGCGAGGCCGAGCGCCTGGTCGCCGGCCGCCCGGACGTGATCTTCCACCTCGCCGCCATCGTGTCGGGCGAGGCCGAGGCCGATTTCGACAAGGGCTACCGCATCAACCTCGACGGCACGCGGCGCCTCTACGACGCGGTGCGGGCGATCGGCGAGGGCTACAAGCCCCGCTTCGTCTTCACCTCGTCGGTGGCGGTGTTCGGCGCGCCGATGCCGGAGCCCATCCCCGACGAGTACCTCACGGCGCCGCTCACCAGCTACGGCACCCAGAAGGCGATCGGCGAGCTGCTGCTCTCCGACTATAGCCGTCGCGGCATCTTCGACGGCGTCGGCATCCGCCTGCCGACCATCTGCGTGCGGCCGGGCAAGCCCAACAAGGCGGCCTCCGGCTTCTTCTCCGGCATCATCCGCGAGCCGCTGGCCGGCCAGGAGGCCATTCTCCCGGTCTCCGACCAGGTCCGCCACTGGCACGCCTCGCCGCGCTCGGCGGTCGGCTTCCTGATCCACGCCGCGACGATCGACACCAAGCGCCTCGGCGACCGCCGCAACCTGACCATGCCGGGCGTCGGCGCCACGGTCGCGGAGCAGATCGAGGCACTGCGCCGCGCGGCGGGAGATTCCGCCGTCGCCCGCATCCGCCGCGAGCCCGATCCCACCATCGAGCGCATCGTCGCCGGCTGGCCCCGCACCTTCGACACGCGGCGGGCGCTGGAGCTGGGCTTCCGGGCCGAGCCCGACTTCGACGCGATCGTGCGGGCGCATATCGAGGACGAGCTGGGCGGGAAGGTGCCGGCGTAAGGGCCGGGAAGTCGAGTCAAGCGCGGGCCATCTCCTCTCCCCGTCCGCGGGGAGAGGAGGATTCCCGCGCTAAACCTCCCGACATGTGCGGCACAAACAGAAGCGGGCGGCACTCGCGTGCCGCCCGTTCTCAATTCACCGTGGCGAAAGCTCAGCCGCGCTGAGCCACCGTCACGTAATCCCGCTTCGGCGAGCCGGTATAGAGCTGGCGCGGACGGCCGATCTTCTGCGACGGGTCCTCGATCATCTCGGCCCACTGGCTGATCCAGCCGACAGTGCGGGCGAGCGCGAACAGCACCGTGAACATCGAGGTCGGGAAGCCCATCGCCTTCAGCGTGATGCCCGAGTAGAAATCGATGTTCGGGTACAGCTTCTTCTCGATGAAGTACTCGTCCTTGAGGGCGATCTGCTCCAGCTCCATCGCGACGTCGAGCAGCGGATCGTCCTTGATGCCGAGCTCGCTCAGCACCTCGTGGGTGGTCTTCTGCATGATGCGGGCGCGCGGGTCGTAGTTCTTGTAGACCCGGTGACCGAAGCCCATCAGGCGGAAGGGGTCGTTCTTGTCCTTGGCCTTGGCGACGTACTCGCCGACGCGCTCCGGCGTGCCGATCTCGGCCAGCATCTTCAGCGCCGCCTCGTTGGCGCCGCCATGGGCGGGGCCCCACAGGCAGGCGATGCCGGCGGCGATGCAGGCGAAGGGGTTGGCGCCCGAGGAGCCGGCGAGCCGTACCGTCGAGGTCGAGGCGTTCTGCTCGTGGTCGGCGTGCAGGATGAAGATCCGGTCGAGCGCCCGCGACAGCACGGGGTTCGGCTGGTACTCCTCGCACGGCACCGCGAAACACATCCGCAGGAAGTTCGAGGTGTAGTCGAGGTCGTTCTTCGGATAGATGAACGGCTGGCCGATCGTGTACTTGTACGCCATGGCCGCAAGCGTCGGCATCTTGGCGATCATGCGCATGGAGGCGACCATGCGCTGCTTCTCGTCCGTGATGTCGGTCGAGTCGTGGTAGAAGGCCGAGAGGGCGCCGACCGAGGCGACCATGACGGCCATCGGGTGGGCGTCGCGGCGGAAGCCCTGGAAGAACCGGTTCATCTGGTCATGCACCATGGTGTGGCGCGTGACGCGGTAATCGAAGTCGGCCTTCTGGGCCGCGGTCGGCAGCTCGCCGTACAGCAGCAGGTAGCAGGTCTCGAGGAAGTCGCCGTGCTCGGCCAGCTGCTCGATCGGGTAGCCCCGGTACAGGAGCACGCCCTCGTCGCCGTCGATATAGGTGATCTTGGACTCGCAGGACGCCGTCGAGGTGAAGCCCGGGTCGTAGGTGAACTGGCCGGTCTGCGCGTAGAGCTTGCTGATATCGATGACGCTCGGGCCGATCGTACCGGCCTTGGTGGGCATCTCGACCGCGCGGCCGTTCACCGTGAGGGTGCTGGTGGGGAGGCTCATGGGGTTGCGGACCCTTTCCATCAACGTGACTGAGCGTCGGCGCCGGTCCGACCGCGGCCCCCGGTGCAGGGCGGCGACTTTGCTGCGGGTGCTCACTCGCCGACCGGGTTAGCGGATCGACGCACCGGCATCAACCACGGCTCCCCGCCCGGATGACAGAATTCAGATTCTGTTCATGGCCGATCAGATCCCTCCGCGCGGCCGGATTCGCGCGGGGGGCAGTTCGGAGGCGGGGCCTCAGGCCGCAACCTGCTCGCGCAGGCGCCCCAGGCTCTCGTCGCGGCCGAGCACCGCCATCACGTCGAAGAGCGGCGGCGACGTCGTCCGGCCGGTGAGCGCGGCCCGCAGGGGCTGGGCGACCTGCCCGAGCTTGACCCCGGCGGTCTCGGCGAAGTGACGCACCGCGCCCTCGGTCGAGGCGGCACTCCACTCGTCGAGTGCCTCGAGATGGGGGAGGGCGCCGGCCAGCCGCTCGCGCCCGCCATTGCCGAGGAGGCCGACGGCCTTATCGTCGAGGGCGAGGGGGCGCGGGGCGTAGAGATAATAGGCGCTGTCGACGAGCTCGATCAGGGTCTTGGCCCGCTCCTTCAGCCCCGGCATGGCGGCGATGAATTTCTGGCGGGTCTCCGGGGCGAGGGGGGCGGAGAGGCCCCAGCGCGCCCCTTGCGTCGGCAGGATCGCCTCGATCGCCTCCACCAGCGCCTCGTCGGTGGAGGAGCGGATGTAGTGCCCGTTCAGGTTCTCGAGCTTGGCGAAGTCGAACCGGGCCGGCGAGCGCCCGACCTGGGCGAGGTCGAAGGCCGCGATCATCTCCTGCGTGGAGAAGATCTCCTGGTCGCCGTGGCTCCAGCCGAGGCGCACGAGGTAGTTGCGCAAGGCCTCCGGCAGGTAGCCGAGGTCGCGATAGGCATCGACGCCGAGGGCGCCGTGGCGCTTCGAGAGCTTCGCCCCGTCCGGCCCGTGGATCAGCGGGATGTGCGACATGTTCGGCACGTCCCAGCCGAGCGCCTGGTAGATCTGGGTCTGCCGCGCCGCGTTGGTCAGGTGGTCGTCGCCGCGGATGACGTGGGTCACGCCCATGTCGTGGTCGTCCACCACCACCGCCAGCATGTAGGTCGGCGTGCCGTCCGAGCGCAGCAGGACGAGGTCGTCGAGATCCTTGTTCTGCCACACCACCCGGCCCTGCACCGCGTCCTCGACCACGGTCTCGCCATCGGTGGGGGCCCGCAGGCGGATCACCGGCTTGACGCCGGCGGGCGCCTCCGCCGGGTCGCGGTCGCGCCAGCGGCCGTCGTAGCGGATCGGCCGGCCCTCGCGCCGGGCGGCCTCGCGCATCTCGGTCAGCTCCTCGGGGGTGGCGTAGCAGTGATAGGCCCGGCCGGCGGCGAGCAGCCCCTCCGCCACCTCCCGGTGCCGGGCGGCGCGGGCGAACTGGTAGACCACGTCGCCGTCCCATTCGAGGCCGAGCCAGTTCAGCCCGTCGAGGATCGCGTCGATGGCGGCTTGCGTCGACCGCTCGCGGTCGGTGTCCTCGATGCGCAGGAGCATCCGCCCGCCGTGGCGGCGGGCATAGAGCCAGTTGAACAAAGCCGTGCGGCCCCCGCCGATGTGGAGGAAGCCCGTGGGCGACGGGGCAAAGCGGGTGACGACGGAGGACATGCGCGACGAGAACCGGGTGAGAGCGAAAAACGGTGTGGCCGGAGCCGTTAGGGCAGGGTCGTGCGAGTCGACCCGCCGGCGCCGGGTCCTGTAGCATGCGCAAGACGAGCCGTTAAGAAACCGTCTTCCGGACCGGTCGCTCGCGCCCGGAGCCGGGGCGGCGGCGGTTGCGCGCAGGCGCGACGCAGGGCGGATGATGGCGGGGCCGGGCGCAGGAACGGGGATCGTGGCGCGCGCCGCCGGCGCGCTGCCGGCGCCCGTGCTGCTGCTGCCCGCCCTCGGCGGGTGGTTCTCCGCCGGGCTCGCCGCGGAGGCGGCGCAGCGCCGGCTGTTTCCCTGGCTGGCGGTGGCCTTCGGGTCCGGCGCGCTCCTGTTCCTCACCGTCGCTGACGGCCCGGTCGTCCTCGCCGCCCCCTTCGGCTCCGGCCTCGCGCTGGCCGGGTCGGCCTTCGCCCTCCGGGCCCGGGCGGTGGCGCCGGCCCTGCTGCTCGCGGCAGCCTTCGTGTTCCTCGGCTTCGGCGCCGCCGCCCTCCGCACGGCCGGCGTCGCCGCGCCGGTGCTCGCCCGCACGGTGATCGCGCCGCTCCACGGCTTCGTCGAGGCGCTGGAGGAGCGCGAGGAGGGCGCGCGGCTGGTGGTGCGGGTCACGCGGCTGGGCGAGATGCCGGAGGCCGAGCGCCCGTCCCGGGTGCGGGTCTCCTATCGCCGCGCCGACGGCCTCAAGCCCGGCGACTACATCGAGGCCAAGGCGCGGCTGCTGCCCCCGCCGGAGCCGGCCCGGCCGGGCGGCTACGATTTCGCCCGAGACGCCTATTTCCGCGGCATCGGCGCCGTCGGCTCGCTCCTCGGCCAGGCCACGGTCAAGCCGCCGCCCGAGCCGGCGCCCCTCGCCTTGCGCCTCGCCGCCGGCCTGGACGAGGCCCGCAACGCGCTCACCCGCCGCATCGCCGCGTCGAATGGCGGTCAGGCCGGCGCGGTGGCGGCGGCCCTCGTCACCGGCAAGCGCGGCCTCATCGACCAGGACACCAACGACGCCCTGCGGGCGGCCGGAATTTATCACGTCGTCTCCATATCCGGATTGCACATGGTGCTGGCCGCCGGGGTGGTGTTCTGGCTCGCCCGGGCGCTCCTCGCCCTGGTGCCCGGACTGGCGCTGGCTTGGCCGATCAAGAAGATCGCCGCCGCCCTCGCGATGGTCGGGGTCACCGGCTACTGCGCCTTCTCGGGCTGGGACCTCGCCGCCGAGCGCTCGCTGGTGATGACCCTGGTGATGCTCGGGGCGATCCTGGTCGACCGGCCGGCCTTGAGCCTGCGCAACCTGGCGCTCGCGGCGCTGATCTCGCTCGCCCGCGAGCCGGAAGGTCTTTTGGGCCCGAGCTTCCAGATGTCGTTCGGGGCGGTGGCCGGCCTCGTCGCCTGCGCCCGGCTGATCGAGGGGCGCCTGTGGAACCCGGAGGGTGGCGGGCCGGTCACCCGCGCGCTCGCCTGGCTCCTCGCCTCGGTGATCGGCACGCTCGCCACCACCCTCGTGGCGCAGATCGCCACCGCGCCCTTCGCCACCTACCATTTCCAGACGGTGCAGCCCTTCGGGCTCGTCGGCAACGCGCTCACCCTGCCGCTCGTCTCGCTCGTGGTCATGCCGGCGGCGGTGCTCGGCATCCTGGCCACTCCCTTCGCCCTCGACCGGCCGGTCTGGTGGACGATGGGGCTGGCCGTGCGCGGCATGCTCGACATCTCGTCCTGGATCGAGGGCTTCGACCGCGCGACCATGGTCCTGCCGGCCTTCGGCTCCGGCGCCCTCGGCCTGATGACGGTCGCCCTGCTGCTCCTGGTGCTGCCGGTGTCGGGCTTGCGCTGGCTCGGCCTCGCCCCGGGCCTCGTCGGCCTCGCCCTCGCGGCGAGCCCGGAACGCCCCGACCTCTACGTCGACCGCGAGGGCGGCGGGGCGGCCCTGCGCGGGTCCGACGGGCGCCTCGTGGTGCTGGGCAAGCCCCCCGCCTTCGTGCTGGAGCAATGGCTGAAGGCCGACGGCGACGGCCGCTCCCGCGACGATTCCGGGCTGGGCGCGGGCGCCCGCTGCGACAAGCTCGGCTGCGTCGGCCACGGTCCGCAGGGCGTCAGCGTGGCCCTGGTGCGCGACAAGCGCGCCTTCTCCGAGGATTGCGCCCGGGCGACCGTGGTGGTCTCCCGCCTGGAGGCGCCGCCCGGTTGCGCCGCGCGACACGTCCTCGACCGGAAATTCCTGGCGGCGCACGGCTCGACGACCCTGCGGTTCACCGCCGAGGGCCCGGTGATCGAGACGGCCAAGCGGCCGGGCGAGGGACGGCCGTGGCGGCCGGCGCCGGTCGCGACGGCGCCCGTGACGCCGAAGCCGGCCGCGCCTGCACCGAACGTGGCGCCCGGGCCGGCGGCGCCGGCCGTGCCGCCGGAAGGGGAGGAGGCGGAGGGGCAGGCCGAGCCTTGAAGAGCATGATTGGGTCGAGCGACGCCGATTGCGAGTTCGTTCACGGGAGCGGCAACGTCGATCGCGACTTGAAGCGTCCGCATCCGGACCTCGAACAGGCCCGTGCCCTCCTGGCCGCGCGGATCGTCAGGACGCTCGACGCACAGGGCCTCACCACCCGTGACGCCGAGGCGGCGACCGGGGCGGGCGCGACCTGACCGGACGGCGCCGCCCGGCCAGGTCGATCGTCGCTACGGCATCAACCGCAGCGCGTCGGCGAAGAAGTCCGGCCCGCCGAAATTGCCGGACTTGAGCGCCAGCCACATGTCCCGGTCGGTGGTGCGCAGGACCGGCACGCCGGCGGCGATCTCGGGGCCGACGCGGAAGGCCGGCAGCCCGAGGCGGTCGACCACGGCGCCGGAGGTCTCGCCGCCGGCCACCACCAGCCGGCGCACCCCGCGGGCGACCAGCCCCTCGGCGATCCGCGCCATCGCGTCCTCGATGGCGTGGCCGGCGGCGTCGCGGCCGTAGCGGGCCTGGACCGCGGCCACGTCCTCCGGCCCGGCGCTGCTGGCGATCAGAACCGGGCCGTCGCCGATCCGCTCCGCCGCCCAGGCGAGGGCCGCGCCGGCCTCGTCCTCGCCGGCGAGCAGCCGCGCGGGGTCGAGGCGGCGCACCGGCATCGCCGCCTCGGCCCGGGCGATCTGCCCGAGCGTCGCCTGCGAGCAGCTCCCGGCGAGGCAGGCCGCCGGGCCGCCGATCGGGCCTCCGAGATCGGTGTCCGCGGCGGCGGGGGCGACCCGGCCGGACGCCACCAGGGCGCGGGCGAGGCCGAGGCCGAGGCCCGAGGCGCCGGTCGAGACCTTTCGGGTGAGGGCCGCCGCGCCCAGGACCGCGAGGTCGCGGTCGAGCACCGCATCGGCGATGGCGGCGCCCTTGCCCTCGCGGACCAGCGCGTCGAGACGCGCGCTCACCGCTTCCGCCCCTTGCGCCACCGTGGCGAGGTCTATCAGTCCGACCTCCGCTCGGCTCTGGCGCGCCAGCACCCGCACGAGGTTCGAATCCCGCATCGGGTTGAGGGGATGGTCCTTCAGCGGGCTCTCGGCGAGCGGCATCGCGCCGACGAAGAGGTGGCCGAGATAGACGGTGCGCGCCGTCTCCGGGAAGGCCGGGGTGACCAGCGCGATCGCCTCGCCCGCATCCTCCCGCAGCGCATCGGTGACCGGGCCGATATTGCCGGCATCCGTCGAATCGAAGGTCGAGCAGACCTTGAACAGCAGGTGGCCGGCGCCGCGGGCGTCGAGCCAGGAGGCGGCCTCGCGCGAGCGCGCCACCGCCTCCCCGGCCGGGATCGAGCGGCTCTTGAGCGAGACCACCACGGCGTCGACCTCGGGGAGCGCGAGATCGCCCGCCGGCACCCCGATGGTCTGGACGGTGCGCAGGCCCGCCTTGGTCAGGGTGTTGGCGAGGTCGGAGGCGCCGGTGTAGTCGTCGGCGATGCAGCCCAGCGCCAGGGTCATGTCCGTGCTCCCTTGTAGGGGGCGAACCAGCCGAGCCCGTCGCGCGTGCCGGCCCGCGGGTTGTACTCGCAGCCGATGAAGCCGTCATAGCCGAGCCGGTCGAGCTCGGCGAACAGGAAGGCGTCGTTCATCTCGCCGCTGCCGGGCTCGTGCCGCTCCGGCACGCTCGCCGTCTGGACGTGGCCGATGATCGGCATCAGGGCGCGCAGCCGCATGGTCACGTCGCCGTGCAGGATCTGGCAGTGATAGAGGTCGAACTGGAGCTTCAGGTTCGGCAGGGCCAGATCGCGGATCAGGTCAGCGGCGTAACCGAAATCGTTGAGGAAGTAGCCCGGCATGTTGCGGGCGTTGATCGGCTCGAGGACGAGGTCGAGGCCCTCTTTCTCCAAGCGCTCCGCCGTCCAGGCGACGGCGCGGCGGTAGGAATCCTGCGCCTTGGCATCGTTCCGGTCGGCCATGCCGGCCATCAGGTGCAGGCGCTTCACGCCGGTGGCGCGGGCGTAAGCCAGCGCCGTCTCGACGCCGGCCTTCAGCTCCTCGAACCGCTCAGGGAGCGCCGCGAGGCCGCGCTCGCCCGACGCCCAGTCGCCCGGGGGCAGGTTGAACAAGGCCTGGGTCAGGCCGTGCGCCCTCAAGCGCTCAGCCACCGCCTCGGGCGGGTGGTCGTAGGGGAACAGGAACTCCACCGCCTCGAACCCGGCCGCAGCGGCCTCGGCGAAGCGATCGAGGAACGGGACCTCGGTGAACATCAGGGTCAGGTTCGCGGCGAAGCGCGGCATGAAGATCCTCCCATCGGCGCGGGGCGCCGGTGCCCTGGCCTGTCGGCGGCATGTCGGCCAGGCGCCCACGTTGCGTATCCTCCGCGTCGTTCCGGGGCCGCGAAGCGGAGCCCGGAACGACCAGGAGGGTATCGGTTCGGTGGATTGAACGAAGTTTCAGCCCGCCCCGCCCGGCAACGCCGTCCCCGTCACCTGCGCGTAGATCCGCGCCACCGAGGCGTCGTCGTCCCGGCCCATGCCGGCACCCGATGCCATCAGGAACATCTGGAGCGCGGCGGCCGCCACCGGCACCGGGAATTTCTGGGTCCGCGCCATGTCCTGCACGATGCCGAGATCCTTGACGAAGATGTCGACGGCGCTGCGCGGCGCGTAATCGCCGTCCAGCACGTGCGGCATCCGGTTCTCGAACATCCAGGAATTGCCGGCCGAGGCGGTGATGACCTCGTAGACGCGCCGCAGGTCGAGGCCCTGGCGGGCGGCGAAGGCCATCGCCTCGCTCGCCGCCGCGATATGCACGCCGGCGAGCAACTGGTTGATCATCTTGAAGGCCGCGCCCTGGCCGGCGGCGTCGCCGAGCTCGTAGAGCTTGGCCGCCATGGCATCGAGGGCGGGCTTGGCCCGCGCGAAGGCTTCGCGGCTGCCCGAGGCCAGGATCGTCAGCTCGCCTTGCGCGGCCCGCTGGGCGCCGCCGCTGATCGGCGCATCGAGGTAGTGGCGGCCCGTGGCCTCGAGCTTCGCGGCGAGGCGGCGGGCGATCTCCGGGTCCATGGTGGCGCAGGAGACGAACACCGCGCCTTCCGGCATCGCCGCGGCGACGCCGTCGGGCCCGAACAGGACCGCCTCGGTCTGGGCCGCGTTGACGACCACGCAGACCACGATGCCCGCGTCCGCCGCGGCCTCCGCCGGGTGACGGGCGCCGCGTCCGCCCTCGGCGGCGAAGCGCGCCACGTTGTCGGGGGCGACGTCGCTGCCGGCGACGTCGAGGCCGGCCCGGCGCAGGGCCTGCGCCATGCCGTAGCCCATCGAACCGAGGCCGATCACCGCGACGCGGGCGGGTGTGTCGCTCATGCGCTTCCTCCCTGCGGGCCGCGAACGACCCGAACCTTGCGCGATCTGGCGCCGCGCCATCGTCCCAAGCCTTAGCATCGATTTGGCAGCGCTGCCAATCCGGATCATGGATCCGTTGAGCCGGCCGGGGAACCATGACATCGTGGCGCTCCCGAGCGTCCGTGACAAGGTGCCGGGAAGAGGGGGAGGGCCGATGGACGAGGGGATCAACGAGGTCTTCGCGGCCGACGAGGAGGGCGTGCGGGACGGCGCCGGGCGGCGCCCGATCACCCTGGCGGACGTCGCCCGCGAGGCGCGGGTCGGCGAGAGCACGGTGTCGCGGGTCCTGCGCAGCCACGGCTCGTTCTCGGAGAAGACCCGGGCCCGGGTCGAGGCGGCGGTGGCGCGCCTCGGCTACGTGCCGAACCGCATCGCCGGAACGCTGGCCTCCACCGGCTCGCGGCTGATCGGCATCGTCATCCCCTCGCTCACCAACATCGTCTTCCCGGACCTGTTGCGCGGGGCGACCGCGGCCCTGGAGCAGGAGGGCTTCCAGTCGGTCATCGCCGTCACCGATTACGACCAGGACCGCGAGGAGGCGGTGGTCGGCTCGCTGTTGAGCTGGCGTCCGGCCGGGCTGATCGTCACCGGGCTCGAGCACAATCCGGGCACGCGGCGCCGGCTCCTCGCCAGCGGCGTGCGGGTGGCCGAGCTTCTCGACACCGACGGGCCGGGGCTCGACATCGTGGTCGGCTATTCCAACCGCGCCGCCGGCGAGGCGAGCGCCCGCCACCTCGCCGGCCGCGGCTACCGCCGCATCGGCTATATCGGCCACGACCTGACCAAGGACAGGCGCGCCGCCAAGCGCTATGCGGGTTTTCGCGATGCCTTGGGCGAGGCCGGGCTGGCGCTCGTCGGCGAGGAACGGGTCGCGAGCCCCTCCTCGGTCGAGGCCGGACGGCACGGGCTGGAATCTCTCCTCGCCCGCGTGCCGGACCTCGACGCGGCCTATTTCTCGAACGACGACATGGCGCTCGGCGGCTACTTCCATTGCCTCGCCCACGGCCTCGCGGTGCCGGAGCGGCTGGCCCTGTTCGGCTATAACGGCCTCGATGTCGGCCGGCTGATGCCGCAGCCGCTCGCCACCATCCGCACCCCGCGGGTCGAGGCCGGCGCCACGGCGGCCCGGCTCCTCTGCGCCGGAGGGCCGGCGGCGGTGGTGGATCTCGGCTTCGAGTTGATCGAGGGAGCGACGGCGTGACGGATGTATCGGGATCAAGCGAATCCGCCTTGCGCGAGGCGATCTGCCGCTTCGGGCGCTCGCTGTTCGAGCGCGGCCTGACCCCCGGCTCGTCCGGCAACATCTCGCTGCGTCTCGACGACGGCGGCTGGCTGGTGACGCCGACCAACGCGTCCCTCGGCTTCCTCGACCCGGCCCGGATCTCCCGCCTCGACCGCGACGGGCGGCTCCTGTCGGGCGACAAGCCGACCAAGGAGATCCCGCTCCACGGCGCCCTCTACGACAGCCGGGCCTCGGCCCGGGCGATCGTGCATCTCCACTCCACCCACGCCGTCGCGGTCTCGATGCTGCCGGAGATCGACCCCCGCGCGGTGCTGCCGCCGCTCACCCCCTACAGCCTGATGCGGGCCGGCGCGGTGGCCCTGGTGCCGTATTTCCGCCCCGGCGACCCGGCGGTGGCGGACGCGATCCGGGGGCTCGCCGGGCACTATTCCTCGGTGCTGCTCGCCAATCACGGCCCGGTGGTGGCCGGCGACACTCTGGAAGCGGCGGTCTTCGCCACCGAGGAGCTGGAGGAGACCGCCAAGCTCTACCTGCTGCTGCGCAACCTCAACCCGCGCCACCTGACCCCGGCGCAGGTGCAGGATCTGGTGAGCCATTTCGGGTTGACGCTGCCGGAGCACGGGCATTGATGCAGTGGATGCATCGAAGAAGTTGATCGCTTCGATGTCCCGTCTCATGTCGAGATCGTGCTTGCGCGTGATCTCACGATGAAGAATTGTGGCGAACTATCCGTCCACACCACGACCTCGGGATGAGGTCGCGGGTTGGATAGTCCATCGTCGTCGCTGGGCCGCCTGGTCGAGGACCGCCCGCTTGCCGGATCGTGCGAGTCTCTCGTGCTCGGCCTGGTCTTCTACGGTTACGGGTTCGGGCTGTTCGGCCGGCTCGACCTCGCGAGGGGCTTGGGCCTCGTCCTGGCGATCTGCGGCGCGCAGGTCGTCGCGCGCTGGTGACGGCTGCGGCACCGTTTCCGTCGGCTCGAAGGGCTGTGGCGGTGCGCTCACCTGCGGGCGCAAGCCGGGGCCGGGCGCCTGATGCGATGCCGGTCGTCAGAAAGGGAGAAGGTTAAACGGAGCGATGCGCCGCGTGCCCGAAGCACACCATGGACACAAAACGAAATCCGAAAAGATCTCCGGCCGGTGGCGCTCCCAAGGGGACTCGAACCCCTGTTTTCGCCGTGAGAGGGCGACGTCCTAGACCGCTAGACGATGGGAGCTGGCCCGGCGGGATGGCGGCTGTATAGCCAGGGGCCTGGACGGGCACAAGCCCGAAATCGTATCCCGGCTGCGTTTTCGGATGATGCCGCGGGAGAGACGGATTGAGCGAGGCCGAGCTGCGGGAGGGAGTGATCCCGCCGGGGGAGGGGAGCGAGCGCCTGGACCGGGCCCTGGCGCGGCTGTGGCCGGACCTGTCGCGCAGCCGCCTTCAGGCGCTGATCCGCGAGGGGCAGGTGACCCTGGAGGATGCCGCCATCGGCGATCCCTCCGCCAAGGTCGCGCCCGGCCGGCGCGTCGCCGTGACGGTGCCGCCGCCGCGCCCGGCCGAGCCGGAGCCGGAGGCCCGCGACCTCGCGGTGGTCTACGAGGACGACGACCTGATCGTGATCGACAAGCCGGCCGGGCTCGTCGTCCATCCGGGCGCGGGCAACGACAGCGGCACGCTCGTCAACGCGCTGCTCGCCCATTGCGGCGCGAGCCTGTCGGGCATCGGCGGCGTCGCGCGGCCCGGCATCGTCCACCGCCTCGACAAGGACACGACCGGCCTGATGGTGGTGGCCAAGACCGACCTCGCCCACCAGGACCTCTCGGCGCAATTCGCCGATCACGGCCGCACCGGGCCCCTGGAGCGGGCCTATCTGGCTCTGGTCTGGGGCTTCCCCGAACCCGCCACCGGCACGATCGACGCGGCGCTGGCCCGCTCGGAGCGCAACCGGGAGAAGATCGCGGTGGTGCGGGAGGGCCGCGGCCGCCACGCGATCACCCATTACCGCATCGAAGCCATGCTCGGGACGCAGGAGCCGGTGGGGCTGGTGCGCTGCCGGCTGGAGACCGGGCGCACCCATCAGATTCGCGTCCACCTCGCCCACAAGGGACACCCGTTGCTCGGGGACGCGGTCTACGGCGCGGCGTTCCGCACCAAGGCCAACCGCCTCGAACCCGACGCGCGCCAAGCCCTTGCCGATCTCGGCCGCCAGGCCCTGCACGCGGCCCTGCTCGGCTTCCGCCATCCCCGCACCGGCGAATCGATGCGCTTCGAGAGCCCGCCGCCGCCCGACATGGCCCGGCTGATCGCGGCGCTGACGCCCTGAACGGACACGGTTCGGGATGAGAACGCCCGTGTCGCACGTCTCATTGACGAGGGAGCGGGCTTGCGCTCACTCTAGGGCAGTGCGGCACCGCACGCGGCGAACCGCCACGGCAGCACAAAACGGCGCCTCACGCGTTGGTGGCGACACCCGTCGCTACCGGGCCGGGCCGCTCTCTGCTAGTGTGGCAGATCGAACGACCGGCCAACGGGAGGTCGTTCGCGCTCGCCCATGTCTTCGCGGGGAGCTTTCAGGAGGTTGGAATGGCTGCTGCACTTCCCGTGCTCGCCAACGAAGGGGGCCTGTCGCGCTACCTCGACGAGATCCGCCGGTTTCCGATGCTGGAGCCGACGGAGGAATACATGCTCGCCAAGAGCTGGCGCGAACATGGCGATCGTGACGCCGCCCACAAGCTCGTGACCTCCCACCTGCGGCTCGTGGCCAAGATCGCCATGGGCTATCGCGGCTACGGCCTGCCGATCGGCGAGGTGGTCTCCGAGGGCAATGTCGGCCTGATGCAGGCCGTCAAGCGCTTCGATCCCGACAAGGGCTTCCGCCTCGCCACCTATGCGATGTGGTGGATCAAGGCGGCGATTCAAGAATACATCCTGCGCTCGTGGTCGCTCGTGAAGATGGGCACCACCGCGAACCAGAAGAAGCTGTTCTTCAACCTGCGCAAGGCCAAGGGCCGCATCTCCGCCCTCGACGAGGGCGACCTGCGCCCCGACCAGGTCAAGCAGATCGCCACCCGCCTCGGCGTGCCCGAGCAGGACGTGATCGACATGAACCGCCGCCTCGGCGGCGACGCGTCGCTCAACGCGCCGTTGCGCGAGGAGGGCGAGGGCGAGTGGCAGGACTGGCTCGTCGACGACAGCCCGACCCAGGAGACCGTGCTCGCCCGCGAGGAGGAGGGGCAGAACCGCCTCGCCGCCCTCAAGGACGCGCTCGGCGTGCTCAACCCGCGGGAGCGCCGGATCTTCGAGGCCCGCCGCCTCGCCGACGACCCGATCACCCTGGAGGACCTCTCCAGCGAGTTCGGCGTCTCCCGCGAGCGGGTGCGGCAGATCGAGGTGCGGGCCTTCGAGAAGGTCCAGGACGCGGTCAAGCGCAACCTCGCCACCCGCGAGGCGCCGCGGGCGGGGGTGCCGGCCTGACGGCCGGCCCCCGATCCGGAGGATCGGCACCGGTCCGGAAGGACCGGTCTCACCCCATCAGTACGAAGACCGACAGGCCGATCAGCACCAGCGGCATCGCCACGAGCGCGAGCACGGTCTGCACCGCCGTGATCCCGGCCATCAGCGGCGCATCGCCGCCGAGCTGGCGCGCCAGGATGTAGGCCGAGGAGGCGGTGGGCAGCACCTGGAACAGCAGGGCCGTGGTCAGGGCCGGCCCGTGCAGCCCGAGGCTCAGGGCAACGGCCAGGGTGGCCGCCGGCATCGCCAGGAACTTCATCAGTGAGGCCGACATGACCGGCCCCACCCAGGCCCGCGCCCCCGTGAAGTCGAGCGCGGCCCCGACGCAGAGCAGGCCGATCGGCAGCGAGGCGGCGCCGAGCGTGCGCATCGCCGGCTCCAGCCCCACGGGAATGCCCCAGCCGAGGAGCTGGAACGCCATCCCACCGAGTGACGACACGATCAGCGGGTTGGTGACGAGTTGCCTGGCGACGCCCCGCGGCGACAGCCGCGCCGCGCCGTGGCGGGCGAAGACCAGCACGCACAGGATGTTGACCGTCGGCACGATCGCCGCGTTGCAGATCGCCGCCAGCGCGATGCCTTGCGTGCCGAACAGGCCGGCCGCGAGCGTGACCCCGACATAGTTGTTGAACCGCACGCTGCCCTGGAACACCGAGGTGAAGGCCGGGCCGTCGACCCGGATCAGCGGCCGTAAGCCGACGACGAGGCCGGCCACGATCACGGTCGAGAGGATCAGCGTCAGGGCGAGCGCCCCCACCGGCACCCCCTCGACCCGCGCGGTGGCGAGGCTGTGGAAGAACAGGCTCGGCAGCAGCACGAAGTATCCGAGCCGCTCGGCCTGCGGCCAGAAGCTCTCGGCGAGGAAGCGGCGGCGGCGCAGGGTGAGGCCGAGGGCGGTGAGGAGGACGACCGGCAGGAGCGCCAGCAGGACGGCGCCGGTCATGGGGAGGCGATCAACACGAGGCTGCCTTCGAGGCGAGAGGGCCGATCGGTGAGACCCGGATCGGGGTCTTCGGATGACGGCTCAGCTTATCGCGCCGGACGGCGCCATCCCAGCCGACCTGGGCGCGGACGGCCACGCGTGCATCGCCCCCCGTCCGCCACGGCCGGCGTTTCCGGATATGGCGAAAGGCGGCGAAGGTCCGTTGCCCGGTCCGCGAACGAACGTCCGCAAGATAAGATTTTAGTCCTATAGTCGATCTTCGTGCCGCACGCAGGACCCCAAGCCGCAGGAACAGTCCGAACCGGGCGATCCACGGGATGGTCGAGAACCGCTTGCCGTCATGGGACATGGCGTGCCGAAGCGCTGCACTGTGAGTGCCCGGATGCGCACTGGACGCGCGATCGAAGCCCTGCTGCGTGACGATGCAAGGCCCGCGAGCATCACCCTTCCCCTGCGGATTCAGCGAATATTTACCACGCTAATTCAAATCATGAGTGATCGGGGGGTGTCACATGCTGCGCTTGTCCAACATCAAGATCTTGCCCAAGATCTCGGCCATCATCGCCTTGATCGGCGTGATCGTCGGGGGATGCGTCTGGTACGCCCAGGGGCGGATGACCGTGATCGACGATGCATACAGCCTCTTCATCAATCGTGAGGCTCGCGCCGTCGCGACCGCCCGGCGCGCGAACCGCCTGGTCTTCGAACTCAATTACTGGGTCTACCGGATCATCGCCGAGACCGAGCGCGATCAGATGCAGGCCGCCAATGCGGGCTTCGAGACGGCCCTGCCGCACGTTGCCAAGATGCTCTCCGACCTGCGCGCCGAGGCCCCTTCCTTCGCGAGCCGGATCGACGAGCAGGCCGGCCGCCTCGACCGCTTCGTCCGGAACGTCTCCGAGGTGCGCCGCCTCGGTGCCGCCAACCGCAACGCCGAAGCCATCGATCTCGTGCATCGGGACATCGACCCGACCTTCCAGGCCATGGTCGCCGAGGGCGCCCGGCTCGCCGACGACATCCGCGGCTACATGGAGGCGAACTCGGACGCCCTGACCGACCAGACCAATGCCACCCGCCACGGCCTGATCGCCTTCAGCGCCGCGGGCATGCTGGCCGGCCTTTTCGCGGCGGTCGTGATCGCGGTCCTGGGCATCACGCGCCCACTCGGCAGCCTGGTCGCGGTCCTGCGGCGCATGGCGCACGGCGAGACCGTGGCGGAGATCGAGGAGGCCCGGCGCGGCGACGAGATCGGCACGGTCGGCCGCGCCGTCGAGGGTATCCGGACCATGGTGGCGCAGAAGGCCGCCGAGGAGGAGGAGGTCCGGCGCATCGCCGCCGAGGCCGCCGCGAGCGAGCGCAAGCGCACGATGATGGAGCTGGCCGACGGGTTCGAGCGTGCGGTGGGCGGCATCGTCGGCATCGTGTCATCCTCGGCCACCGAGCTTCAGGCGACGGCCCAGCAGCTGACCGCGACGGCGGCCGAGACCGCGGCGCAATCGACGGCGGTCGCGGCGGCGGCCGAGGAAGCCGCCGCCAATGTCGGCACGGTGGCGGCGGCGACCGAGGAGCTGGGATCCGCCGTGCAGGAAATCGGCCGGCAGGTCGCCGGCTCGGCGGGCCTCGCCCAGGCTGCCACGGCCGAGGCCGGCCAGACCTCGCAGCTGGTGCAGGAGCTCGCCCAGGCCGCCGAGCAGATCGGCGCCATGGTCGGGATGATCTCGACCATCGCCGGCCAAACCAATCTGCTGGCGCTGAACGCCACGATCGAGGCGGCCCGGGCCGGTGCGGCGGGGCGCGGCTTTGCCGTGGTGGCGGCAGAGGTGAAGGAACTGGCATCCCAGACGGCGAAGGCCACCGAGGAGATCGGCCAGCGCATCGGCCAGGTCCAGGCCGTGACCAGCCAGGCCGTCGGCGCCATCGGGGGCATCACCGGGCGGATTCAGGAGATCAACGGCGTCGCGGCCGCCATCGCCTCGGCGGTGGATCAGCAGGGCGCGGCGACCCAGGAGATCGTCCGCAACGTGGCGCAGGCGGCGGGCGGCACCTCCGAGGTGACCGGCAACATCGCGGGCGTGGCGCGCGCCTCCGAGGATACGGGCGCGGCCGCGCACCAGGTGCTGGCCTCGGCCTCCGAATTGTCGCGACAATCCGAGCATCTCTCGGCCGAGGTCGCCCGCTTTCTGGCGACCGTCCGGGCAGCGTGAGACGAGGTCCGGACGATGGTGTCCGGGGCTCGTCCCGCCGGCCCGCATGGTGGAGCCCCGGTTCGCTGGCGGTGGGCGCCCGGCCGCGAGCCTTGTCCCGGATTGCATCGTGATACATGGTTAATCATTATTTAATGAATATGGCCGATGCTGATCGATCGCCGCCAGTGCTAATATTGTTCAAGTTGCGAATATATTCGCATTTGTTCCCTGTTGTATAGGATCTCTTGTATCTTCTGAATAGGCCTGCTACGGCAAGACTACGGCTACGCTTCGCTCCGAAGAGGCCGTCCGCCTTGACGAGTGCAGGATCCATGACCGCTGGCTACGTTCCCAACGATCCGTTGTTCGGCTCGCAATGGCATCTGCTCAATACCGGGCAGGACATCATGGGCCTGCCCCAGGCGAACGGTGCGTACCGCAACGATATCAACGTCACCGAGGTCTGGAAGGACTATACCGGCAAGGGCGTCGTGGTCGGCGTCCTCGACGGTGGTTTCGAACTCGACCATCCTGATCTCGCACCCAACGCGCTGGCGGACAAGTTCTACAACACGCTCGAGAGCGAGCGCGGGACCATCAAGGAGGTCCACGGCACTGCGAGCATGGGCCTCATCCTGGCGGCGCAAAACGGGCAGGGCGTCGTCGGAGTCGCCTTCGGCAGCAAGGGGATCGGCTACTCAGGCATCGATGAGGGAAGCCTACGCCCGTTCTCTCCAGATCCGTATATGGAAGCGGTGCAGTATATGCTGATGGACGGCGTTTCCGTCGTCAATAACAGCTGGGGAGACGGCAGTTCTCGTAACGACCCGATGGCGTATACCTCCGCCCAGATCTATCATTCACCGGCGCATTTGAAGCTCGCGCAGCAGGGGCGCGCCGGGCTGGGCATCGTCAACCTGTTCGCCGCCGGGAACGCGCGGGAGGAGGGCGACAACACGGTGTTTGCCCCACAGACCAATTCGCCCTACGTCATCACCGTGGCGGCGGCGAACGCGGATGGGACCGTCACCTCGTACTCGACGCCGGGTCCCAACGTGCTGGTCGCCTCGCCCGGGAGCGGCGTCAGCTCCGACGGCGTGCCGCCCACCGCCAACAACATCAACAGCATCGTCACCACTGACCTGCTCGGGACCGCCGGCTACAACACGGCCCCAGACGGCGACTACACCGACGCGGTCGGCTCCGGCTTCAACGGCACCTCGGCGGCGACACCGATCGCCACCGGCGTCGTCGCGCTGATGCTGGAGGCCAATCCCCTCCTCGGCTACCGGGACGTCCAGGAGATCCTGGCCTACAGCGCCCGCACTCCCGACGGGGTGGCGACCTGGAACACCAACGGCGCAACCGACTGGAACGGCGGCGGCCACCGGTTCAACGACGATCTCGGCTTCGGCCTCATCGACGCGAGGGCAGCGGTGCGGCTCGCCGAGAGCTGGACCAAGCAGAGCACGTACGACAATCTCAAGCAGACGACCATCCTGTGGAAGGGCCCCTCGGACAACGGCACCGCCGTCGGATCCCAGGGCAGCCTCAGCCTGACCGCGTCCTTCCTGAATCCCATGCGCGTCCAGCACACGGTCGTCACGGTCGAGATGCAGATGCTCCCCTCCGCTGACGGTACCGTTCCCGCCTCCGACATCGCGGGCGTCGGATTGACCCTCACGGGTCCGGACGGACGGACGGTGACGAAGCTGCTGGATCCGGCCTCGTATGCCACCCAGGCCCGCCTGCCGTCCAAGCTGTCCTACTCCTTCGATACGGTGCAGAACTGGGGCGTCATGGCGGATGCCGGCACCTGGAGGCTCGATGTCACCAACGGGAGCGAGACGAGCGCCTTGCTCCTGAAAGCGTCGCTCACCCTGATGGGCGACACCGCGGATGCCGGCCAGACCTTCATCTACACGGATGATTACGGCCACCTCGCCGGGAGCGACGCCGCGCGCGCCGTGATCGCCGCCGCGCCCGGCCCGCACGGTCTGAACGCTGCCGCCGTCACCGGCGACACGGTCATCGACCTTGCCCGGCACGAGGCCACCATCGCGGGCATCGCCACGCGCATCGATGAGACCACCCGGCTCGCCAGGCTCGCCACCGGCGACGGCAATGACAGCCTGACCGGCACCGTCGACGCCGAGACGATGACGGCCGGGCGCGGCAACGACACGCTCGCGGGCGGCGGCGGCGCCGACAGCCTGTCGGGCGGACGGGGCGACGACCTCGTCCTCGGGCAGGATGGCGACGACCTCGTGACCGGCGGCGACGGCAACGACTTCGGCTCGGGCGGCTGGGGCCGCGACACCGTGCGGGGCGGGGCGGGCAACGACCTGCTGTTCGGCGACGACGGCGACGACCTGGTCGACGGCAGCAGCGGCGACGACCTCGTCTATGGCGGCACCGGCGACGACACGCTGTTCGGCAGCGAGGGCGCCGACTCGGTCTCCGGCCAACAGGGCAACGACTTCATCGGTACAGGCTCGGGCAACGATACGGCCCGGGGCGGGGCGGGCAACGACGAGGTGCACGGCGAGGTGGGTGACGACCTGCTGTTCGGCGAGGCCGGCAACGACGGCGTCTATGGCGAGGACGGCAACGACACCATCTGGGGAGGCGACGGCAACGACTACGTGACGGGCGATGCCGGCAACGACCAGATCTTCGGCGGCGAGGGCGACGACACCCTGTCGGGCGGGGCCGATGCCGATGACCTGTCGGGCGGCGCGGGACGCGACACGCTGACGGGCGATACGGGCGCCGACCTTCTGTTCGGCAATGCCGGCGACGACGTTCTCACCGGCGGGGCGGGCAGCGACGTCTTCGCCTTCGGCGCCGGCGACGGGCTCGACCAGATCACCGACTTCGTGGCCGGCGGCACCGAGGCGGACGTGATCGCGTTCAACGGCGGCGCCTTCGTGGATTTCGGCGGGGTGCTCGCGGCGAGCCGGCAGGACGGCACGAACCTGACGATCGCCTACGGCGCGGGTGACCTCATCACGCTGCAGAACGTGCAGGCCGGCAGCCTCTCGGCGGCGAACTTCACCTTCGCGTGACGCGGCGACCCCGCGGCCCCGCCCATGTCCGGCGGGGCCGCGGGCAAGCACCGGATGGCCGCGCGGAGCCGCTCACGGCGCGGTCTCCGGACGAGACCACCGGCCCGGGATGCCGACGCATCGATTCGATTTCGGGCAGGCCCGAGCATCAACCTCGATCTCGGGCAGGCCCGAGCA